>DILC01000035.1:56461-57384 GCA_002424865.1 Rhodocyclaceae bacterium UBA5602 | reverse complement strand
TGGCCTGCTGGCGCGGTCGAAACGTTTTACGAAGCTGCGAAGTATAAACCCTAGCCTGATCTCGGGGAACCCTGCCAAAAGTAAGGGCAAGAACTACTGACTGCCAGTAGTCCTTGCCCTTCACGGCCCTCTGCCTGGGATATCAGAGGAAAAAGTGCGCGAATAAATTAGCAGCGATATTTACTTTCGCACATCTGGGCCCAGGCTTTGCCATTGGCTTCGGTTGCGGCGCGCCAGTCGTCCGGAATGTCCTGGTAAGGCGCACGGCAGGGGCCGGCCTTGATGTAGCCCGCCGCATTGCAGCGCAGCTTTTCCACCTGCACGTTGTACTTGGCCAGATCCTTGAAGTCAGGGATCGCGTTCGGCAAAGCGTGAATGTCGTGCATGATCTCGCCCATGCGTGCCCTGTCCCCCGCATCAATCGCTTTTTGCAAGGCGACCACGGGTTCTGGTCCCATCACACAGGCGGTCGACCACATGCCCTTCAAGCGATCGCCCACCAAGTCGTAGGCCATCGGCGCGACGAAGTCGATCGGCAAAAATTGCACGTGCGGTGCGGCATCCATACTGGCGGGCAAATCGGCCAGCATGTTCTTCGGGTCCATCAAATTGCCCACATATTTGCAGGTCACCACCGTCGGGCAGTGTTTGCCCACACCGGCCCAGAATTCGACCGGGAAGGTGGATTTGAAGAACAACGGATTGGCATAAACCATCAAGCCCATATCAGGCACCGCTTCGGCCAGATCGGCGTAAAACTTGACCGAATTGGCGATGGTCGGTGTCTGCCACAAGGGCAGGCCGACAAAGCCACCTTCGACGCCCAGTTCGCGGAACATCCGCATCTGGCGCACCGTCTCTTTGGTTCCCAGCGTCGTAATGCCCGCAAACACCGGCACGCGGCCACGCGCCACTTCAACGAT
>DILC01000035.1:875-56348 GCA_002424865.1 Rhodocyclaceae bacterium UBA5602 | reverse complement strand
TCTTCAAACTGCCAGCCGCCCTGGCCTTCTTTGCAAGGGGTGGGGATCATGGCGGCGACACCACGGATATCGTCTTTAGTGAGCATAAAAAACCTCTTGGATTGTCGTTAAAAGCTGTATCTTACAGAATAAAAACCCAGCAGTCAGTTGCGCAGAACAAACGTTGGACCTGTCTTTCCCCGGCGCTACTTGCCGTGGCAAATGTTGCGCGTGAATTGATCGGGCAAAAAATGGGGGCGAAGTGCGCTTTCGGGCCATCCGCCAACGGCAAAGCCCCTTCAGCGCGGTGGCTGAAACCGCTATGCCTTCTTGGCAACCCGCTTGGCGGCAGGCACTTTTTTCACCGCACCCGGCTTGGCCTTGGCCGGCTTTGCCGCCGTCTCACCAGAGCCGACTTTTTCAGTAGCCGCTTCCGCTGGCTTTGCCGCAGGTTTAGCTCCCGCTTTCGCCACGCGTGGCTCGAATTCAAAACTCACTTTGCCCGTGGCCGCATCGCGCGTTAAAAAGGCGGAAAACTTGCGCCGCGTTTTGTTCGACACAAAGCCACGCAGCAAACTGGTCTTGCCGGTTTCCAGCAGCTTTTGCATTTCTTCGCGCGGGATTTCCTGCTGCAAAACCACCTTGCCAGAGCGAAAATCACAGGTCCTGGCCGCGCCCACAGACTTTTCGCACACATAGGCCATGCCATGTTCATAGACATTGGCCTGGCATTTCGGGCACGCGCCCAGCGGGGTTTGGCCTGAAAAATCAACCGCTTCGTCGGCCTCGGCATCACTTTGGCCAAAGTCGAACTCAGGCATTTTCTCGGCATTGAGCTTGATCATGGCAGCAAAAGCGCGCCCCATCTTGCTGCGAAAGCCTTGCAAGGGGCCGATCACGCCCTGGCTTAGCAGTTCGTCCATTTCCTCCGGCGCCCACTGGCGGCTGGCGACCACTTTCCATAAACTGTAGTCGCACGATTTGCACTGGAATTTTTTATAGTTTTCCTGAATCACGCCGCCGCATTTCGGGCACGGTGTTTTCAACGTGGAAAACGCCGCATCGGGCAGCTCGCCAGTCTTGATGCGGTCGACCATTTCGCGGGTTTTATCCATGATGTGGCTCATGAACTCGCCCCTGGCCAAGCGACCCTGCTCCATTTCACGCAGCTTATGCTCCCACTCGCCCGTGAGCTCCGGCGAACGGATTTCATCCACGCCGAGATTTTCCAGCGCAAACAACAGCGAGACGGCTTTGGCCGTGGGCTGCAATTCACGGCCGTTGCGGTGGATGTATTCTTCGGCAATCAAGCCTTCAATCGTTGCCGCGCGCGTGGCTGGCGTGCCCAAACCGCGCTCGGCCATGGCTTCGCGCAGCTCTTCGTCTTCAATCAGTTTGCCGGCACCTTCCATGGCGGTAAGCAAGGTAGCTTCCGAAAACCGGGGTGGCGGCTGGGTGGCTTTCGCTTTGACTTCCACGTCCTTGGCCCAAACGCGCTCGTTTTTTTCCAGCGGCGGCAGATTGGGGCTCTCGCCCGCCTCGCCGCGCTCCTCTTGCGACTCCTTGCCATACACCGTCAGCCAGCCAGGCGTCACCAGGACTTTGCCTTCGGTTTTGAAGGCTTCGCTTTCCACCCGCGTGATGCGCGTGGTGATGTTGTATTCGGCGGCCGGATAAAAAATGCCCAAAAAGCGCTTGGTCACCAGATCGTAAATTTTCTGCTCGGGCTCGGATAAGGATTTGGGTATCGTGCCGGTCGGAATAATGGCAAAGTGATCCGAGACTTTGGCATTGTTGAAAATGCGCTTGTTCGGATGCACCCAGCCGTTTTTCAGGATCGTCGCGGCAAACGGCGCGTAGGCGGTCTCGCCCATCGAACCCAGGGTGTCTTTCACCGTATTCAAATAGTCTTCCGGCAGATGGCGGCTATCGGTTCGCGGATAGGTGAGCGCCTTGTGCTTTTCATACAGCGCTTGCGCCAGCCCCAAGGTATTTTTGGCGGAAATGCCAAAGCGGCTGTTGGCTTCCCGCTGCAAGGAAGTTAAATCGTAAAGCATGGGGCAGGCTTCGGTTTTGGGCTTGCTCTCTTCTTCTACCGTCCCATGCTGACCCAGACACTTGGCGCGAATCGCATCCGCACGCGCATGTTCCCACAGGCGCTCGGCACGGGCGTGCTCATCGTCTTCCTTCTTGAATTTCTCGTCTATCCAGCGCCCGCGGTACACGCCAGCGACACACTGAAACTCCGCTTCCACTTCCCAGTAGTTGCGCGAAACAAAGTTTTTAATGCGCCGTTCACGCTCGACCATGATGGCCAAGGTCGGCGTTTGCACGCGGCCCACGGGCGTTTTGTAAAAGCCGCCTTCCTTGGAGTTGAACGCCGTCATGGCGCGCGTGCCGTTAATGCCAATCAGCCAATCCGCCTCCGAGCGGCAACGCGCGGCGTCCGCCAGCGGCTGCATCTCGCTTTCCGTGCGCAAATGCGCAAAGCCTTCGCGAATGGCTGCTGGCGTCATGGATTGCAGCCATAACCGACGCAGCGGCTTTTGCTTTTCACCCAAGGCGTGTTGCGCCACGTAACGGAAAATCAGCTCACCTTCCCGCCCCGCGTCACAGGCGTTAATGAGACCCGTCACATCCTTGCGCTTGATCAGGCGCGTTAACAGTTTCAAGCGCTCTTGCGTGCGCTCAATCGGGTTCAACGCAAAATGTGGCGGAATGGCCGGCAGATGCGCAAAGCTCCATTTGCCGCGCTTGACGTCATACTCCTCGGGCACGACAAGTTCCAGTAAGTGGCCGATGGCTGACGAGAGGACATAATTTTCGCTCTCGAAATAGTCGCCCGTGCGCTCGAATTTTTCGCCCATGCCGCTCAATGCCTTGGCGATATCCTGGGCGACGGAAGGTTTTTCAGCGATGATGAGTTGCTTGGTCATATCTGCTTAATGGATGTCTATGGTTATCTCTGGGCAAAGCAAATGGCTTGCGCGGGCGGCGCATCATAAGCTATCGGCGCAAGTGCGGGTAACGGGTTCGGCTGTTTACTGCAGAATGCCTCAACCAATCAATTCAGCAAAATACGCGTGACATCCTCGCTACCATCCCAATCTGCCTCATCCGCATCTTCGGCGAGCAACTCTTCCAAAACCAAAGCATCCACCTCCCGGCGCGTACGCCAAATCATGGCCAGCACCACCACCTTGAAGCGATCCAGGCTGATTTCATCATCGGGCAGCGCCAGGGCGCGCTCGATCACAGCCTCGCGCAGGGGAGCATCCAGCGCGCCACAGTGCTCAAGAAAGCCGATAAAGCCGCGGCACTCGGGCGACAAGCGATCCTGCTCTTCCGAGTCATAAATCCGTACAGCGCCAGCGCTGGGCGCAATGCAGGCCACTTGCTGCGCGCCCGCCAAGCCATCCATCCACGACAAGGCTTCGCTGATGTCATCGCTCTCAAAGCCAGCGGCCGAGAGCTTTTGCGCCAAAACGCCGGCCGGCGGGCAGGTATCGGGCAGGTAGTTTTCAAACAGGTATACAAGAATTTCTATCATGATGTCAGTCCCATTGTCAGTCCAAGCGCTGGTAAAGCCCCCCGGGCAGTTGCGCAACACGGCCGATGAGCTCCAATGGTAGCAGGATGGCAAGAAGCGCCGCTGGCGTCAAGTGACTCCTTGCCGCCAGGGTGTCCAAGTCACACGGCGCGCGGCCTAATACCCTGAGCACCTGCGCTTCGCCATGGCTTGCGGCATCTGGATTTTGTGCATCCACAGCAGACGGCGCCAAGGGTTTGCCTGCGTCGGGCGGCAAGGAGCCCTTCTCCGCCATGGACGCAGCGTTTACCCCGCTTACCTTGCCGGACGCCGTCTCGCCAGCGCGCCCCGCAGGCTTGGGTCCCTCTCTGGAAAGCACCCGTGGGGTGCCGGCTTTTTGCCTCTCGCCTGCCGCAGGGGTTTCTTTATCGAAGTGTCCTTTATTCAAGACAGGCGCCGCACTTTGCCAGCGCAGCTCCTCCAGGATGTCTTGCGCGGATTCAACCAGCTTGGCGCCCTGGCGAATCAGTTGATGACAGCCGCGGGACAAGGGTGAATGAATCGAGCCCGGAATCGCAAACACATCATGCCCTGCTTCTGCCGCCAGGCGTGCGGTAATCAAAGAACCGCTTTTCGGGGCGGCTTCCACGACCAGACAACCCAAGCCCAAACCCGCGATGATGCGGTTGCGGCGCGGAAAGTTCGATGCCAATGCGGGCGTGCCCAGAGGGAATTCGCTGACGATAGCGCCGTGCTGGATAATCTCGCGCGCTAAAGCTGCGTTGCGCGCGGGGTACAAACGATCCACCCCGGTGCCCACAATCGCCACGGTTCCAGCGGGCGAGCTCAAGCCGCCCCGGTGTGCTGCAGCATCTATGCCCAGCGCCAAGCCACTGACCACCGTCAGCCCGGCCTGGCCCAAAGCGGCAGAAAAAGCCTCCGCATCGCGCTCGCCTTGTGCTGTGGCGTTGCGGCTGCCGACGACCGCGAACATCGGCTGGGCCAACGAATCAAGCCGCCCGCGCACATACAGCACCAGAGGCGGATCTTCCATCGTGAGCAAACTGGCCGGGTAATCCGTATCCGCCAAGGTGACGATATGCTGGTCCGGCTGCCCGGCCCAAGCCAGCGCGGTTAAAATCGCCTGATCGGGATTGTCCCCATCCCTTGCAGCGGCTGGTTCTGTTGCGGCTCCTGCCGTTCTGGCCGTCACCAAAGCGTCAAACCCTGCCCCAGGCACAGCGCGCAAAATGCGCTCGGCCACTTCCGCGCCAATCCCTGCCGCCAAGGCGGTATAGCTCGCCGCAAAAATCGCTTCAGGCAAGCCAAAGGTTTTAAGCAGCGCACGCCGCGCGGCATTGCCCAGGCCCGGCACCTGCATGAAGCGCAACCAGGTGGCCAGCGCAACCCGTGGGGCGATGTCCGGTTCAGGCGTCAAGGTTGAAACCCGAAATGGCCCCGCACGGCAAAACAAGGAATATCCTTGAGGGATCAAGGCGTATGGGCTGTATCACCGACGATCACCGGCTGTTGCGCACTCATCACCAAAGCGTAGGCCACACGGTCAAACACGCGGAAAACGAACACCAGGCCATTGCGTGCATCTGGCAGCGTGTAGGTTTGTTTCTCACCTGCCAACCGATCATTGATGGTTACACCCGCTTTATCAACGGCGAGCACATGGCCTGGCTCAAGGCCATCTTTTTTGCCCCGGTTCAGCACCACAACAGATTGCGGTCCGCCGTACATCACCCCGCCGTAAATCGACAATACCCGTCCAGACAGCATTTTTTCTGGTGCATGCGGCGTATAGCTCACCACATCCATGCGGGGTGCCGGCAGCAGGAAATCGCCCGCCAAGACCTCCTCTTTTGAGGTGAGCAGACGAAACGACGCCACCTCTCCCTGGCCGATCACCCTGGCCGTGCCCAGATATTTCGCCTCAAAACCCAAGTCCTCCCTGGTTTCCGGATCAGATAAGGCTTTCCCTGGACGAAACACCTGCCATATGCCTTTCACCGCCTCTGCAGAAGTCGAAGCGGCCGCATAAGGCGTGGTGTAAATCGTATCGCCTGCGCCGACGATCACGCGGTTATCCTGCAAGCCCACCACGCGCAAGGCGTCCGCGATAGTGGCCTGATCGACCACCAGCGGTTGCGATAAGAACGGCTCAATATCCTGCGGCGGAATAGATGGAATCGGTACGGTAGAAGATTCCACATATTCGCGGGGCAATAACTTCTCGGTGGTTTGCGCGCCTTTTCCACCCGCGTTATCGAACCTTAGCCGTGGCGTTGCGCCACTGCGGTCCAGCACCAGCACCTGGCCCGGATAAATCCAGTGCGGATTTTTGATTTCCTGCGTATTCATTTTCCATAACGCTGGCCAGCGAAATGGGTCTTTCAGGTATTTGGCCGACAAACCCCACAGGGTATCCCCCCGTACCACGGTATAGCGGTCCGGCGCGCCATCGGCCAGCACCACGGGCCTGATTGCCTCAGCATGCGCCAAGGTGGTTGAAATACATAGGAGTAGGACAGATATAATGTGACGCATGGCAAGACCTCCGGCCGGGTAGCTGGCGCTAAAAAATAGTGCCAGTGATTTTCGGTGATTGACGCGATAAACCTGCATCACCCGATTCTGCCCGACAATTCTTCCAGCATCAATTCTTTCAAGAGCTTTTTCATGGCCCAATTACCCATTTTGCGTTACCCGAACCCCCGCTTGCACAAAAAAGCGATGCCGATTGCCACGGTCGATGCATCCATCAAGAAGCTCGCCGCCGACATGGCCGAGACCATGTACGCCGCGCCTGGCATCGGTTTGGCGGCAACGCAGGTGGACCAGCACATTCGGCTCATCGTCATTGACATCAGCGACGACAAATCCAACTTGCAAGTTTTCATCAACCCGGAAATCACGCGCAAAACCGGCAGTTGCGAAGGTGAAGAGGGCTGTTTATCCGTACCGGGCATTTATGAAACCGTGACCCGCGCCGAAACGGTTACCGTCAACGCCTTGAATTTGGATGGCCAGGCCTTTGAGCTCACCGCCGACGGCCTCCTGGCCGTTTGCATCCAGCACGAAATTGACCACTTGAATGGCATGGTTTTCGTCAATCACCTGTCGCGCCTGAAACAACAGCGCATCAAGGAAAAGCTGCTCAAGCAAGCGAAAGCCACGGCGTAATGCGCATTATTTTTGCCGGTACCCCGGCCTTTTCCGCCACGGCGCTCGAAGCGCTCATCGCCGCCGGGCACGAAATCGTTTTAGTGCTCACTCAGCCAGATCGCCCTGCAGGGCGGGGTATGAAGCTGCAAGCCTCGGCCATTAAAGAAACCGCGCTAGCGCACAAGCTGCCGGTATTTCAGCCCGCCAGCCTCAAGGACATCAGCACCCATGAGCCCCTCCGCGCAGCGCAAGCGGACGTGATGGCCGTTGTCGCCTATGGCCTGATCCTACCGCAAGCTGTGCTGGATATTCCGCGCCTGGGCTGCCTTAATATCCACGCCTCGCTCTTGCCGCGCTGGCGTGGCGCGGCACCGATCCAGCGCGCCATTGCAGCGGGTGACAGCGAGACTGGCGTGACCATCATGCAAATGGATGCGGGTCTGGATACCGGCCCCATGTTGCTGGCCGAATCGGTAAAAGTCGGCGCTGGCGAGACGGCGGGCGAACTGCATGATCGGCTAGCAAGCCTTGGCGCACGGCTCATCGTCACTGTCGTCAATGCGTTGGCCCGCGGAGACAAGCTCACCCCAACAGCGCAACCAGAAACCGGCGCCACCTATGCCGCCAAAATCAGCAAAGCCGAAGCGCAACTCGACTGGCATGAGCCTGCCGACGTGCTGGCAAGGAAAATCTGCGCTTTCAACCCCTTCCCTGGGGCTAGCTTTAGCCTGAACAATGCGCCCTTGAAGGTTTGGCGTGCTGAGGTTGTGGCAAGCCAGGGCAAGCCCGGCCAGATCCTGGCAACCGATGCACACGGCATTACCGTTGCCGCCCATGATGGCGCCTTGCGCCTGACCGAACTGCAAAAGCCCGGCGGCCGCCATCTCACCGGCGCCAATGCAGCGCGTCTTTTCGAGAACTTGATACGCAACAAGCCGTAATGCCCCGCCGCAAATGAACCGCGCCAGTGTCTGGCGATAGTCTGGCGATAAAAATTTTCCGCACAGAAGACAGGCAATCCATGTCCAGAAATATCGAACAAATCATCGAGCATTTGCCGTTATTTCAAATGCTCGATGCAGAACAAAGAGCCCAGCTCCTGTCAGGCATTCATTCGCGCCACCTCAAAAAAGGGGATTTGGTATTTAGTGCGGGCGACCCCGCCCGGGGGCTTTATATCGTGGCTTTCGGCCAGATCAAACTCACGGTGCAATCCGTCCAGGGCGAAGAGAAAGTCGTCGAAATGATTGGCCCGCGCCAGAGCTTCGGCGAAGCGGTCATGTTTCTCGATCGTCCCTACCCTGTGACAGCAGAAGCCCTGGCCGACAGCCTGTTGCTTCACGTCGCACGCGACCAGATCAATGCCATGCTGGCGCAGGATGTCTCTTTTGCGCGCAAAATGCTGGCCGGGATGTCGATGCGGCTGCATTCGCTGATCCAGGACGTCGAGTCCTATTCGCTGCGCTCAAGCACGCAGCGCGTCATCGGCTACCTGTTGCAACAATGCTCCGCAACGGACGGTAGCGGCGAGACAGCTGGCCAGGCAGCGTTCATCTTGCCTGCCTCAAAGCAAGTGATTGCCTCGCGGCTGAACCTCAGCCCGGAAACCCTGTCGCGCATTTTCGCCGAGTTGTCCCGTGCCGGGCTGATCGATGTCGATGGACGCGCCGTCAAAATCAGCGCCGTCACTCAATTACGCGAATATGGACTGTGAGTGGCAATCGCCCCCTTATCCCGGCAAAAATCGTTCGCTGAACACCTGATCTGGCGGGATGCCCCATGCAGCGGCCGCTTTTTCGGCCGCTTCGATCAATCGCGGCGGGCCGCACAGGTAGATGTCAGGCTGGACTGAGGCCTCAGCCAGCGCCTGGTGCAAAGCTTCGGCAGGCGTGCCAACAAAGCCCGGCCATTCGCCCTGTGGCTGCCAGACGCAAATCTCCACGACAAGTTGCGGCAGCTCGGCCTTCAAGCGCTCCAGTTCGGCCAGGGCAAAGAGCTCGCTTTCCCGATTCACGCCAAAGAACAAGCGCGCCGCCTGCATCTCCCGGTATTCAGCCATGCGGCGCAGCATGGCAAGCATAGGGGCAAGCCCTGTCCCGCCGGCCACGAACCAGCGCGGACGCAAGCTGCCCTCTGCAATGCCAAACGCCCCCAGGGCGCCACGGGTCATCAGCTTCATGCCGGGCTGCGCCCGCTCGCGCAGAAATGCAGAAAAGCGGCCCTGGGGCTGAAGGCGTATGAAAAACTCCAGCAGGCCATCCCAGTTGCCGGTGTTCGCCAGCGAATAAGCGCGGCGCTCCGTGCTCCCCGGAATCTCCAGCTCCATGAACTGGCCAGGCTCGAACTCTGCCGCGCCGCCATTGTCCGCGTCGGAGTCCAGGCGCAACGCCAAGCGCACGGTGTTTTCAGCGACCGATTCCAGGGCGACGATCTGGGCAAGACGCTGAGGCACCGTGTGAAACAAAATCTTCGCATGATCGTAAGGCAAGGCGATGGACAGATCACTGCACGGCGTGGTACGGCACATGAGGATACCATTCGCATTGCCTGCAGGCAGCGCAGCAGGGTTGTGCTCGCCCAGCAGATAATCACCCGCAGTAACGCTGGCATAGCAGGCACCGCAACTGCCTTGGCAACATTGCGCGGGCAAACTGATATGGGCCGCTAGCGCGGCATCAATGAGGCTTTGTTCGGGACTGCAATCGAATTCCAGCGGCTGGCCGTCTCGGGTGGTCAGTTGAATGTGATAAGTCATCAGGGCATATCCAAGGAAACCGGAAAGGCTGGCCTTCCCGGCAAGTCATACGACAAGAACGGCTCAAGCAGCCTTGCGCGACAAGGCCGATGCGATGTCGGCCCTGGCTTCGCCTATGGGCTGGATACCGAATTTTTCCACCAGTACATTGAGGATATTGGGCGTCAGAAAGGCGGGTAGCGTGGGGCCAAGGCGGATGTTCTTAATATCCAAAGCCAGCAAGGTCAGCAACACAGCTGCGGCTTTCTGCTCGAACCAGGAAATCACCAGCGACAGCGGCAGATCATTCACGCCGCAATTGAAAGCCTCGGCCAGAGCCGAAGCAATCTTGATTGCGGAATAAGTATCGTTGCACTGGCCCAGGTCCAACAGGCGCGGGATGCCGCCAATATCGCCGAAATCATGCTGGTTAAAGCGATATTTATTGCAGCCCAGGGTAAGCACCACCGTATCTTGCGGCGCCTGCTCGGCGAATTCAGTGTAATAGTTGCGCCCGGGCGCTGCCCCGTCACAGCCGCCGATCAGGAAAAAGTGGCGGATGGCACCGGCCTTCACGGCGTCAATCACCTGGTCGGCCACGCCCAGCACGGCGTTATGCCCGAAGCCCACGGTCACTGTTTTTTCCGGGGCATCTTCCTTGAATCCCGGCAAGGCTTGCGCTGCCTGGATGAGCACGGAAAAATCATGGTTCTCGATGTGCCGCACCCCTGGCCAGCCTACCGGGCCTGCTGTGAAAATCCGCTGACGGTACTGCGGCTGCGGTTCGATAATGCAATTGGAAGTCATCAAAATCGGACCGGGGAATGCAGCAAACTCGGTCTGCTGGTCCTGCCATGCGCCACCATAGTTGCCCGCCAAGTGCGGGTAAGCCTTGAGCGCGGGGTAAGCGTGGGCAGGCAGCATTTCACCATGGGTGTAGATATTGATGCCCTTGCCCTGGGTCTGCTCCAGCAAGGCGTGCAAATCGCCCAGGTCGTGGCCGGACACCAAAATGGCCTTGCCTTTAATCGGGCTCACGCGCACCGCCGTCGGCTGCTGCTGGCCAAAGCTGCCGGTATTGGCGGCATCGAGCATTTTCATGACGTCAAGATTCACATGGCCAAGCGCTAAAGCCTGCTCCAGCAAGGCATTGATGTCTGTCGGGTCATCGGCAAGAAAATCCAGCGCCCGCTCCACCCCGGCATAGACTTCTGCATTGTCGTAACCCAATACGTGCGCATGGTGAGCGTAAGCGCAAACCCCCTTGAGCCCGTACACCACCAATGCCCGTAAACCTATGACATCCGCCCCGACCGTTTCGATACCCGCGTTGATACCCACCTTTTGCGCATCCAGCAGCAGGCCATTGAGATCGGCCGCTGGCTGCCAGGCCGCAGGGCCCGTCAGCGCTTCAGGCGCGAGCCCTTGATTTTTGGCGGCAGATTCATACGCCGCCCTGGCCTGATCGCGCACTTTTGCGGCCTCCTGCAATAAAGAGACGAAACGCGCCGCGTTGAAGTTCACATTGGTCAGCGTGGTGAACATGCCATACAGAATAAAACCACCCGCAGCATCATTCGCTGCCCCAAGATCACGGGCGCGACGGCTGTATTGGGCAATCCCTTTCAGGGCATGGACCAGCAGATCCTGCAAATCAGAAGTATTCGCATCCTTGCCGCAATTGCCCCTGGCAGAAGCGCAGCCCGGCTGGGCATTGGTGCGATCGGTTTGTTCACATTGGTAGCAGTACATGGCTTTCCCCTGGATAAGTTCATTCTGCCGACGGGTTGTCGGCGGCCACGCAAGTTACCCCGCTGTCTCCCTTTGCATCCTTGACGCGCATCAAGATTTTTGAAATCCGGCGACAAGCCGCATTGCGAGCAAGGTCGGCCATTTTGTTGCCATGCCACAAGCCATGCCTGGGCACACGCCGTATCACCAACGCCGACTTTTCTACGGATTCCAGACCCTGGCCTTGCCAGGAAAAAGAATTTCACAAGCCGTGTGGCGCATTCAAAAAATTTCTGTCAAAACTTCAATATCCCGCCCCGGGTTGACTTAAATCAAATGGCGCAAGCGGCCACCCTATGACAATGGGAGCTTTGGCGAAGAAAACCATACGCTGAGCCTGTGGATGGATCATCAGCGCCTGGACAATGACGAGACAGTGAATTCCTGAAGCAATGCCGTAGCAAGCGTTAACCATATTGACAAGCGCGACCGCCGCACAAGCCGAGTGATGCAATGCCCTTGCCACACCCGTTGCCATCCGATCGCCGGAACCACTAACCAAAAAGAAGGGGGGAACAATGCGCAACATCAGGTTGTTTGACGCAGCAAATCACAAGTTCATATTGCTCAACGAGAGCGACGCTGGCGAAGAAACCGGCATTCGCTCCAACCAATATCTCGTCATGCACGGCGATGTCGGTGTGTTGCTTGATCCGGGCGGCTTTGGCGTCATGCCTAGAGTACTTGCTGAAATGCTGCGCTACACCACCCCTGACAAAATCTGCGCCTTTATCCTCTCGCACCAGGATCCGGACATCATTGGCGGTTTGGCGACCTGGTTTGAACTCACCGATGCGCCAGCCTACATTTCGCGCTTATGGACCCGCTTTGTACCTCATTACGGCCTGAGGGATGCGTCCCGCTTCATCGGCGTGCCCGATGAAGGCATGGACGTTGAACCCGCGCCGGGGTTGCATCTCAAGATCGTGCCCGCCCATTTTCTGCATTCGGAAGGGCAAATCAACGTCTATGACCCGGTCGCCAGAATCCTGTTTACCGGCGATATTGGCGCGGCCATGCTGCCGCCCGAAAAAGATGACGCTTTTGTCGATGATTTTGCCGCACACCTGCCCTTCATCGAAGGCTTTCACCGCCGCTACATGGTTTCCAACCGGGCGATCCAATGCTGGCTGGAAACCATCGCCGGATTAGAGATCGACATGCTGGCGCCACAGCATGGTCCGGTTTATCGCGGCGCGGCGGTAGCGGACTTTCTCGCCTGGCTGCGCGGCTTGCAGTGCGGCGTGGACCTCATGCAAAGCGGTGGCCGCTTCACCTCGCTGTTACAAGGTTAAGCACCATGCAGCCTGACACCAACCTGGAGGCGGCGCGCATCCGTGTCATGGAGCGCATGGCGGCTCTGCTGGAGAGCCAGATCCGTACCCAGACTTTCAGCGATGGCGTAGCCGAACTGAGCATGGCGACGCATCGTGACATCATTGCGCAACTGCATGGCTTGATCTCCCAAGGCGGACCACAAGCGCTGGTAGCGGGGCTCGACGAGATCGTCTCAACTTGCCAGCGCCTCGATTCGACTTTGTCCCTCCTGTCTGCAGAACGCCACCGGCAGCGGCAGCACAAGGCTGATCTGATCCGCGCCACAATGCAAGAGTTTTCAACGACCATCGACGACCTGGCCGAAACGCTGATCGAAAAAAACCTGCTTGATCGGCAACGGCAAGTGCTCGAACGCATCATTTTGTCACACGAGAACGTGACCCAATGGCAGGAGTTCGTACAGGAAATCCTGCTCGATTTTCATGCCATTTTCCCGTTCAACTTTTTCTTCATCGCTTTCGTTGAGGAAAATGGCCTTGCCTTGCATCTTTATTACCGCGGGCATTATGCCGAAGATCTCAAAGAAGCCGCACGCCGCAAGCTTTCCCAGCAGATGCTCGCTACCCTGGGACTGCCGTCCGACGCGCCGCTGGACATTGCTGAATATGAAGTAGGCAGTGGCGAGGCCAGTTGCGCCATGGAGGACATTCGCCTGCTCACCGTGGCTGTACCCGGGATGGAACCAGGACTGGCCGGCATCCTTGGCGCCGCCTTCGCTTCTGCCTCGGGCTTGACGGTTCAGGAGGAAAGCGTCATCCGTTCCATCCTGGCCGTCATGGTGATGGTAGTCGGGTCTTCCAAGGCACTCTCGCGCACCCTGGCCGAGCTTGAGTATTACTCAATGCACGATCCGCTCACCGGGCTTTACAACCGGCGTTATTTCAACCAGATGCTGGAATATGAAATCGGCCGCTCGGAACGGCACAAGCATGATTTTTGCCTGCTGCTGATTGATCTCGACGACTTCAAGGACATCAACGACTCCTATGGCCATCCGGTCGGGGATGAAACCTTGCGCGGCGTAGCTGAGATTTTGCAGGCGCATGTCCGCAAGGGCGATCTGGCGACACGCATCGGTGGCGACGAGTTCATGCTGCTGCTTTCGGAAACGCCGCAGGCAGGTGGCGTCATTGCGGCCCAGTCACTAGGCAAAGCCTTGCGCGAGCGGGTATTTTCGCTGCCCGATGGACGCACTTTCCATTTGACCATTTCCATTGGTGTGGCCACTTTTCCCGGCGATGGCGAAAACCCCGAAGACCTCCTGGCCAACGTCGATATTGCCGTCTACCGGGCCAAGGACTTAGGCAAGGATGGGGTCTGTTCAAGCAAGGATCTCGATGTCTCGAAGGTGCAGAGCAACCGCAATACCCGGGAATATGCCGAAAAGCTGCGCACTGCGCTGGCAGAAGACCGCATCATTCCCTACTTTCATCCCATTCTCGATTGCAAAACCGGCGCGCTTTTCGCCCACGAGACGCTGGCGCGCCTTATTGAACCTAACGGCGAGACGATTTCCGCTGGCGTATTCATCGAAGCGCTGGAAAAATATGGCATGGGGCGCGAACTTGACCGTGCCATGATCCACAAAGGCTTTGGGGCGCTGGCGAAACACATTCAAAGCGTGGAAAAACCCACCCGTTTATTCGTCAATCTTTCGGCACAGGAAATTCAGGGCCGCAACATCCTGGGCTATGCCGAAGAGCTGTGCGAGGAACTCACTATTCCACCGCATCTCATTGTGTTTGAAATTCTCGAGCGCGATGCCATCAGCGACATGACCAACATGCGCAAGTTCCTGACCAAGCTGCGCGAAAAAGGCTTTTCCTTTGCGCTGGATGATTTTGGCAGCGGCTACAACTCATTCCACTACTTGCGTGAACTGCACTTCGATTTCGTCAAGATAGACGGCGCCTTCGTGCGCAACATTCTCAATTCGAAGGTGGATTACGCGCTGGTGCGGAACCTGTCACGGCTGTGCCAGGATATCGGCATCAAGACCGTGGCCGAGTTTGTCGAAAATGCAGAGGTTCTCAAGGCGCTGCAGCATATGGGTATCGACTACGTGCAAGGATTTCACTTCGGCCTGCCCATGCCGCAACTGGGTCGAGGTTGAGCCAAAGCAGAATCAATCGGCTCTCTTCGGCTCTCTCTGTGACACCGTAGCCCAAGGATCATATAAGCATCCCCCCGGAACTTTAAGTCCCTGACATACCAGGATAGGGGTGCCCGTCAGGCTTGAATTTGAAATTTCCGGCAAATGGGGGGGCAAGATCAGGCACCATTTAGGCAACGGCCAAGGATGAATTGCCTGGACTACCCTTGGTCATCGCCGATGCGAATATCTACAAGCCGCCGTTTTGTTGCGCCACCATGCAGTACAGCATCGCAACCGAGAGCATCGTGTTAAAGCGTGAAGTCAGCATCGCCATGCGCGCGGCTTTGGCTTTTTCTACGGCATCAACCACCACCATACCGAGCGCTTTTTTCTGGTTCGGCCAGATAATGAACCACACGTTGAACGCCATCACGAGCGCCAGCCACATGCCAATGCCAATGGTGCGTACAGACCCGGTCAAGGTGAGCGCCTGCACCAGATAATGATTCGCTTGCGCAACCGATAAACCTGTCACCACCGTGGCCAGCGCCGACCAGCGGAACCAAAACAAGGCAGCCGGCGCGATCACTTGACTGATGGCCGGCTTTTGTTCATCCGGGATTTTGGGCATAGCGGGGATTTGCACAAAATTGAAATACCACAACAAGCCCACCCACATCATGCCGCAAACCACGTGCAACCAGCGCATGCCGACCACGTGCGCTGCCCCATTGGTCAGCCCGTTGCCGACAAAAAACAGCAGCAAAGCCAGAATGATGACGCCCGCTAGCAGGGTCCTGCCTAATGATTGAAAAATAAATGACATCTGACCATCCTCGCAAATAACTATTTATGTTGATAAAAACAGCGCCAGGCCGCTTGCGCAGACATTGCCCCGTGATCCCGTTAATATCCGCGGGCTGCATGGTAGCGCGAATAGGCCAAGGCAAAGCCCTGCTTATGAAGTGGCTACAGGACGGCAACCAAACAAATTGGTCCCGGCAGCACTGCATCCGGATTGAATTTTCTTGCAACAACCCCATCTAAGAAAAGCAGTTAAACGTAGTTCGCTACATCTTATTTTGATCACAGGAGCAACAGCATGTTCGGTAACTGGTTGAAAACTTCCATTCTGATGGCCGGTATTCTGGCCTTGTTCGGCGTCATAGGCGCAGCGCTGGGCGGCGCGCAGGGCATGCTGTTGGCGCTCGTAGTGGGCGGCGGGATGAATGTTTTTGCCTACTGGTTTTCCGACAAAATGGTGCTGCGCATGTACAACGCGCAGGAAGTCGATGAAACGAGTTCGCCTTATTTGTACAACATGGTCAAAGAACTCGCCGCGCGTGCTGGACTGCCCATGCCGAGAGTTTATCTGATCGACGAAGCCCAGCCCAATGCCTTTGCCACCGGTCGCAACCCGGAACATGCCGCAGTAGCGGCAACTACCGGCATTGTGCAAATGCTCTCCGCGCGTGAGTTGCGGGGCGTGATGGCGCATGAATTAGCGCACGTGAAACATCGCGATATCTTGATTTCCACCATCAGCGCCACCATGGCCGGTGCGATTTCCATGCTAGCCAACTTTGCCATGTTCTTTGGGGGGCGGGGTGAAAATGGCCGCTCCAGCAACCCCTTCGTCGGCATTCTGGTGATGATTCTCGCCCCGCTGGCCGCAAGCTTGATCCAAATGGCGATTTCCCGCGCGCGTGAATTTGAAGCCGATCGCGGCGGCGCAGCGATTTCCGGCGAGCCGCGCGCGCTAGCCGATGCGCTCGGCAAAATTGACGCTTATGCGCGCGGCATTGCGATGGCGACGGCTGACGCGCACCCTGAAACCGCGCAAATGATGATAATGAACCCGCTCTCTGGCGGCGGTCTGCGCGGCTTGTTTGCCACCCACCCCAGCACTGAGGAGCGCATGGCGCGCTTACGCGCCATGGACTAACGCACAGAGCGCCGATGGGCCGCCCCGCCTCGCCCCTCGCGGGGGGCTTTTATCCGGCGCGCTGCGCCCGGTGATGGCACAGCGTTTGCCCAGGCCTTTCACGTTAAACCAGATGGCAGGTGGCGGTAGCAAAAAGAAAACCAAGAGAAAACCAAGCATCCCGCCAGGCGGGGTAGACTAGCGGCATAAAATCACGTCGCTCATTTTATTACCTATACCCTTGCCTGCCCGCTGTGAACCCATCTTCAACCCTATCGACACCCGCCCCAGCGCACACCTCAGCGGCATTGGCGCCAGCCTTTTCAGGCGCAGCAAATTTGATCTTGGCCGTGCTCTCTGGCCGCACGCTGGACGCCGCACTCGCCGACACACTGCCCAGTGGCGCGCTCGGCAGCGCGTTACGCCCTGCAGTCATGGACTTGGCTTATGCCACCCTGCGCAGCTTTGGGCGCGGGGATTTTTTTCTCGCCCAGCTCATGGCCAAACCGGTCTCGGACGTGCAGATACGCTGCCTGTTGCTCGTCGCGTTAGCACGCCTGGAAGCCCGTCCTGAACAAGCCTATGTGATTGTGGATCAAGCCGTCACTGCCGCCGCGGGCATTGCTGCGGGAAACTTCAAAGGCTTGGTCAATGGTGTGCTGCGAAATTTTTTACGCCAGCAAAATGATTTGCTCTCGCGTGCCAAGACCAATCCCGTCGCAAACTTTCAACATCCGGCATGGTGGATTACGCGCATCAAGAAAGACCATCCACAGCACTGGCAAGCGATCCTTGCCGCCGGTAACACCCATCCGCCGATGACCTTGCGCGTCAATCGGCGCCGTACCACCAGCGCCGACTTTTTCACGCAACTCACAAAGCAAGGTCTTGCTGCCCAAGCCGTGGGTGAGCTTGGATGGCGGCTGGATAAACCCGTGCCTGTGGCGCAGATTCCCGGTTTTGCCCAAGGCCTGTGTTCCGTACAGGACGCAGGCGCGCAGCGTGCCGCACAGCTTTTGGAGATTGCCCCGGGGCAGCGCGTGCTGGACGCTTGCGCCGCGCCCGGCGGGAAAGCGGCGCATTTGCTCGAACTCGCCGACATCTCCTTGCTCGCGCTCGACTCAGACCCCGCGCGCGCCACCCTCATTGCGGATAATTTCACGCGTTTGGGACTGCATTCGGAACGGGTAGCCATCCGCACCGGAGATGCCGCCCTGCCCGACACCTGGTGGGATGGCCAGCCGTTTGAGCGCATCCTGGCCGATGTGCCGTGCACAGCTTCCGGTGTAGTGCGCCGCCATCCCGATGCCAAATGGCTGCGCCGCCCCACCGATATTGACCGCTTTACCCGCGCCCAGGCACGCATTATTGATGCGCTATGGCCAACGCTTGCCCCAGGCGGCAAGATGCTTTATGCCACGTGCTCTGTTTTCAATGCTGAAAACGATGCGCAAATCGCGGCGTTTATCGGCCGCCATGCCGATGCCCAGCGCCTGCCCATTAACGCCGCGCCTTTTGAGCAACTTTTACCCAATGCCGACCATGACGGCTTTTTTTACGCGCTGCTGCAAAAAAACTGACCCCGCTTGCCAGTGCGCGCAACGGGGCAGGCTGGTTATCAACCTGGCGAGGTTACGCGCCGTTTTATTGCCCGTTGCTGTTTGGCTGCTCAGCCTGGGACTGGGCAGCCTTGCCGCCACGGCTCATGCTGATGGCATTGAAGCCAAGCAGGCCAGCGTCATCGCCACCGACGAGGGTTACGCTCTCAGCGCTGAATTCAATATTGAATTCAGCCGCCGCCTGGAGGATGTCATCACGCGCGGAATTCCGCTGTATTTCGATTTTGAGGTCATTGTTGAGCGGCCGCGCAAATACTGGGTGAATGAACATATCGTCACACGTAGCTTCATGTACCGCTTGAGTTATCACAGCTTGACCAGGCAATATCGTCTTGCCCGCGTCACGCAAGCCACGCCCGATGGCAGCAGTTTGTACCAAAGCTTTGAAAAACTCAGCGATGCCTTGCGGGTCATGTCGCGCATCCATGCCCTGCCACTGGTTGATCGGCAACGCCTGACACCGGGCGAAAGCTATCTTGCGCGGCTGCGCCTGGCGCTCAACCAAAGTCAATTGCCCAAACCCTTTCAGATTGATGCCATCACCGATAGCGGCTGGCGGATTGCGGCCAAAACGATGGAGTGGTCGTTTATCGCGCCCAGCCCTTTACCGACCGGCACACCATGAAGATGGCCTTCATTTTGGCCGCTGTCCTGGCGGCCATCCTGCTTTTCCTGCTGACCTTTACCTCAGCAAACACCAGTTTCTTTGCTGAATACTACCCATGGCTGCTGGGGCTTAACGGCATCGCGGCCTTTTCTATGCTGGCCATGATTAGCGTGCAAATGCTGCGCTTGCGGCGCGACTTTAAAGCCGGTGTGTTTGGCGCCCGTCTGCGCGCCCGTCTTTTGGTCATGCTCGCCGTCATGGCCGTTTTACCCGGCGTCCTGGTGTATGTCGTCTCCATGCAGTTTGCTGTGAACAGCATTGACTCCTGGTTTGATGTGCGCGTCGATCGTGCCCTAGAAGGCGGCCTGGAACTCGGCCGCAGCGTGCTCGACAACCTGCAAGGCGATTTACTGGAAAAAAGCCGTCGCGCGGCTTTTGACCTGGGCGAAGGCCAAGCACCGTCACGCACCCTGGCGAATTTGCGCGAGCAAACCAATGCGAGTACGGCCACACTGCTGACCCTATCCGGTCAGGTTTTGGCCAACAGCAACGATGGCATGAATACGCTATTGCCGACAACACCCAGCATCAGCGAACTGCGTGGGGCACGCAGCGGCCGTGGCACGGCCGTGGTCAGGGAGACGCCGGATGGTCTGGTCATTCGCACGCTCGTGCCAGTAATTGCCAGCACGCCGCATATGCTCGAACTCGAACCCCGCATCCTGCAGCTCACCCAGCGCGTCCCGCCCAGCATTGCCCAAAATGCGCGCAATGCCGAAACGGGTTATCGCAATTACCAGGAATTGCAACTAGGGCGCAGCGGCTTAAAGCGCATTTACACCCTCACCTTGACGCTCACGCTCATGCTGGCCTTGTTTGCCGCGATTGCCCTGGCTTTTTTGCTCGCTGATCGCCTGGCGCAACCGCTCTTGATTCTGGCCGAAGGCACGCGCGCGGTGTCTGCCGGTGACTTCACTCCGCGCACCATTATTGAAACTTCGGATGAGTTGGGCCTGCTGACCCGTTCGTTCAACAAAATGACACAACAGTTAAGCGACGCGCGCGCGGAAACCAACCTGCAGCGCGAAAAAACCCAGGCCGCGCAAGCCTACCTGGAAAGCGTGCTGGGTAATTTATCGGCGGGCGTGTTGGCGTTTAGCACAAAGTTTCATTTGCGCGCCGCCAACCGCGGAGCGCTCACGATTTTGCGCGATGAGCTCGCCGCATTTGAAGAATTCACCCTGGAACAATGGCCCCGCCATCAAGTCCTGGCCGCAACGATACTTGACCAGTTCAAGCAACACCCTGCCGAGTGGCAGCAGCAGATTGAACTTGACAGCGCAGAGCGCGCCCCGCAGATTTTGCTGCTACGGGGCAAAGCCTTGCCGGCCCTCGGTGGCGGTGGCTTTGTTGTGGTGTTCGATGACATCACGCGCCTGATCTCTGCCCAGCGCGCTGCCGCCTGGGCCGAAGTGGCACAGCGCTTAGCGCATGAAATAAAAAACCCGCTCACGCCCATTCAGCTCTCTGCCGAACGCTTGCAAATGAAGCTTGGCGCAGCCTTGGATGAGCCCTCGCGCGCCTTGCTCAATCGCGCAACGAATACCATCATCACGCAGGTGGAAGCGCTAAAAAACATGGTCAATGATTTCCGCGACTACGCGCGCACGCCGCCACCCCAGCTGCAAACCGTCGATTTATATGCGCTAGTGACCGATCTGCTGGCCTTGTATGACAACACCCCAACCCGCTTCACCGTCTCGCCAGCGCGCCCCGCAGGCTTGAGCCCGTCTCTGGAAAGCCCCCTTGGGGTGCCGACTTTTTCCAACACGCCGATGTATGTGCTCGCCGACCCCAACCAACTGCGCCAAGTGCTGCACAACCTGTTCTCCAACGCGCAGGACGCGCTGGCCCATGTCAGCGAGCCACGCATCACGGTACACATCGCGCCGGAACAGCAACGCATTCGCCTGACACTGCACGATAATGGCCCGGGCTTTTCGCCTTCCCTTTTAGCGCGGGCATTTGAGCCTTACGTGACCACCAAAACCAAGGGCACAGGTTTAGGCTTGGCGATCGCCAAAAAAATCATTGACGATCACGGCGGCGACATCCGCCTTGCCAATCACGAGGACGGCGGTGGCGTCGTCACCGTGTGGCTGCAGGCGGCAACAGAAGATAACAAGGTAGCAGGATAATCATGGCAAAAATACTCATTGTTGATGACGAAATTGGCATTCGCGAACTCCTCTCGGAAATTCTGCGCGATGAAGGTTATGACGTTGTGCTCGCCGAAAATGCGGCCACCGCCAAAGCCTTGCGCGCGGAATCACAACCGGACTTGATCCTGCTGGATATCTGGATGCCTGAAGTCGATGGCATTACCCTGCTAAAAGACTGGGCGGCGCACGGCCAGCTCAATGCTCCCGTGCTGATGATGTCCGGCCACGCCACCATTGACACAGCAGTGGAAGCAACGCGCATTGGCGCCATGGACTTCCTGGAAAAGCCCATCGGCATGCAAAGGCTGCTGCAAACCGTCAAAAAGTCGCTAGAGCGCGGCAGCCGCAAATTGCACAGCACGCTATCGCTTGCCGCCTTCACTCGCCCGGGCCTGCTGCGTGATTTAAAACGCCGCTTTGATCAGCTGTTATCAAACAACCCCATGCTGTTATTGCGTTCCCCGCCCAGCGGCATTGTGGAACTGGTGGCACTCACGGCGCAAATACCCGATAAGCCAGTCATCAATCTGGCCCACACCCTAGAACCCCTTGACCTGGACAAGCTGGCCTCGCTCACCGATGGCCTGTTATGGTGTGAAGAACTCACGCGCTTGAACCGCTTGCAGCAGAAAAATCTGCTCTTTGCGGCTGAACGCCTGACGAAATATCGCTTGCGCCTGGTCGCCGGTACGACGCACGATATCACCAGCCTCATTGCGCACGGATGGGAAGAACAGGAAGTCAATCTGCTGTTTCAATCCGTCCTCGGCCTGCCATCACTGCGGGAATTAAAAGATGAAATACCCGATATCGCCACCCACCTGCTCAATTTTTTAGCGGCTGAAGAAGGCGTACCCCCGCGACGTTTTTCCACCGGTGCATTAAATGCCCTGCGCCACTTCCCCTGGGTATCCGGCTATTCCGGCCTGAGATCGGCCGTTAAATCCCTGGCGGTCGCCGCCCTGGACGAAGAAATCTCGGCTGATGAAGTCCGCCAGATACTCAATCCTGCCGGTGAAGGGACTGGCTTGGCCGAGCAACTCGCCCCGGAACTCATCCAACAACCGCTGCGCGAAGCCAGAGAAGCCTTTGAGCGCATTTATTTTGAACATCATTTGGTGCAGGTAGAAGGCAACATGGTGCGCCTGGCGGAAAAAACCGGGCTGGAGCGCACGCATTTGTATCGCAAGCTCAAAGACCTTGGCTTACGCTAGTTTCAATACATTTTATCCCCTGCGGATCAGCGCCAGTTCTGATAGCAGCCAGCAGGGAAGATGCGTGGCCATTTTCCCCCGCAACCTCATCATCATGCATGCGTAATGCGATAATTGCTTTTTTCCTCTGCTGGATTTGCCATGGCACGCCCCAAGAACGATAATTTTTTACGCGCCCTGCTCAAGGAACCCGTCACCCGCACCCCGGTGTGGCTCATGCGCCAGGCGGGTCGCTATTTGCCGGAGTACAACGAAACCCGGCGGCGGGCTGGCAGCTTTCTCAATTTATGCAAAAACCCGCAACTTGCCTGCGAAGTCACGCTGCAACCGCTGGCACGCTTTGATTTGGATGCGGCTATTTTGTTCTCGGACATCCTGACCGTACCCGACGCCATGGGTTTAGGGCTTTACTTTGCCGAAGGCGAAGGGCCAAAGTTTGAACGGCCACTGCGCAATGAATGGGAAATCCGCGATCTCACCGCACCTGACCCGAATGTACATTTGCGTTATGTCATGGATGCCGTGGTGGAAATCCGCCGGGCATTGGGCAACAGCGTGCCGCTGATTGGTTTTTCAGGCAGCCCGTGGACCTTGGCCTGTTACATGGTCGAAGGGGGCGCATCGGCCGACTACCGGACGATTAAAACCATGTTGTACGACCGGCCGGATTTGCTCCACCGGATCCTGGCCGTCACCGCGACGGCGGTGGTGAATTATCTCAACGCACAAATTGAATCCGGCGCACAAGCCGTGATGTTGTTTGATTCTTGGGGCGGCGTGCTCTCCCACGCGGCTTATCGCGAGTTTTCCTTGGCTTATATGCAGCGCATTCTGGCAGACCTGAAACGCTCGCACGATGGCCAGCGCGTGCCCTGTATCGTATTCACCAAAGGTGGCGGACAATGGTTAGAAGCCATTGCCGACATCGGCTGCGATGCCGTGGGCCTGGACTGGACAACCCACTTGGGTGAAGCGCGCGCGCGCATCGGCCATAAGGTGGCTTTGCAAGGTAATTTAGACCCGATGGCGCTCTTTGCCTCACCCGAGAAAGTCGCCGCAGAAGCCTGTCGCGTCATGCAACAATTTGGTGAGGGTACGGGGCATGTGTTCAATTTGGGGCATGGCATTTCCCAATTCACCCCGCCTGATAATGTCAATGTATTAATTAACGCAGTGCACAACTACCCGCACCAAGGCTTCTGACGCGATTCCTTTTTATGTCCCTGACAGGACAAGGATAAACGCGCGGCGCGGGCTTGAAACCCGCACTAGCCAAGCCTTCCCGAAACAGCTTTTCGATATAAAAATATTGCCACCTCCGATTGACTTATGCACAAAAACGGTGATTCATGAAATTTCACTATCTTTTCAAGCCCCTGTTACATCGGACAATATAACCTTTTGTTTTTAAACATATTTATTTTGTTCAAACTTTGCACAAATAAGTCATTTTCCTTACCAAACCGTCACTTGAACGTTTTTAAACGCGTTTATTCACAAAGTTATCCACAGTTTTTGTGGGTAACCAATTTTCTCCATTACAACAGCCGCTTGCACCGCTTTACGCATATTTTTTCGAGCTATCGCAAGCAAGCTATTGACACCTGATGAGCATAGTCCGTGTCGCCCTTGACCTGCCCCTGCCCCAGTTATTTGATTATCTGGCGCCTGACGCCAGTACTGAAGACATTGGTTACCGGGTAAGCGTCCCCTTTGGCCGCAACGAACGGATCGGGATCATTTTGGACTGGCTTGACGCAAGCGATCAGCCTGTTGATAAGCTCAAATCCGCCACAGCTATTTTGCGTGACATGCCGCGCCTGCCGGATACCTGGTTGCGGCTATGCGAGTTTTGCTCACGCTATTATCAGGCACCGATCGGCGAAGTCACCTCGTTCGCCCTGCCGCCCATGCTGCGACGAGGCAAGCTGCCCAAACTGCCTCGCGCCAAAAAAATAAAGCCGGACAAAATAAAACCAGAACCTGTCTCTGCAACTGTTGCACCCGCAGTTACAACAGACATCTGCGCTGAACATGCCCCCCCCCATCGGCCGCCGCTATTAATGGCGCAACAGGAGGCAGTCAGGCAAATCATTCAGGCAGACACGTTTCAAACCTTCCTGCTCCATGGCGTCACGGGCAGCGGCAAAACAGAGGTTTATTTGCACGCCATTGCAGCGGCGCTCGTCCGGGGTGAACAAGCGCTTATGCTGGTGCCTGAAATTGCCTTGACGCCCCAGCTAGAAGGCCGCGTGCGCACACGCTTTCCCCAGGCGCATTTAGTGGTGGCCAACAGCAGTGTGAGCGATGCTGCCCGAGCGCGGGGGTTTCTTGAAGCACTCGCGAGTACCGCCGACATCGTACTGGGCACACGCCTGGCTGTATTCACGCCGATGCCGCGCTTGCGGCTCATTATCGTAGACGAAGAGCATGATGCATCTTTCAAGCAACAAGATGGCGTCCGCTATTCAGCCCGCGATTTGGCCATTTGGCGCGCACATCAACACAACTGCCCTATTGTGCTGGGGTCGGCAACGCCCTCATTGGAAAGTTTTCACCATGCCAATGCGGGACGTTATCGTTTATTGGCACTCCCCGATCGGGCTGTCGCCGAAGCGCCGCCCGTAGTGCGCGCCGTGGATACGCGTCGCGAAAAACTGCAAGAAGGCTTGAGTGCCGCCCTCATTACGGCGATTGAACAACGCCTGGCGCGTGGCGAGCAAAGCCTGGTCTTTTTGAATCGCCGTGGCTACGCGCCAGTTTTGGCTTGCGCTGCTTGTGGCTGGATTTCACGCTGCCAGCATTGCGCGGCAAATATGGTGGTGCATTTAGCCGATAAACATTTGCGTTGCCACCATTGCGGTGGGGCGTGCGCTATCCCGCACGCCTGCCCGGATTGCGGCAATATCGACATTCATCCTTTTGGCCGTGGCACGCAACGCGTTGAAGCGGCATTGATCGAGCGCTTTCCCGACGCCCGCGTTTTACGCGTTGACCGGGACTCCGCCAATAATCCCAAAAAATGGCAGGCGCTGCTCGCCAGCATTCATGCAGGTGAAGTGGACATTCTCATTGGTACGCAAATGCTTGCCAAAGGGCATGATTTTCCCAAGCTCACGCTGGTGGGCGCGATCAGTGCCGATACCGCACTCTTTGCAGCTGATTTTCGTGCACCGGAGCGGCTTTTTTCCCAGCTCATGCAAGTGGGCGGGCGTAGCGGGCGGGCGAACCTTCCCGGGGAAGTGCTCATCCAAACCGAACATCCGGCACATCCGCTCTACCAGGCCTTGATTGATCACGATTACGCCCGCTTTGCAAAATCGCAACTCGATGAACGCAAAACAGCGGGCTTCCCGCCCTTTACCTTTCAGGCCATGCTGCGCGCTGAAAGCCCGGCCATGGGCGACACAGTGGCTTTTTTAATGCAGGCGCGCGAAGCGGCAGAACAAGTTGCGCTGCATATAATCGGACACCCCATCACGCTCTTTGACCCCGTCCCCATGCGCCTGCACCGCTTAATGGCGCAGGAGCGTGCCCAATTACTGGTGGAATCAGGCAACCGTCCGGCCCTGCAACACTTTCTAGCCGCATGGCAGCCAGCGCTCCATGCGCTAAAGCGTCACCGCAAGGTGCGCTGGCATGTGGATGTTGATCCGCTGGAGTTTTAATCCCGCCAACTTGCGCCGCTCATTCCCCCCAAGCTGCAATCTCGTTCTCCGTCATGTATCACCTGCGGCTTGCCTGCGTTATCATGGCACGCTATTGTTAACCCCAGCCTTTGCCATCCAACCGAATCAATCCAGCACCATGCCCGGTCTTGACCAATCGACGCCGCAACCGACCGAAATCATCCTGCACCAAACCTCTTGCCTGCTTGAAGTCGGCTTTGATGATGGCGCACGCTTTGAATTCCCGACCGAGTTTCTTCGCGTCCACAGCCCTTCCGCTGAAGTGCGCGGCCATGGCAAAGGACAGGAAACCCTGCAAACCGGCAAGCGTGACGTGAAAATTATTGCCATTGAGCCTGCTGGCAGCTATGGCATCAAACCCAGCTTTTCCGATGGCCACAATAGCGGCATTTTTTCTTGGGATGTACTGTATTACCTCGGTAAAAACCAGGAAGCCTTATGGGCAGGTTACCTCCGGCGCCTGGCGGCCGCAGGCGCGAGCCGGGACGCTGTTGCGTCGGCAAAAACTGCCGCTAACCCATCAACACCATGCAAAAGCCAGACATGAATAAAACCGCAGGCAAAACCCATTTCGGATTTGAAACCGTGGATGAAGACGCCAAGGCGCAGCGTGTCGCTGGCGTGTTCTCGTCCGTGGCAGCGAAATACGACATCATGAACGATCTCATGTCCGTCGGCCTGCATCGCTTATGGAAAAAGTTTGCCATCCGCATCGCCGCGCCGCGTCCGGGCGAGCGGGTATTGGATGTGGCAGGCGGCACCGCCGACCTTTCCTCGGCTTTTGCACGATGTGTGGGCACAACTGGGGCAACCGGCGGGCAAGTCTGGCTCACCGACATCAACAATGCCATGCTCACCGTTGGCCGTGATCGCCTGCTCAATGAAGGTGTCATCACGCCAGTGGCGCAGTGCGATGCCGAAAAGCTGCCTTTCCCGGACAATTATTTTGATATCGTCAGCGTGGCTTTTGGCTTGCGCAACATGACCGACAAATCACAAGCCCTGGCTGAGATGTATCGTGTGCTGCGCCCCGGTGGCAGGCTTTTGGTCTTGGAGTTTTCCAAAGTCTGGGCACCGCTGGAAAAAGCCTACGATGTCTATTCCTTCAAGCTGCTGCCTTGGCTCGGCAAAAAAATTGCGGATGATGCGGATTCCTATCGCTACCTGGCGGAGTCCATCCGCATGCACCCGGATCAAGGCGCATTAAAAAACCTGATGGAACAAACCGGCTTTGGCCGGGTCGACTATTTCAACCTCACTGCCGGCGTTGTGGCTTTACACCGAGGTTATAAACTTTAATTGGCCTTGCTCTGTTTTAAGAAAACGCAAGCCGCTTTGATTGATAAGGAAAAACAATGAAAAAATTGATGGTTGCTTTCGCTGTGTTGGTATTGGGTTTGGGCATGTTCGTCGAATCGGCTGAAGCCAAGCGCCTGGGCGGCAGCCGCTCTTTTGGCATGAACCGCTCATCCCCCACCATGAATCGTGATGCCACGCCGCCACGCCAGGCAACGCCCACCCAGAATGCAACCCAAAACACAGCCCCCGCAGCGGCTCCCGCCGCCGCCAATGCGCCACGCACGGGCGCCAGCCGTTGGCTGGGTCCGATCGCTGGCCTGGCTGCGGGGATTGGCTTGGCTGCCCTGCTTTCCCACTTTGGCATGGGTGAAGGTGTCGCCAACTTTTTGCTGATCGCGCTCATTGCCATGGCAGCAATTTTCATCCTGCGCCGCTTTTTTGGTAGCCGCTCCGCCCCCCAAGCCATGGTGCGGACTGAGCCTGCCGCAGTTGGTGCTGCGGTGGGCCAAGCGCCCTTGCAGTTTGATGCGCAAAAAGTCGGTGCTGGCGGGACGGCGCAATATGCGCATTCCGCTACAGATGCTGCTGCGCCAATGGTCACGAGCGCCATACCCGCCGACTTTGATTCCGATGGCTTTTTACGCCAGGCCAAGCTTAATTTTGTCCGTTTGCAGGCAGCGAATGATCGCGGTGACATGGAAGATATTCGCCAGTTTTCCACGCCTGAAGTAGCCGCCGAAATCCAGTTGCAATTTCAGGAACGTCAGCGGGCGCAGCAGCAAACCGACATTGTTCAATTAAATGCAGATTTGCTTGAGGTCGTCACAGAAGCCCGCCACCACATTGCAAGTGTTCGCTTCCATGGCCAACTGCGTGAAGAAGCCAACAGCGCCCCTGTCGCTTTTTCCGAAATCTGGCATCTTGACAAACCCGTCGATGGCCAAAGTGGCTGGCTTGTCGCCGGGATCCAGCAAGACTGACCCCTGCTGACTATCGCCAGGATGGCCGCGCCCATTTCAGCCTCTCAGGCCCTGCCCAAGCCGCCTGGAACGGCAGTTCAGGCAGGCCTCATTCGCGCGGTAAACCATCTGCTTGGCCAGTCTGCATGGGCGTCTTTATCACTACGCCCCTTTTCAGGACAGCGCATTAAAGTCTCTCTCCCCCCCTTATCCCTGATTTTTCAAATAACGCCTGAAGGATTGGTCAAGGCACCTCTAGACAGCGCGCTATTAAATGCCAGCGGGCCAGATGTTGTGGTTGATTTACCAGCGAATACCCCGCTACTGGCTCTGCAAGACCAAGCTGCCATTTTTCGTGCCACCCGTATTCAGGGTTCAGCCGACCTGGCGCACGCGTTAGGCAAGCTTTTAGAACACTTGCGATGGGATGCAGAAGCAGACCTATCGCGCTTGTTTGGCGATATGCTAGCCCACAGGCTGGTAGTGGGCGCTCACACATTTCTTTCCTGCCATAAGCACCGTGCCCGGATGCTCGCAGAAAACCTGCGCGAATTTCTCACGGAAGAACGTCCTGTCATTGTGAGCCGTCTCGCCATCGCCGACTTTTCCACTGCCGTTGATCGCCTGCATCACGATCTCGCCCAGTTGGAGCAAAAGCTGCAACGGCTTGCCAAAACCTGAATCAAGATTAACCCCGACTATTTTTGTATGGATGGTTGTCTGTGGGATCAGTAGCCATTAGAATTAATAGGCTACTTTTTTTGTCAACTTTACACATCGAGGATTTCATCATGGAACACACGCTCCCCCCCTTGCCTTACGCAATGGATGCATTAGCACCCCACATGTCCAAAGAAACTTTTGAATATCATTACGCAAAGCATCACCAGGCGTATGTAACGAACCTGAACAACCTGGTCAAGGGTACCGAATACGAGAGCCTGGATCTGGAATCCATCGTCAAAAAAGCGCCCGCTGGCGGCATATTCAACAATGCAGCGCAAGTGTGGAATCACACCTTTTTCTGGAACAGCATGAAGCCTGCTGGCGGCGGCGCACCCACCGGCCTCCTGGCTGATGCGATCAATGCCAAATGGGGTAACTTCGAGGAATTCAAAAAAACCTTCCAGGCCTCAGCTGTTGGCAACTTTGGTTCAGGCTGGACATGGCTTGTCAAAACGACCGATGGCTCTTTAGCCATTGTTAACACCACAGCAGCTGGCACGCCCTTAACGACTGCCGACAAACCTCTGCTCACGATTGACGTGTGGGAACATGCTTACTACATCGACTATCGCAATGCGCGTCCCAAGTTTGTAGAAACGTTCCTGGCCTCCCTCGCCAACTGGGATTTTGCCGCGAAAAACTTTGCCTGAATATCATTCCATCTCTCGCTATAGGACAACAAAAAAGGCAGCTTTGGCTGCCTTTTTTGTTCGCCAGAAATCAACTTCACATCAACTTTAGTGCTTTATTTTCCTTAAGCGCTCAATCGCAGATAGTTGCGCAATAGCTTCGCTCAATTCCGCCTGGGCACGGGCATATTCCATTTCGCCTGTACGGTTCGCCAAGGCTTCTTCAGCGCGTTGCTTGGCCTCCAAAGCCTTCGCTTGATCAAGATCCGCACCACGAATAGCCGTATCCGCCAACACAGTGACCAAGCCGGGTTGCACCTCCAGCAAGCCACCTGCAACAAAGATCAATTCTTCTTTATCGTAGGGCAACTTGATGCGCACGGTACCCGGCTTGATGCGCGTTATCAGCGGCATATGGCCGGGCAAAATGCCTAGCTCACCACTTTCCCCAGGCAAGGCAACAAATTCAGCCAAACCGGAGAAAATGGACTTTTCAGCACTCACTACATCTACATGAACTGTCATGGCCATCTTTTATCTTTCGTCTCACAAGCAATTATCGCAATTATCGAAACGGCTTATTGCAGTGTCTTGGCCTTTTCAAACGCTTCTTCGATAGTACCCACCATGTAGAAAGCCTGTTCTGGCAGCTCATCGCATTCGCCATCCACAATCATCTTGAAGCCCTTGATGGTGTCAGCCAGGGGCACAATCTTGCCGGGCGAGCCGGTGAACACTTCAGCCACGTTGAATGGCTGGGACAAGAAGCGTTGAATTTTGCGGGCGCGGGAAACTGCCAATTTATCTTCCGGCGCCAACTCATCCATGCCCAGAATCGCGATGATGTCACGCAACTCTTTGTAGCGTTGCAGATTCGATTGAACACGGCGTGCCACGTTGTAATGCTCTTCACCCACAACGAGGGGATCAAGCTGGCGTGATGTGGAATCCAAGGGATCAACAGCAGGGTAAATACCCAGCGCCGCAATGTCACGCGACAAGACAACCGTTGCGTCCAGGTGCAAGAAGGTTGTTGCGGGCGAAGGGTCGGTCAAATCGTCCGCTGGCACATACACGGCCTGAATCGAGGTAATCGAGCCTACTTTGGTTGAGGTAATACGTTCTTGCAAACGACCCATTTCATCCGCCAGGGTTGGTTGGTAACCCACAGCGGAAGGCATGCGGCCCAGCAGCGCGGAAACTTCAGTACCCGCCAAGGTGTAGCGATAAATGTTATCGACGAAAAACAGTATGTCACGACCCTCGTCACGGAATTTTTCAGCCATGGTCAAGCCGGTCAAAGCCACGCGCAAACGGTTGCCTGGGGGCTCATTCATCTGGCCGAACACCATCGCCACTTTATCCAGCACCTTGGAATCTTCCATCTCGTGATAGAAGTCGTTGCCTTCACGGGTACGTTCGCCCACACCGGCAAAAACGGAATAACCACCGTAGGATTTAGCGATGTTGTTGATCAATTCCATCATGTTGACGGTCTTGCCCACACCCGCGCCGCCGAACAAACCGATCTTGCCACCCTTCGCGAACGGACAGATCAAGTCGATCACCTTGATACCCGTGGGCAACAGATCAACGGACGGGGACAACTCGTCAAACTTAGGCGCTTTCGCGTGAATTGGCCGCAATTCTTCACAGGCAATGGGCCCCGCTTCATCAATCGGACGGCCGAGCACATCCATGATGCGGCCTAATGTTCCGACTCCAACGGGCACAGAAATCGGCGCACCCGTTTTTTTGACTTGCATGCCGCGGCGCAGGCCATCGGATGAACCCAATGCGATGGTCCGCACCACGCCATCGCCCAGCTGCTGCTGCACTTCAAACGTCAGGCCACTTTCTGCGTTGCCCGAGTCTGCTTCATCAAGCGTCAAGGCCTCATAGACCCTGGGCATGGACTCACGGGGGAATTTGATATCGACCACCGCGCCAATACACTGAACGATGCTTCCGTTGCTCATGGTTATTTCCTTAAATTAAATCGAGTTAATTCGTTATAAATCGGTTCCGCTGGTTCAAGCCTGCTACTGACCGGAAACTATCGCTTACCGACAGTCGGGTTACCCCGCAATAGCGGCTGCACCACCGACAATTTCAGAAATCTCTTTCGTAATTGCTGCTTGGCGCGCCTTGTTGTATACCAGCTGCAATTCCTTGATCACACTCCCTGCATTGTCGGTTGCCGCTTTCATCGCCACCATGCGCGCCGACTGTTCAGAGGCCATGTTTTCAGTCACCCCCTGATAGATCAGGGCTTCAACATAGCGCAGCATGAGATCATCAACCACGGTCTTGGCATCAGGTTCGTACAAGTAGTCCCAAGCGCTCTCCGGCGTGCCTAAACGCTCGCCCGACAGTGGCAACAATAGCTCAATCACCGATTCCTGCGACATGGTATTCACAAAGCGGGTATAGGCAATATGAACCTCGTCCAACTCGCCCGCCTGATAAGCATCCAGAATGACCTTGATGGGCCCGATCAGCTGATCCATATGCGGCGTATCGCCAATATGAGTGATCTGGGAAACCACCTTAGCCCCAAGACGCTGCATGAAACCCAGCCCCTTGTTACCGATGCATGAGACTTGAACCTCACTCACACCGGAACCATCCCAGCGCCTCATCGTAGCCATGGCCTGACGAAGAATATTGGTATTCAATCCCCCACACAAACCCTTGTCCGTTGTAATGACAATCAAGCCCACACGTTTTACCGAAGATTTCCTGACCAGAAACGGGTGCTGGTAATCTGTAACCAAGGCATGTGACAAATTTGCGGCGAGGCGACGAATTTTTTCACTGTAAGGTCGCGCAGCACGCATCCGTTCCTGCGCTTTACGCATTTTGGATGCAGCCACCATCTCCATAGCCTTGGTAATCTTGCGTGTGTTTTGCACACTTTTGATTTTGCTACGTATCTCTTTGCTACCTGCCATGATCGTCCCTTGTCAGCCTGTCAGATCCAGAAATCAAGCCCAAGACTTCTTGAATTCAACAAGCGCGGCTTTGAGCTGTGCCTCTGATTCTTTATCCAAGTCCTTGGTTGACTCAATCTTTGCCATCAAATCGGCGTGTTTTTGATGCAGCGCCTGGTGCATTGCCGATTCAAATGCCAGAATCCGCGGCACATCCACATCATCCATGAAGCCCTCATTAGAGGCGTACAAGGAAACAGCCATGTTCGACACAGAAAGCGGCGAATACTGCAACTGCTTCATCAACTCTGTCACCCGGCGGCCACGCTCCAACTGTTTACGTGTCACTTCATCCAGATCAGAAGCAAATTGAGCAAAGGCTGCCAGCTCACGATACTGAGCCAAGGACAAACGCACGCCGCCACCTAATTTCTTGATCACTTTGGTTTGCGCGGCACCGCCCACGCGCGACACCGAAATACCGGCGTTCATGGCGGGGCGAATGCCGGAGTTGAACAAATCCGTTTCCAGAAAAATCTGGCCGTCGGTAATCGAAATCACGTTGGTTGGCACGAAAGCAGACACGTCACCCGCTTGGGTTTCAATGATAGGCAAGGCGGTTAATGAACCCGTTTTGCCTTTCACTTCACCGTTGGTGAGCTTTTCAACCCATGCTTCCGATACACGCGCAGCGCGCTCGAGCAGGCGGGAGTGCAAATAGAACACATCGCCCGGGTAAGCTTCACGGCCTGGAGGACGGCGCAGCAACAGGGAAATTTGACGATAGGCCCAAGCCTGCTTGGTCAAATCGTCATACACAATCAAGGCATCCATGCCACGATCGCGGAAATACTCGCCCATGGTGCAACCCGCGTAAGGCGCTAGAAACTGCATCGCTGCCGAGTCAGAAGCGGTTGCTGCGACGACAACGGTATATTCCATTGCGCCGTGTTCTTCGAGCTTCCTGACAACGTTGGCCACCGTCGATGCCTTTTGACCAATCGCTACATAGACGCAGAATACATTCTGGCCTTTTTGATTGATAATCGCGTCAACTGCAACGGCCGTTTTACCTGTTTGGCGGTCGCCAATGATCAACTCGCGTTGACCCCGTCCAACAGGAACCATGGAATCGATGGCCTTCAGGCCCGTTTGCAAAGGCTGCGACACCGATGTGCGCCAGATAACGCCGGGTGCCACTTTTTCGATTTTGTCAGTCAATTTTGCATTGATCGGGCCTTTGCCGTCAATCGGCTCGCCCAGTGAATTAACAACGCGGCCTAGCATTTCAGGACCGACGGGCACTTCAAGAATGCGACCAGTACATTTGACCGTATCACCCTCTGAAATATGCTCATAATCACCCAGCACAACAGCACCTACTGAATCGCGCTCCAGGTTGAGCGCCAAGCCAAAGGTGTTGCCCGGAAATTCCAGCATCTCGCCTTGCATCACATCAGCGAGACCATGAACGCGACAAATGCCATCAGTCACTGAAACAACAGTTCCTTCATTGCGAGCTGCAGCCGACAACTGCATTGTTTGAATGCGCGTCCTGATCAGATCACTAATTTCAGATGGATTCAAATTCATTAAATTACTCCTAGTTCTTTAAGGCAATCGCCATAGCGGCAAGCTTACCGCGGACTGAGGCATCTATTACCTCATCTCCAACTGCCATGCGTACGCCACCAATCAGTTCTGGATCAAGCTTGACGGTTACTTTTAAACGGCAAGCAAACTTAGTCTCGAGTTCTGCAACTATGTTTTTTAGCGTTGCGTCATCAAGCGGGAATGCCGAGGTAATCTCGGCATGTTTAACACCCTCAGCGCTGGCTTTTAAAGCATCAAATAAAGCGGCTATTTCTGGCAAAACGACCAACCGGTCATTCTCTACCAGGACACCAATAAAGCTTTGCTGATCAGGTGTCAGCTTGCCGCCAGCCGCCTCCAGATAGAGCTGTGACAACTGGCCGGGCTCTACCTTGGGATTGGCAATACACTCAGCCATCTCTGGCCGGGCAGTAATTACAGACAACTTTGCAAGCGCGTCTGACCAGCTGGCCAACGCATCCGAACTGCTTTGCGCCAACTGAAATGCAGCTTCAGCATATGGTCGAGCCAAGGTTACGTTTTCGGCCATGTTTGATCAGAGCTCCGCTTTCAGCTGCGACAACAATTCAGCATGGGTTTGCTGATTGATTTCTTTCCGCAGAATTCTTTCAGCTCCAGCAACAGCCAGCATAGCCACTTGCTCACGCAGGGCTTCCTTGGCACGCTGTGCAGCTACGCCTGCTTCCGCTTCAGCTGCTTCACGTGCTGCAGCAACAAGGCGTGCAGCTTCTGCACGCGCATCTTCCAGCAGCTGGCTGGCTTGCTTTTCTGCGCCAGCGCGAAACTCCGCAGCCGATTCGCGCGCCTGGCGCAATTCATCGGCTGCCTTTTTCCCAGCATGCGCCAGATCAGCCTTGGCCCGATCAGCGGCAGCCAGCCCATCAGCAATTTTGCCCGCACGCTCGTCGAGTGCCTTGACTATCGGCGGCCACACGAATCTCATCGTGAACCAGACGAAAATCAGAAACACCACGATCTGAGCTATAAGCGTTGCGTTCAGATTCACGGCAAATTCCTTTCCTAATATTGTGCTTTGATACGTTCAGGAAAGAATTACTTCAGGAAGGTAGAGGTTGCAAACCACAAAGCGATACCAGTGCCAATAATGAAAGCAGCGTCAATCAGACCAGCCAGCAAGAACATTTTGACTTGCAGCGCATTCATCAACTCTGGCTGACGTGCAGATGCTTCCAGGTATTTACCACCCATCAAGGCAATACCAAGACATGCGCCGATAGCACCCAGACCGATAATCAAACCGCAAGCCAGCGCGACGAGACCATAAACTTGTTCCATAACAACTCCTAAGTGGTAAATAAAAAAGAAAAGTTAAAACTAAGGCAACAGCGAAACAAAAATCAATGGCCCTCGTGCGCCTGGCCGACATACACCAAGGTCAGCATCATGAAAATGAAAGCCTGCAGCGCAACAACCAGGATGTGAAATACCGCCCATGAAAAACCTGCGACAACATGGCCTAAAAACAACAAAACGCTCGGCAGGTTTGCGCCAGTCCAAGCCGCCCCCATCAATGCAATAAGCATAAAAATCAACTCGCCCGCAAACATGTTGCCAAACAGCCGCATGCCATGCGAGATTGTTTTTGCGGAGAACTCAATGATCTGCATCGCAAAATTCACCACACCCAGCACCACAGCCAAAATCGGGTTTTTGCTGGTGCCAAACGGCGCACTCACCAATTCATGCGACCAGCCACCAATACCCTTGATCTTGACGTTGTAATAAAAACAAATCAACAGCACCGCAATCGACATTCCCATCGTTGCATTAATATCCGCTGTCGGCACAACCCGCATATACGCATGGTGCGGATCGTGACCCATGGAACCATACAAGCCCTTCCAAATTTCAGGAATGAGATCCAGTGGCAAAAAGTCCATCGCATTCATCATGAATATCCAGATGAACACGGTCAAGCCTAGCGGCGCCACAAACTTTCGGGATTCAGCGCTATGAATCAAACCCTTGGCCTGGTCAGCGACCATTTCAACCAGAATTTCAACCGCCCCCTGAAAGCGGCCCGGCACCCCTGCGCTGGCGCGACGCGCAGCCAGCCACAAGATAAACCCACCCAAGACAGCTAAAACAATCGCCCATAACAAGGTGTCATAATTAAGCAGGCCAAAATCGATCAGCTTTGTCTGCTTAGCGCCCGTACCGTTGAAATAGGTTAGATGATGGGCAATGTATTCGCCTGCAGTAGGCGCGTGATTGATAACTTCTTCGTGACCGGTTGCCATAATCAAGATTTCAACAAAAAAGCAAAAAAATTAGCCTGCAGCACGGCAAACAATCCACCTAGCATGGCAAGCCAATTTAGGTTAACCATTCGCTGCACAACGACTAGCGTTATGATTGTCGCAGTTACTTTGAATAATTCGCCAGCAAAAAAGGTCACCGCACTTGCACGACCCTGCTTACCCGCATACCCAAGCAACAGCACAAAAACCAGATTTGGAATGAGGTATGAAGAGCCGCCAATGATGATAGCAACTGCCTCACGTCCTGCCCCCCACACTGCCGTTACCATTGCCAGCAAGGCCAGAACAGCAACCTGCAAGGAAATCACCTTAAGCACTTTGCTACGCCTCACATTCTAACGGCATAAAATATTACACCCCCTTAGGGGCGCACGCATTCTAGGCTTTTTGCTAAAAAAGTCAATCCGATCAATCCATATTTATGGCTTAACGCCGTGTTCAAGCCACCCTGATGCCCATGGCCTGGGCTACCACCCGGCCGATGGTGAAACACGGGAAAAGCAGCATAAAGGCCCACAGGCCCGCTCCCGCCCGTCCTCCCCCTTTTGGGGAAGGCGACCACCTTGCCCGCTACGTTCGGCAACTGAAGTGGCGCGCAGATTAACGTGTTTCACGATACTGTTTCACGTTAACATCAACTTTGCCGCATGCGTTCAATCAGTCCATCCAGTTGGTCCAGGCTAGCAAATCGAATAGTCACACTCCCTGCACCCTTTCGGTTTGCGTTAATTTTAACCGTGGCTCCAACCGCATCTGACAAATCCTCTTCCAGCCGCACGAGGTCTCGATCCAGGGCGACATTATTTGCTTTTTTTTGCGGTGGATTTAATTCACTCGCCACCAAACGCTCCGTATCCCTAACCGAGTAGCTTTTTTCAACGACCAGCGCTGCAAGACGCCCCTGCTCGGTCTTGGGTAACGCTAACAACGCCCGGGCATGACCCATTTCAATATCCCCGGCCATGAGCATGTCTTGTGCGGGTTTAGCCAGCTGCAACAGACGCAGCAAATTGGTTGCTGCTGAACGCGACCGCCCCAGTGCATCTGCTGCCTGCTGATGCGTCATGGAAAACTCATCGATCAGGCGTTGAATACCCGCCGCTTCCTCCAGTGGATTGAGGTCTTCACGCTGGATATTCTCAATCAAGGACATGGCAAGTGCCGCTTCGTCCGGAATATCCCTAATCAAAACAGGTACTTCTGTTAAGCCTGCGATTTGAGACGCCCGCCATCGGCGCTCGCCTGCAATGATTTCATAGCGCTCGTTCCCCACAGGACGAACGGAGATGGGCTGTATCAAGCCCTGTGCTTTAATTGACGCCGCCAGTTCTTCTAAAGAACCCGGATCCATTCTCGTCCGCGGCTGGTATTTTCCTGGTTGTAGTGAGCCCACCGGCAAGACATCCTGACGCTGTCCCTTGCTGCTTGTTTCCGGATCCAATAAGGTATCCAGCCCCCGACCCAAACCTTTCAGCCGCGTTGCATTCATCTCATTCCTTCCAGTTATTCACACGCTCAATCATTTCTTCAGCAAACGCCAGATAGGCCTGCGCGCCTTTTGCTGCCTTATCAAAGATCACACCTGGAATGCCATAACTTGGCGCTTCAGCCAAGCGGACATTGCGCGGCACTATCGTTTTGAATACCTTTTCGCCGAAGTGCTGCTCCAATTGCGCTGAGACATGATTCGACAAGGTGTTGCGCGGATCAAACATCACACGCAGCAAGCCTATGATTTTCAGGTCTTTATTTAAATTAGCATGTACTTTTTTGATGGTATTGACGAGATCAGACAAGCCTTCCAGGGCATAGTACTCGCACTGCATCGGAATGATGACGCCATGCGCTGCACACAAACCATTGAGCGTCAGCATGGATAATGACGGCGGGCAATCGATCAAAACGAAGTCGTAGTCATCTTTATGTGCGGCCAATACTTGCCTTAATCGCATCTCTCGCTGCGCCAAATCCACTAGCTCAACTTCTGCACCTGCCAGTTCACGGTTTGCTGGCAGGACATCGAACTTTCCACTCGGCGAAGTGACGCGTGCCTGCGCCAAACTGACCATCTGCAACAACAACTCATAAACAGACGCCTTCAATTCACGTTTATCAATGCCGCTACCCATTGTCGCGTTGCCTTGCGGATCAAGGTCGACCAGTAAGGTGCGCTGCCCTTTGGCCGCCAGGGCAGCGGCTAGATTAACCGTCGTGGTTGTCTTACCCACCCCCCCTTTCTGGTTGGCTACCGCAAATATGTGCATTTCAATGGTCTCTCTGTAAAACAATCAAATGGCGCTCAGCCGTCATTCCGGGCACGGCAAGTGGCACACAATCCTGCACGCGCCACGTTGGCGGCAAGCGCTCAATTTCTTCCTTCGGCATTTGCCCTTTCATGGCGTACAAGCAGCCACCATCGACAATCAAGTGCCCGGCCATCGTGACAAAATCGCAAAGTTCCGCGAAAGCACGCGATACCACGACATCACAACACTGCGCGGGACTATCCTGCACACGGCCACCGATGACGGTTAGGTTGGTTAAACCCAGTTCAATCTTCGCCTGCCGTTGAAAAGCCGTTTTTTTCTCAACGGAATCAATTAAACCCATGTGAATTTCCGGGCAGGCAATGGCCAGGGGAATACCTGGCAGGCCTGCCCCGCTGCCCACATCAATCCAGCGCCGTGCTGCGAGCGCCGACTTTTGCAAATACGGCACAATGCTTAAGGAATCCAACAGATGCTGAGTGAGCATAGCGGACTCCTCGCGAATTGCCGTAAGGTTATATGTAGCATTCCATTTCTTGAGCAATCCGACATACACCAGCAAATCGGCTTTTGCTTTCTCTGGCAATGACAAACCCAATGTTGCCAGTCCATCGTTCAACAACAATTCCAGGCTCATACCACCTTTCGCCGCTTCAAATGCACCAACAGCAAGGAAATAGCTGCCGGCGTCACCCCCTGAACCCGAGAGGCCTGCCCCAATGTTTCCGGCCTGGCATGCTCCAAGCGTTGCCGGACTTCAATAGACAAGCCATGCACCCCCTGATAATCCATGTTATGCGGAATCGCTGCAGACTCATGCGCCAGACTTTTCGCGACTTCATCCTTTTGGCGTTCGATATATCCTTGATATTTTGCCTGGATTTCGATTTGTTCAATCACATCCCTATCTTCGATAGTCGCATCGGCATTCTCTGTCGCGCCACCCTGATCACCAAGGCTCATCAATTCTGCATACCCTACATCCGGCCGACGCAACAAATCAAACAACCGGTATTCGCGCTCCATGGCTTTACCCAGCACCCGCAAGGATTCCGCTTCGCTAATCATGCGTGGATTAACCCACGTGGCCCGCAAACGTTCAACTTCCGCCGCTACCGCATCGCGCTTGCGGTTAAATCTATCCCAGCGCTCATCATTCACCAACCCCAGGGCACGCCCTTCTTCCGTCAGGCGAAGATCGGCATTATCCTCACGCAGGGACAAACGGTACTCTGCCCGACTCGTAAACATCCGGTACGGTTCAGACACTCCCCGAGTAATCAAGTCATCAACCAACACTCCCATATAGGCCTGATCCCTTCTCGGTGACCATGCAGGCAAACCCTTGGCAAACTGGGCCGCATTGATGCCTGCCAGCAAACCCTGCGCTGCCGCTTCTTCGTATCCGGTTGTCCCGTTAATCTGCCCTGCAAAAAACAACCCTGAAATTGATTTGGTTTCCAGACTGGACTTTAAATTCCGCGGATCGAAATAATCATATTCAATGGCATAACCCGGCCTGGTCACATGAACATTTTCCAACCCCCGAATCGAGTGCAGCAAATTCAATTGCACATCGAATGGCAAACTCGTTGACACCCCTTGCGGATAGATCTCATAAGTTTCCAGCCCCTCAGGTTCCATAAAAATCTGATGGCTATCTTTACCCGCGAAGCGGTGAATTTTATCTTCTATCGACGGGCAGTATCTTGGCCCAACGCCTTCTATCACCCCTGTAAACATGGGCGAACGGTCCAAGCCCTGGCGGATGATGTCATGTGTCGTTTCATTGGTATGCGTGATCCAACACGGAATCTGACGCGGGTGCATGCTGGCCGACCCCATAAAGGAAAACACTGGCATAGGATCATCTCCCGGCTGGCAAGTCATTACTGAAAAATCAATTGTCCTGCCATCAAGCCGGGGGGGCGTGCCTGTTTTCAGGCGTCCGACAGGCAGCTTCAACTCTTTTAAACGCGCACTTAAGGAAATGGATGCCGGATCACCAAACCGCCCTGCCCGATAATTCTCCAACCCCACATGCACCAAGCCATTCAAAAAGGTACCCGCCGTTAAAACCACTGCAGGCGCAGAAAATTCTATGCCCAATTGCGTCACAACCCCGGTAATGCGATCGCCCACAACGGTGAAATCATCCACAGCTTGCTGAAACAAAGTCAAATGCTCTTGCCCCTCAAGTCGCGCACGAATTGCCCTTTTATATAACTGCCGGTCTGCCTGAGCACGCGTTGCGCGCACTGCCGGTCCTTTTGACGCATTCAATGTGCGAAATTGTATTCCAGCCTCATCTGTCGCCAGCGCCATTGCACCACCCAAGGCATCCACTTCCCTGACTAAATGCCCTTTGCCTATCCCCCCAATGGACGGGTTACAGGACATCACACCGAGCGTTTCAATATTATGGGTGAGCAATAAGGTTTTTGCGCCCATTCGTGCCGCAGCCAGTGCAGCCTCTGTCCCAGCATGACCACCACCGACCACAATGACATCAAATATCGTTGGGAATTTCATATTTTCAAACTCAAAAATCAAGCCGACATGATACGCCGCTCCGTCTTCAAATTTCCCACACAATGTTTCACGTGGAACAATAAACACATGTTTCACGTGAAACATGCCGGACGGGAATATAAGAAGAATTACTTACCGATACAGAAGCGCGAGAAAATTTCACCCAGTAAATCATCTGCGGAAAATTCGCCTGTAATACTGGATAAAGCCAATTGCGCCAAACGCAATTCTTCTGCACAAAGCTCAACGTGTTTTAATTGCCGTTCCGCCAACGCCGACTTTTCTGCAGCATGCTGCAAGGCTTCCACATGACGCGCACGCGCAAGAATCACATCCTCTTGAGAACCGCTACAACCAGAAATCCTGAGTAACTCTTCACGCAACAACTCGACACCCTGACCATGCTTTGCGGACAAATACACATGGACAGTGCCAAGTAGATCAACACGCCGCGGTAATTGATTTGCCAAGTCCGCCTTATTTTCGACAACAATCCGTTCAACATCCGGTGGCAAACGGGAAAAAATATCTTCATCCTCTGCCGATAATCCGTAACGGGCATCGACCAGTTGCAAAATTACATCCGCGTTTTCAAGTGCCTGCCAAGCACGATCAATGCCAAGACGTTCCACCGGATCATCCGTCGCCCGCAATCCTGCCGTATCCACAATATGCAACGGAATGCCGTTGATTTGTATTGTTTCACGCAAGACATCCCGGGTAGTGCCCGCATGCTCGGTCACAATAGCCCGCTCCTCGCCCGACAAGCAGTTCAGCAAGGATGATTTGCCCACATTTGGCAAACCGGTTAAAACAACGTGCAAACCCGTGCGCAACATGCTGCCCGCACGAGATCTCGCAAGCAAGCCGTCAATCATCTGCCGGATCTGCTGAAGTTGTTGTGCTGCATCGGTATGCTTGATTAAATCAATTTCCTCTTCGGGAAAATCCAACGTCGCCTCGATCAACATACGGAGGTTAATCAAGCGCTCAACCAGTTGCATCACCTCACGTGAAAAATTCCCGGACAAAGAACGCACAGCAGACCGTGCGGCGGCGGCAGTACTGGCATCAATCAGATCTGCCACCGCTTCAGCTTGCGCTAAATCCATTTTTTCATTAAGAAAGGCGCGCTGCGTAAATTCACCTGGGTGAGCCAATCGGGCACCCAGTGCAACACAACGCTCCAAAAGCATCTGCATCACCACAGGACCACCATGGCCCTGCAGCTCGATCACATCCTCACCGGTAAATGAATGCGGCGCAGAGAAAAAAATCAATAAACCCCGGTCGATCACCGCCCCATCTTGAGCAAAAAAGTCTGCAATGGTGGCATGGCGCGATACGGGTGTTTTGTGGCATAACGCATGGGCTAGCGGCAAAAGCCCCTTGCCTGAAATACGAACCACACCAATGCCACCTCGCCCAGGGGCTGTCGCAATGGCAGCGATTGTGTCCGACGTCATATTCAATTTGAACCTCACAAATTAAAAATGCTAGCTAATGCCCCATTGGCATTAGCTAGCATCTTATCAATCCAAATCAAACAGGCTTACTGGCAGATTCGATCGTTCGGGTAATCTTCCATTGTTGTGCGATCGACAGCAAGTTATTCACCGTCCAATAAAGCACCAAGCCCGCAGGGAAAAACAGGAACATGGCCGTAAAAAGAACAGGCATCATCAACATCACCTTAGCCTGCATGGGATCAGGTGGTGCCGGGTTGAGTTTAGTTTGGATAAACATCGTCACGCCCATCAGCAAGGGCAAAACATAATAGGGATCTTGCGCCGACAAATCATGAATCCAACCTATCCAAGGCGCACCACGCATTTCGACTGTACCCTGCAAAACCCAGTACAGCGAAATAAACACGGGGATCTGGATCAACACTGGCAAGCAACCACCCAAAGGATTGATTTTTTCCTTCTTGTACAGCGCCATCATTTCCTGATTCAGCCGCAACTTATCATTGCCATGGATTTCTTTGAGCTTGGCCAATTTGGGTGTAACCAGCCTCATTTTGGCCATGGATTTATAGCTTGCAGCCGACAACGGAAAGAAGGCCAGCTTGATCAAAATGGTAAGCAAAATGATAGCCCAACCCCAGTTGCCCACCAAACCATGAATTATGCCCAGCACCCAAAACAAGGGCGCTGCAATGATCGTCAGCCAACCATAATCCACTACTAAATCAAAACCCGGGGCAATATTTTTCAGGTTTTTTAATTCCTGAGGGCCTGCATACAGGGAAACTGTATTTTTACCATCCCTGCTGGTTGGCAAAATGATGCCGGTTGAAAACAGGTCATTCCCCAGCGAACGCATGTAAAACTCACGGCCTACGCTCACAGGAGGCAACCAAGCTGCCACGAAATAATGCTGAATCATGGCTAGCCAGCCGTTATCGGCCTTTTTAGCGAACTTTGCTTCGTTATCTTTGATTTTCTCAAATGAAACTTTTTGGAACTTCTCAGCATCCGTGAACACGGCCGGACCAGTAAAAGTAGCTGAACCAATCATCATCGGATTATTGTGTTCCTCGGCAGCCTTGCCATCACGGATAAATTGATAATAAGCAAAGCTCGCAGCCGGCAAACCGGAGTGCGTAATATCAATCTTGTAACTTCCCCGGTGAAAGGTATAAGTTTTAACGACCGAACCACCTGTTGATAAATCGGCAGCCAACTGGACAACCAATTGATCCTGCCCTGCAGCAAGTGCGGTTTGCGCATTGACAAGACGCCATATGCTGCGGTGATTAGGCAAACCTTCACCAATAACACCCGATTGAGCCATGTAGGTATGGCGTCCCTTTTCCTCGAATAGGGTAAAGGCGTGGTTTTTATCACCTGAAGCAAAATGCTTTTTCAAATCCAAATGGACAATATCACCACCTAAGGTCGATATTTCTACCGCCATCAAGTCTGTTTCCAGTTTAATCAACTCTGCTTTGGTAGCTGGTGATGCAGAAACAGCAGCCGACACAGCCTGCTGAGCGGGTGAAGGAATATCAGACGTTACCGAATCATTCGGGCTCCTGGCGCTGTTCGTGCCCCCCCCCAGCTGCGGGACACTCTGGCTGGAGCTTGGGTTATTAGCCTGATTACTTCCTTGAGTCAGCGCAGTATCGGAAATTCCGTGAGGTTGAAGATGCTTCTGCCAACCATCCCACAACATCACCAGGGAGAAGCTAAAAACCAGTAGCAATATCAGTCGTCGATTGTCCATAACATTCTCAATTAATAAGCATAGATTGGGTGCAATTAGGGTACAGGATCATAACCGCCCGGATGCCAGGGGTGGCAACGACCCACCCGGCGTACCGCGAGCCAGATACCAGAAATCAAACCTTTTTTTTGAAGGGCTTCAGCTGCGTAATGAGAACAACTCGGTTCAAATCGGCAACGGCTACCTATCAATGGGCTGATAACCCATTGATATAATTTAATAATAAACAGCAGGGGCTTAACCAACCAAGCACTCATTGGGTTGTCAAGCGATTCAGAAGTTCATTAATTTGCAAACGCCACTGTTTATGAACAAGTTGTTTGGATGGTTCAATGTCACCCAAAATTCGATTAACCCTTAAAACCACTTCATAATGAAACGGTTGGGGACCGAGTAACCGAAAAGCCTCGCGGCATTGGCGTTTAATTGCATTTCTATCGACCGCGCGCTTGACCAGCTTCTTGGGAACCACAATTCCCAAGCGCGAAAGGGCAGACGTCTCCAGCGCGCGGTAATGTAAAACAAAGCCCACACTTCCAGCAAGCTCACCACGAATAGAACGGCGTGACGAAAAAACGCCCGAAAATTCTTGCGGGCGATGTAATCGTCGATCAGGACCGAAATTACAAGATGAGTCGGAAGAAATCAAACGGCTAAGCTGTGACGACCCTTGGCGCGTCGTGCGCGGATGACTGCCCGACCACCACGCGTACGCATGCGAACAAGAAAACCATGAGTGCGTTTACGACGTACAACGGATGGCTGATAAGTGCGTTTCATAATAAAACTCCAAGCAAATAAAAACCGTTAATTAGAACATCCTACAGTGCAACTGTCAAGTAAATCAATCGTTAAGCGCATCAAGTATCTGTGGATAACTTATTTCAAAAAAGATAGAATCCAAAAGCTAAACAACCGTTTCTGAAACAGGCCTGCAACTGGCTCTATAGAATCCATTACAGGATAAACGGTATTCATTTGCCCTAATTCTCTTTTTCTTTAATTTAAATGCAAGATTTTTGGTCTACCTGCTTAAATTGGTTTGAACAGGAAATTCCTGCACAGCAATTTAATACCTGGATTAAGAAATTACGTCTTGAGGCAAACGCCGAAGACGGTACCCAATTTCAACTGATTGCACCCAACCGATTTATCATGCAATGGGTCAGGGAACGCTATTTGAGTCAAATAGAAAGCTTGGGGAATGATTTTTTTCCCCACCCAGTCTCGATCCAGTTAGCGGTTGAAGAATCAGTAAACACAGAAACCCAAAAAAACACAGCGGCAACCCAAGAAGACAAATCCATTTCAGCGGTTAAAACCAATGAAAAATTTAAAACTGGTGACAATGATAGCTATACGAAAACCCATTTAAATCGGGAGTTTACGTTTGAAACCCTTGTGACAGGGCGGGCCAATGACTTAGCCCGAGCAGCAGCGCAACAAGTAGCCATGAATCCTGGTACCTCGTATAACCCTTTATTTATTTATGGTGGCGTAGGCTTGGGTAAAACGCATCTTATCCATGCTATTGGTAATGCCATTTACAAAGAAAATCCATCATTCGAGATTCGCTATGTTCATGCTGAGGATTACTTCTCGGACATGGTTCGAGCTTTTCAGCAGAATAGTCGCGATAGTTTCAAGCAATACTATCGCTCTCTTGATTTGTTATTGATTGATGATATTCAGTTTTTTAATCGAAAAGATCGAACTCAGGAAGAGTTTTTCTATGCTTTTAATGCGTTAATTGAGGCAAAAAAGCAAATTATCATCACATCGGATACTTATCCTAAAGATGTTCAAGGCTTGGAAGAACGATTAATTTCAAGATTTGACTGGGGATTAACAGTAACAATCGATCCGCCTGAACTTGAAATGCGTATCGCCATCCTGAAGAAAAAAGCTGCTATTGAAAATATCAATATTTCGGATGAGGTTTGTTTTTTGATAGCAAAGAACTTGCGGTCAAATGTCAGGGAATTGGAAGGCGCGTTAAACCGTGTCATCGCTTATGCAGGATTTCATGGTAAAGAAATCAATCTGGATGTCGCAAAAGATGCCTTAAGGGACATCATCAGCTCAACGAATCGACAAGTATCCTTGGATCAGATTCAAAAAACTGTTTCTGACTTTTACAAAATAAAAGTAGCTGAGCTTCACTCGAAAAAAAGAACGCGTGCAATAGCCCGGCCACGTCAAATTGCGATGTGGCTCGCCCGTGAATTGACTGCACATAGTTTGCCTGAAATTGGAGACTTTTTTGGCGGCCGTGACCACACGACAGTCATACACGCTTGTCGCACAATTACAGAATCAAAGTTAAATGACCAGGAAATGAACAACCATTTGCATGTACTCATTCAAACTTTAAAGACATGAACCAGCTTTTTTTATTGGGTTAATAACTGTGAATACTTTGTGTGTAAACACTCTAAAATCTGAAATCGTAATTTCATCCACAAACATGTACAAAGTAATCGTGGGATTATCAACAGGTTTACAAGAAATATAGCTAATTGATTTGTTGGTTATTTTTCAACTTATCAACAAATAAAGTCCTCACCAATAAATATTAAAAGGTTTATATGCTCTTATATAAAGGCTTACGGGACCAGCTCCTCGGACCACTGCAGGCGGTTAGCGGTATTGTTGAAAAGCGACATACACTTCCAATCCTGTCGAATGTCTTACTCGAGAAAAACGCAGGCGTCCTTACGTTGCTGGCAACGGACATTGAAATCCAAATCACAACCCAAACCCAGACAAGCGGTGAAGAGAGCACATCAATCACCGTTGGGGCACGAAAACTGCAGGATATTTTGCGGTCTTTGCCTGAAGGCTTGGAAGTTAGCCTAGCGCTCGTAGATAAGCGGCTCCAGCTCAAAGCGGGTAAGGGTAAATTTAACTTGCAGACACTACCCGCTGAAGACTTTCCACGGATGGTCGTCACTGAAGATCAATCAACCCGATTTTCAGTAAGCCAAAAGCAATTGAAAAAACTGTTTGCTTTGGTCCAGTATGCAATGGCCCAACAGGATATTCGATACTATCTCAATGGGCTTTTGCTGATTACCAAGGGAAACGAATTACGTGTCGTAGCAACCGATGGTCATCGCTTAGCGTATGCTGCGGGTGCTCTGGAGGAAGCATTAGCCCCTATTGAAGTTATTCTGCCTAGAAAAACCATACTTGAATTGTCCAAGCAGTTAAATGACTCAGAGGATTTGGTAGAAATTATTCTGACGCCTAACCAGGCACGCTTTAAGTTCAATAACATTGAATTTATTTCCAAGCTAATCGATGGGAAATTTCCTGACTATGAACGCGTGATTCCAAAGAATCATGGAAAAATTCTGAAAATCTCCCGCAATCAATTCATTCAGTTATTGCAGCGTGTTGCAATTTTGACAAATGAGAAGTTCAGAGGTGTTCGCTTATTGCTCAGTGAAGGTAGTTTGAAAATTATTTCTAACAATACTGAACAAGAAGAAGCTCAGGAAGAAATAGAAGTTGAATATTCCGGCGAATCTTTGGATGTTGGTTTTAACGTCACTTACTTGCTGGATGTATTGGCAAATGTATCGGAAGAAACAATTGAATTGCATTTAGCTGACGCTAATTCAAGCGCATTGTTTATTTTGCCAGGGAATGAAAATTTCAAATATGTCGTCATGCCGATGCGTATTTAAAATACAGAAAATATGACCACAAATAGCGAATCACCCAAGTACGACGAATCGAGCATCCAACAACTTGAAGGTTTAGAGGCCGTTAGAAAGCGCCCTGGCATGTATATCGGCGACACCTCCGATGGCACAGGGCTGCACCATATGGTTTTTGAGGTTGTTGATAATGCAATTGATGAAGCGCTGGCAGGTCATTGCGATGAAATTGTCATCACAATCCATACCGATAGCTCGATCTCTGTAACTGATAATGGACGTGGTATTCCGGTGGGTGTCAAGCTGGATGATAAACACGAACCTAAGCGTTCAGCTGCTGAAATCGTCATGTGTGTACTGCATGCGGGTGGAAAGTTCAACCAGAATTCCTACAAGGTGTCTGGCGGCTTGCATGGTGTGGGTGTTTCTTGCGTCAATGCGCTATCGAAATGGTTGCGTTTGACTATTCGCCGGGATGGAAAAAAGCATTTCATCGAATTTAACCGTGGCCACGTGGTTAACCGCATTATTGAAACGCATGATGGGATTGAAATTTCACCCCTTAAAGTGCTGGGTTCGACTGAAAAAAGAGGGACGGAAGTCCATTTTTCAGCAGACGAGGAAATTTTTGGAAATATTGAATTTCACTATGACATCATCGCAAAAAGGGTGCGTGAGCTTTCCTTTTTGAATAACGGCATAAAAATCAAATTAGTCGATCAACGTAATAACCGGGAAGAAGATTTTGCCTTTTCTGGTGGCGTTAAAGGCTTTGTTGAATATATCAATCGGTCTAAAACCGTTCTCCACCCAAATGCATTTCATTCCGCAGGCGTATCCATTCAAAACGGAGTCAGCATTGATGTTGAAGTGGCGATGCAGTGGAATGATTCTTACGCGGAACAGGTATTGTGCTTCACCAACAACATCCCGCAATCGGATGGTGGAACGCATTTGACCGGTCTGCGTGCGGCGATGACGCGGGTGATCAACAAATATATTGAAGAAAATGAAGTTGCTAAAAAAGCCAAGGTAGAGATTATTGGCGACGATATGCGTGAAGGTTTAACCTGCGTATTGTCGGTCAAAATGCCGGATCCAAAGTTTGCGTCGCAGACCAAGATGAAACTGGTTTCTTCGGAAGCTAGGCCTGCCATTGAGGAAGTGGTTGCTCAGCGCCTCGCAGATTATCTGCTGGAAAATCCGCTTGATGCCAAGATCATCACCGGAAAAATCGTTGAAGCCGCGCGCGCGCGCGAAGCGGCGCGTAAAGCACGCGACATGACGCGGCGCAAGGGTGTTCTGGATGGTCTGGGTTTGCCCGGCAAGTTGGCGGATTGCCAGGAAAAAGACCCGGCACTGTGTGAAATGTACATCGTCGAGGGTGATTCAGCCGGCGGGTCAGCCAAACAGGGGCGTGACCGCAAGTTTCAAGCGATTCTGCCCTTGCGGGGCAAGGTGCTCAACGTTGAAAAGGCCCGTTACGACAAGCTCATTTCATCCGAACAGATTGTGACCTTGCTCACTGCGCTGGGCTGCGGCATTGGCACAGAAGACTTTAATATCGAAAAGCTGCGTTACCACCGCATCATCATCATGACCGATGCGGATGTGGATGGCGCACATATTCGCACGTTGCTACTTACGTTTTTCTATCGTCAAATGCCGCAATTGGTAGAGCATGGTTACATTTATATCGCTCAACCCCCACTGTACAAGATCAAGCACGGGAAAAGTGAGCGCTATATCAAGGATGATCAGGAGCTTAACCAGCACCTGCTGCAATTGTCCCTGGAAGGTACCCAGCTACAAACCGAATCTCGGAGGGTATTGATTGAAGGCGAAACCTTAGGCGAACTGGCGCGCAGTTATTTGCTTACAGAAGCCGTGATTCAGCGCCTGTCTGATTTTATTGACAGTGACGTGTTGCACGCGATACTTGCCTTTGATATTGAAATAGACGCAAGCTCAGAGGCGACAACCATCGCCAGTGCTGAAAAAATTACTGCCCATGTGAACCCTGAGGTAGTCATTGGCGTGCAATTTGATGACAAACATGAACGTTGGACCATTACCACCACACGTATGCGACATGGTAATCAACGTGTTAGCCGGATTGATGACGACTTTTTACTGTCAGGCGATTATGTCCAGCTGCGTAAAACAGCCCAGTTGATATCTGGCTTGATGGGTGAAGATAGTGTGATCCGTCGCGGCGAAAAATCACTGCACGTCACCAGCTTCGCTGACGCCATGCACTGGATGTTGAATGAAGCCGAACGCGGCTTGAGCAAACAGCGCTACAAAGGCTTGGGCGAGATGAACCCGGAGCAGCTATGGGAGACCACCATGGATCCTGCCGTGCGCCGCCTGCTTCGTGTGCAAGTTGATGATGCGATTGCAGCGGATGAAATTTTCACCACCTTGATGGGCGATGAAGTTGAACCGCGTCGCGCATTTATTGAAGCGAATGCCTTGTACGCGCGGAATATTGATATCTGAAAACTTGTCACTTATCGCCAGGAATGGCGTGTGCTGGCGATAAGTTATGGATTTAGCGAAAGATTTTAGTCAGGGCATGGGCTTGCAAGTTATTGCTCAATTTTCGCCAGACTTGCCAGCCAAACATCAAGCGACGAGTCCAGGTTATGACGCGTTTAGGTTTGGCGACGATAAGTGCCACAGCTAATCCGATAGGGACTTGCGGATGCTGCCGCAACCAGACTGCTCCGCGATAAAGGTGGTCAGTTGCATAAAAAACAGGGGAAACAGCCGTCAAGTGATCCAAAAACTCACCCCGCAAGCGCGCGCTTTCCAGCATAACCCGCTGTTTTTTTAGGGCAAGTTCGAGAGATTTTGAATTCATTGCGCTGGTGGTGCATCTTCTGGCGCCAGGGCGGCTTGATCCTTATGTAACTCAGCCAAACTGGACGAAAAAATACTGGAGCCCAAGCGAGGATGACGAATTGCTTGATATATCACCAAGAAACCAAGCAATAAAAAGCCGCTGGAAAATAATCCCAACACGAGCAAGCGATGAGTTTCCCAAAACACCAGGGTGATCAGCGTAGCGAATAAAATCAGCCCCGCACTTAAAAAAACCACGCCTGTCACGCAAAGGCCGAGGAGCGCCAGCAGGTGCTGACGTTCCTCGGCTAATTCAATGCCAAGCAGCTCAAGGCGATTTTGTAAAAGGCCAAGTGAAGAACCGAATAGCCCCTTGAGCGAAGCATAAAGCCCCCCGGGACTTGATTTAGGAGCCATTTCGGAATCGAAATGCGATCAGCGACGGCCAATAAGCAAACCGACAATGAAGCCAACCCCTGCCGCAACACCGATCGAACGCCATGGATTGTCGTGAACATAGTCGTCAGTAACGCGCCCCACTTGCTTGGCTTTTTCCACCATGGCGGCTTCAGCATCCAACAACTGGGCTTTCAGGTTAGCGATACGATCCGTGGCTTTGGTGCGGATTTCAGCCATTTTGTCACCGGCCTGCCCGGCTGTAGCGCGCAACAACTCCTCACTGTCGGCAATAACCAGCTTAAGGTCGGAGATCAACTTATCTTTGGTGACATCGGTCATGATTTTTCCCTGGCAAAGTAATGATGGGAGTTTGATTCTAACGCTATTTGTGATTCTCGCTCCTCATGCAGCCAACGGCCAGTCGTAGTCCATGCATAAGGGGGAGTGGTCCGAAAAGCGCTGTGCCTTGTAGATAGTGGCTTGACGTGCCAGATTGGCCAGGCCGGATGTGGCAATCTGGTAATCAATGCGCCACCCTACGTTATTTGCCCAGGCCTGGCCGCGGTTAGACCACCAAGTGTAGGCTTCGCCCGTTGCCGAGGGATACAGGCGGCGGTAAGTATCCACCCAGCCCAGATCATCGAATACAGCGCTTAACCAGGCACGCTCCTCTGGCAAAAAACCGGAGTTTTTTTGATTCGACTTCCAGTTTTTCAGGTCAATTTCTTGATGGGCGATGTTCCAGTCGCCACAAAGAATCACTTCGCGCTGACCCGTTTTGGCTGTATTCGCCAGGTGTTCCAGTTGTGGGCGAAATTGTTCCAAGAAACGGAATTTGGCGTTTTGTCGTTCTTCGGAGCTAGAACCGGAGGGCAGGTATAGCGAGACAACGGATAAACGCCCAAAGTCGGCCTGAATGTAACGCCCTTCCGCATCAAACTCCGTGTTGCCGAAACCTTCAATGACACGGTCGGGTTTTTCCCGGCTGTAAATGCCCACACCGCTGTAGCCTTTCTTTTCGGCGGCATGAAAAAAGCTGTGATAGCCGGGCGGTGATTTAGCGGCTTCCGGAATATCCGCAAGATGGGCTTTTAATTCCTGTACACAGACGATATCGGCATTTTGCGTCGCCAACCAATCAAACATGCCTTTAGTTAAAGCGGATCGAATACCGTTCAGGTTAAGGCTGATAACACGCAGCATGTAAGGCTTTCCTGTCGATGTAGAATGGTTTGATGAATGTCATAAATCAAAATGCGGCAGCAACGCAGGACACTAAAAGTGCAGCGCGCCAAAGCCATGAGTTTATCGCCTTTGCTTGTGAACTCGGCGTGTTGCGCTTTGGCGAGTTTAAAACCAAGGCGGGCCGTCTTTCCCCGTATTTTTTTAATGCCGGACTTTTTGATCATGGCGCGGCGCTGTCGCGTTTGTGCGATTTTTATGCGCACAAGATCATTGCTTCGGGCGTGCAGTTTGATGTGCTGTTTGGCCCGGCTTATAAAGGCATTCCCTTGGCCGCAGGCACAGCCATTGCTTTGGCGAAATTAGGTTATGACACGCCGTATGCCTATAACCGCAAGGAAGCAAAAGATCACGGCGAAGGTGGCGTGCTGGTGGGCGCACCTGTGAAAGGCCGTGTGCTGATCATTGACGATGTGATTTCAGCGGGCACCTCAGTCAGGGAATCTGTGGAGATGATTCGCCAGGCGGGTGCAATACCTGCTGCGGTAATCATTGCGCTGGATCGTCAAGAACGCGGCGAAGGCGCCTTATCCGCAGTGCAAGAAGTCGAGCAAAAGATAGGCGTGCCCGTGTTGAATATCGCGCGCCTGACGGATCTGATCCAATATCTTGCAGATCAACCTGAGCTCAATCAATACCTGTCTGCTGTGCGTGATTATCGTTCGCGCTATGGCGTTGAATAGCTTGTCGGCCAAGTTTCGCGCAGCGTGCATCTTGGTGGGCATTTCGCAGCAAAATTTACGAGTCTTTTGAGGAGTTTGCCATGCGCCCAACGTCTGCCCTGTCCCTGTTAATCACTGCGGCTTTACTCATGGCAGGTGAAGCCGCCGCGCAAGCGCGAATTTTTTGTTGCGATGATGTTAAAGGTCGAAAAGTCTGTGCGGATTTTGTTCCGCCAGAATGCGCTAACCGCGCTTACGAAGAGCGCGATGGCCAAGGCCGGTTGGCTAAAAAATACGATGCGCCTTTAACCGCCGAGCAACAGGCGAGACGTGCGGCAGAGCAGGCGCGGGCAGATGAGGAAAAACGCAAAGCCATGGAAGCACAACGGCGTTCTGCTGCGCTGTTGTCCAACTATGCCAACGAAAAAGAAATTGATGCCGCAAGAGATCGTGCTTTAGCTGCCATAGAAAAGAATCGCCAGCAGGCACAAGCCAAGCTCGATCAAGCCAATATGGTCAAGAAAAAGCTGGAAAAAGAACAGGCACAGTACAAAAACAAACCCCTGCCGCCGGAAACAAAAGCAGCGCTTCGTACCAACGAGAGCGAGCTGTTAGCCCAACAGACGGCAATAGAAGCACAAAACAAGGAAATGGCAGAAACGCGAGCCCGTTTTGAAGAGGAAAAGCAGCAATATCTGAATCTAACGGGCAAAAATGCTGAGGCAGCAAGCCCGGATAAAGGCGTAGCGGAGCCTGTGGTTAAAAAATAACGTTGGGTTCAGGGTAAAGAAGGCAGCACCCTTGAGGGGGCTCTGCCTTCTTTGGTTTTGAGGTTTAGCCATCCCCGAGTTTTTTCCGCAACAAGTCATTGACCTGCTGCGGGTCGGCTTTGCCTTTGGCGGCTTTCATGACTTGGCCAACCAAGGCATTGAAAGCCTTGTCTTTACCGGCGCGGAACTCTTCGACGGATTTGGCGTTCGCGGCAAGTACCGTGTCAATCATCGCTTCAATTGCCCCGCTATCCGTCACTTGCGTCAAACCGCGCGCGGCGATGATGGCATCCACATCCTGGCCTTCGCCAGCCCAAAGCGCATCAAACACTTCGCGCGCCATTTTGTGCGAGAGCGTGTTGTCCGCAATGCGGCGGATGACGCCCGCGAGAAAAGTCGGCGCTAGCGGGACGGCGTTCATCTCCAGTCCTTCCTTGTTCAGACGTGCGGCCACTTCGCCCATGATCCAGTTGGCGCACAGCTTGGCGTTACTCTGCCCTGCGGCATCAATCATGGCGATAAAGTAAGCAGCCACTTCACGGGATGCGGTCAGGGTGGTGGCATCGTAAGCAGACAAGCCAAAATCGGCTGCAAAACGTGTTTTCATTGCTGCAGGCAACTCGGGCAAGGTGGCCTTTATTTCATCAATCCAGGCGGGAGAAATGGCCAGCGGCAATAAGTCGGGATCGGGGAAATAGCGGTAATCGTGCGCGTCTTCCTTGCTGCGCATGGCGCGTGTCTCGCCCGTGTCGGGGTCGAACAGCACGGTGGCTTGCTGAATGGCGCGGCCTTCCTCGATTTCGTTGATTTGCCATTGCACTTCAAAATCAATCGCCTGCTGCATGAAGCGGAAGGAATTGAGGTTCTTGATTTCGCGCCGCGTGCCAAATTCCTTTTGCCCGAGCGGACGCACCGAGACATTGGCATCGCAACGGAACGAGCCTTCCTGCATGTTGCCGTCGCAAATGCCGATCCATTGCACCAGGGCGTGCAGCGCCTTGGCGTAGGCGACCGCCTCGGCGGACGAGCGCATGTCCGGCTCGGAAACGATTTCCAGCAGCGGCGTGCCGGCCCGGTTCAGGTCGATGCCGGTCTTGCCATGGAAATCTTCGTGCAGGGACTTGCCCGCATCTTCTTCGAGATGCGCACGCGTGAGGTGCACGAATTTCTCTTGCTCACCCATGCGGATAGCCAATCCGCCACCGGAGACGACCGGAATTTCAAACTGGCTGATCTGGTAGCCCTTGGGCAAGTCGGGGTAGAAATAATTCTTGCGCGCAAAAATCGAGCGCGGCGCAATCTCGGCACCGACGGCCAGGCCAAACTTGATGGCGCAGACCACCGCTTCGCGATTGAGCACCGGCAGCACGCCCGGCAGGGCAATATCCACTGCGCTGGCTTGCGCGTTGGGCGGCGCGCCAAAGGCGACGCTGCTGCCGGAAAAGATTTTGGACTGCGTTTTAAGCTGGGCGTGGGTTTCCAGCCCGATGACGACTTCCCA
>DILC01000035.1:0-753 GCA_002424865.1 Rhodocyclaceae bacterium UBA5602 | reverse complement strand
GGTGATTGCCAAAACCGCAGGGCAAGGACATGCCCGGCAGTCCGGCGAGGTTGGTCGAGATGGTGTAGATATCCGAGAGATACATTTGCACCGGGTCGGCATTTTTCGCGCCGAAGGCGAAGGCCACGGAAGGCGAGGTAGGCCCCATGATGACATCGCACTGCTTGAACGCCTCGGTAAAGTCGGCGGCGATGAGACGGCGAATCTTTTGCGCTTGCAGGTAATACGCGTCGTAATAGCCGTGTGAGAGCACATAAGTGCCAATCAGGATGCGGCGCTTGACTTCGGCGCCGAAACCCTGCGCGCGGGTTTTGGAATACATGTCGGCGAGATCCGTGTATTCCGGCGCGCGATAGCCATAACGCACGCCGTCGAAGCGCGAAAGATTGGAACTCGCCTCAGCTGGGGCGATGACGTAATACGCGGGCACGGACAGCGCCGAATTGGGCAGGCTGACTTCGACGGTGGTGGCGCCGAGCTTGCGGTATTCATCCAGCGCCGCGTCGACGGCGGCGCGCACATCGGCATCCATGCCATCGCCAAAGAATTCTTTGGGCAAGCCGATTTTCAGCCCGGCCAGCGGCAGCGCGAGATCGCGGCTGTAATCTTCATGAGGGCGCTCCAGCGAGGTGGAGTCGCGGCTGTCAAACCCGGCCATGGCGGAGAGCATCAGCGCGCAGTCTTCCGCGCTCTTGGTATTGGGGCCTGCCTGGTCAAGGCTGGAAGCGAAGGCAATCATGCCGTAGCGCGACA
>DILC01000040.1 GCA_002424865.1 Rhodocyclaceae bacterium UBA5602 | reverse complement strand
TCGGCGCGCTGGTAGTGGTGGCACAGCAGCACGGCCTTGTTGCCCAGCGCCGCCTTGGCCGCGCGGATGCGCTCACCGGCGGCTTTGTCAGCGAGGGCGTTGAAATGGTCGAATTCGATACGTGCGGTTTGCATGGTGGGTTCTGTATCTGTTTTGTATCTACAGTGAAACACTTAAGGCAAGCGCGCCGTGCAATAAAAACGAGCGAAGCGAGCCGGAAAGAAGCCTCCCCGCGAGGGGAGGACGGGAGGGGCGGGTCCATTTGCCAGCCCTGGGCGCAACAGTGGATGGGTTTCATGATTCGGGGCGGCCCATTGGCGCTATGTGCGTTAGTGCGCCGCGGTCTCCACTGTGCGCAGCACAGCGGCCATTTTATCAAGCACGCCATTGACGAATTTGTGGCCATCCGTGCCGCCAAAGGTTTTGGTGAGCTCCACGCATTCGTTGATGATGACGCGATAGGGGGTTTCGGGGTGAAAGCGGAATTCACAGGCGCCCAAGAGCAATACGCTGCGTTCGATGGGTGAAATTTCCTCCCACGGGCGGCTGACATGCGGGGTGATGTCCGCGTGCAAGGTGGCGATGTTGTCGATCGCTTCATGCAGCAGTTGCAAGTACAGCGCGTTATCCGCTTTGTGAAAGCCCGCCACGCTTTCGGCTTGTACTTGGATGGCGGCCGTATCCTGGCCGCCGACGAGGAATTGATACAAACCCTGCACCGCAAACTCGCGGGCGCGATGGCGGGATGAATTGTTGCTGCCCATTATTTTTTTACCATTTGAATCAAGCGCGCCATCTCAATGGCGGCGGCTGCGGCTTCAGTGCCTTTTTGCACCATGCGCACCAGCGCTTGATCATCGTTTTCGGTGGTCAGCACGGCATTCGCAATCGGCACGCCGGTCGCTAATTGCACATCCGTAATGCCGCGTGCGGATTCGTTCGAGACAATTTCAAAGTGATATGTCTCGCCGCGTATCACGGCGCCCAAGGCAACCAGCGCGTCAAAATGGCCGGTTTGTGCCATGGTTTGCAAGGCGAGCGGGATTTCCAGCGCACCGGGCACGGTGACATAGGTGATGTCGGCGTCTTGCACCTGCATTTGCCGCAAGCCCGCAAGGCACCCGGAACGCAAGCCTTCGCAAATGGGCTCGTTAAAGCGGCTTTGCACCACGCCAATGCGCAGGCCATGGCCGTTAAGCTGGGGTTCTATTTCGTGGATACTCATGATGTTTTTTGAAGATGCCAGAGGATGGTTTCGTTAGTGTGTGCCTTCGGGTGAAAAATGCCCGCAGATCTCCAGGCCAAAGCCTGCCATGCTGGGCAGCTTGCGCGGGCTGTTGGACATCAGGCGCATTTTGCCCACGCCGAGGTCACGCAGGATTTGCGCGCCAATGCCGTACAGGCGCGGATCCCATTTGATGGCTTTGGTGCTATCAATTTGCAATGCCGAGAGGATGTTTTGCGTCGATTCGGCATGGTGCAGCATAACCACTACACCGCGTTCAACTGCGGCGATTTGGCGCAAGGCAAAGTCTATGCTGTAGCTATGCCGGGCATTTTGCACGCCCAGAAAATCCAAAACAGATACTGCCTCATGCACGCGCACCAGGGTTTCCTGTTCGGCAATGATCTCGCCATGTGACAGTGCAAGATGAATGTCGCCGCTGCTCGTGTCGCTAAATGCCCGCAGGCGGAAAGCGCCTTGTGCGCAAGTGACGACCCGGTCGGCGATGCATTCAATCAGGGTTTCGGTCTCGGAGCGGTAATGGATCAAATCGCGTATCGTGCCGATTTTGAGCTGATGCTGGGCGGCAAATTCGAGCAAATCCGGCAGGCGCGCCATGCTGCCATCGTCTTTCAGGATTTCGCAAATCACGGCTGCGGGCTCGCATCCTGCCAGTTGGGCAAGATCGCAACCGGCTTCGGTGTGGCCTGCGCGCACCAGCACGCCACCGGGCTGGGCAGTGATGGGGAAGATATGGCCGGGCTGCACAATATCGTCAGGGCGGGCATTTTTAGCCACCGCGACTTGCACCGTGCGGGCGCGGTCGTGCGCCGAAATGCCGGTGGTCACACCGGTTGCGGCTTCAATTGAGGTGGTAAAGGCGGTGCTGAACATGCTCTTGTTATGGCGCGTCATGGGTGTCAAGCCCAGTTGCTGGCAGCGCGCTTCGGTCAGCGTCAGGCACACCAGGCCGCGCGCGTGCTTGACCATGAAATTGATCATGTCGGGTGTGACATGTTGGGCAGCGCAGACCAGGTCGCCTTCGTTTTCGCGGTCTTCTTCGTCAACCAGTATCACCATGCGCCCGGCGCGGATTTCGGCGATGATGTCTTGGGTAGGGCTAATGTTCATGGCAGGGCTCACAAAATGGGAAGCAGCTAAAAAACGGCTGATGCGCAGCTAGGATGCTGCAAGAAGGCCGCGCATTCTACGCCGCTGTGCCGGTCGAGAGTATCTGTTCAACGTAACGCGCGATCAGGTCAATTTCCAGATTCACGCGGCTGCCTGCCTGCAAATGGCGCAGGGTGGTATTGGCCATGGTATGCGGAATCAGGTTGATGGAAAAATCGACGCTGGGCCCGGCAGCAGATGCGCAGTGATTGGCCACGCGATTGACCGTGAGCGAGACGCCGTTTACGGTAATCGAACCTTTAGGCGCGACCGTTCGCGCGATGGCTAAGGGCGCGCGGATGACAAGCTCATGCGATTCGCCCACCGGCGTGATGCCGACGACTTCACCCACGCCATCGACATGCCCGGCGACCAAATGGCCGCCTAAACGATCGGCCAGGCGCAAGGCTTTTTCCAGATTCACTTCGCCCTGCGCATCAAGGCCGATGGTGCAATCCAGCGTTTCACGCGAGACATCGACCTGATACGTGTCGCCGGTTTTGGCGATCACGGTCAGGCACACGCCGTTGTGGGCGATCGAGTCGCCCAGGGCAACGTCGTCAAGGTAGTTGGCGGGCGTGGTGACGGTGACTGTTAAACGAAGGCCCGTGGCCAGCGGGGTGATTTGGCTAATGCGGCCCAAGGCGGAAATAATGCCGGTGAACATGATGGGTTTTTGTGGTGTGGGAGGTTAGCGAAGCGAAAAATGCGCCGTGTCGCGGCTCAGCGCGGCTTGATTTAACTGTTGCAAAAACTGTGAGGCATTTTGAAAACCAATCACGCGCTGGGTGGTGTTTTCCTGGCCATTGGCGTTGAAAAAAATAATCCCCGGCGGGCCGAACAGGTTGAAGCGTGACAGCAGCGCGCGATCTGCCGCGTTGTTGGCGGTAACGTCCGCCTTCAACAGCAAAAAGTCTTGCATGCGCGCGGCCACGTCCGGATGCGCAAAGGTAAAGCGTTCCATTTCCTTGCAGCTGATGCACCACTCGGCCCAGAAATCCAGCATCACCGGCTTGTTGGCTGTTTTCAGTTGCGCATCGAGCTCGGCGACGGAGGCGATTTTAATAAAAGTCGGCGCTGCCGGGACGGCAGCGTTGCCCGCAGTGGCGCTGCCGTCTGGCGCTGCCGCATTGCCACGCAGAAAGCCCAGCGGCTGCAACGGGTCACGGTTGCCGCCAAGGAGCCCAAGCAGAATGGCCAGGCCGGTGATGAACAACACAAGGCCCAGACCCTTGCCCAGGCGCTGCAAACCATGCGCATTGACAGGCAAGGAGTCCAGCGCGGAAAGAAATATCGCCGGGAAAATCAGGAGCAGCGCCCAGCCCAGCATCACGAGCCAGCCAGGCAATACGGGGGAGGCCAGCCACAGGGCGGTGGCGAGCATCAGCACGCCAAAGAATTTTTTGACGTTCTCCATCCACGGCCCGGTTTTGGGCAACAAGCGGCGCGAGAAAGTGCCGACTAGCAACAACGGTACGCCCATGCCCAGCGCCAGCGCGAACAGCGCAGCACCACCCAACAGGGCATCCCCGGTTTTGGCGATGTACAGCAGGGCGCCTGCCAGGGGCGCGGCCACACAGGGGCCAACGATGAGCGCGGAGAGCGCACCCATCAAGGCAATGGCGGATACGGAGCCGCCTTGATGATTGGCTTGGTCGGCAAGTTTGCTTTGCAGGGCAGTGGGCAGTTGCAGTTCATATACGCCGAACATGGAAAATGCCAAGGCCACAAATATGAGGGCAAAGCCACCCAGCACCCAGGAATTTTGTAACGCGCTGGTGAGCAAGGTGCCGGAAAAGCCGGCCGCAACGCCGGCGGCAGCGTAAGTGATGGCCATGCCGAGAACATAGGCGAGCGAGAGCATGAAGGCGCGCCGGTGGCTGACGGCATGGCCGTGATTGACGATGATGCCGGACAAAATCGGAATCATCGGCAAGACGCAGGGCGTGAGGGAGAGCAGCAAGCCAAAGCCGAAAAAGCTCAACACGACGAGCGGCCAGCGGCTGTTTTTGAACAGATTGGCGATGCGCGAGTTCTCGTCGCCTGGCGCGGTGTTAACCCCTAGCGATGTGGCGGGCGCCTGGGTGGCTGGGGCCGCATCTGCCGGATTGGTCATGGCGGCCGCGGTGGCAGGCAAATCAATGCTGGTGGTATAGGTTTGCGGGGGGTAGCAAATGCCGCCATCCCAGCAACCCTGGGCGACGGTTTTGAGCGTCACGGTGGCAGGCGTGCCGCCGCTGGCTTGGGTGGGGAGGGGCAGGCGCGCAGTGATGGTCTGCCGGTATACCTCAACTTCACCGAACAGGTCATCCATTTTCATTTTGCCCGCGGGCAATTGGGCCGTGATTGGCGTGTCAGCCGCTGTGGCCTGCGCTGGGGCATTGGCCGCTGCGGCCGTGAGATGGAAGCTGAATTTATCGCGATAGAGGTAATAGCCTTCCGCGATTTGCCAGCGCGCTTCCAATGTTTGCGCATCCAGGGCGCGTGCGGAGAAAGTGAAGGCTTGTTCTGGCGGTAAGGGCTCGGCGGCAAGGCTTGGGCCAGTGGTCAGCAAGCCGATGAAGCTGATCAGCGTGAGCACGGCGGGGTGTGCGGCATGGGCGATGCGGCGGGCAAATCGGCGAAATAGGTTTTGCATCAGGCGTCCTTTGGTTGTGTTGCCGCATCTACCCAGGCTAAATAATCCGGCAGGCCATGGGTGACGGGCAGGGCGATGATTTCAGGTGTCGCGTAAGGATGCCGGGCGCGCAGGGCGGCTTCCACTGCGGCGTAATGTGCCGCAGTGGTTTTGATCATGAGCGGTGTTTCGGTGGCGTGCTCAATGCTGTTTTGCCAGCGGTAGACCGATTGGGCAGTGGGCAACACGGTGACGCATGCTGCCAGCCGTTCAGCCACCAGCGCGTCCGCCAGGGCGCGCGCGCTTTGCGCATCTGGCAGGGCGGTGAACACAATCAGGATGGATGCAGTCTTTATCGGCGTATTGTTCATTGGCTTATTGTACTGTTCGCGCGTCAGCTGGTTTGTTTTGGCCTGTCGGGATGAGGGTTGTCAGGGGCAGGATATTTCTGCCTGTTCTTGATGATTTTTTTCTGCGCGGCTTCCAGCGGGTCAATGTTGAGCACGTCCGCCAATTGCACCAGGTACATCAAGACATCGGCAATTTCATCCGCGACTTCTGCTTTTTGTGCGGGCGCGAGGGCCAGGCTCCCTTCTGCTGTTGACCATTGGAAGTGCTCGACAATTTCGGCGGCTTCCTTGATCAAGGCCATGCTCAGGTTTTTGGGTGTGTGAAAAGCCTGCCAGTGGCGTTCAGCGGCAAATGCGCGCAGCGCATCGCGAAGTGCAGAGAGGTCTTTCATGGCATCGTGGGCCGCGGGCGGTGGAAGGCAAACCAGGGCAAGGCCAAATACGGCCAGAGCAGGGTAACAAAATGCGTCAAGCCGTGAAAGTGAAGAAACTGCCCCGGATTCCAGACGTTTTGCAGATTTTCCAGGTACGGATTGATGGGCGCCAAATTGACCATCACGCTGGCGGCAAGCAGTGCGGTTGCGGCCAGCAGACGTTGCAACGTGAGCGGCAAAAGCAAGGCGATGGACCAGCACAGGAGGCCGATGAAAAACCCCGTCAGCGCTCCGGGTGTCGCCCAGCCTAGCGCAGTTTTCGGGTGTGTCATCAAGGCAAAGGCCAGGGACTTGGCGGCCAGGCCCAAGAGCAGCAGCAGCAGTGAAAAAAGTCGGCGCTGGCGGAACGGCGCAATGAGGCTGGCCATGAGCAAGGTGGCCATCACGCCGCTGGCGGCGATGAGGCTCTCGATGCGTTGAAAGGCGACGGCATTGAAGGCGTGCAGGTCGGCGAGCCCTGACAGGTTGCGTAAATCGCCCGCACCAAACAGCAAGGTGGTGGAGTCGAATTGGGTGAGTAACCACAAGCCCAAAAGCACCAGGCCGAGTTCAACGCTTTTGCCATGCTCGGGCCAGTGCAGATGGCGCAGGTTATCCATGATTTGCCGTGGCCACAGGGCGCCGGGCAAGGCACCGAGCAAGGCGCCCAGCGTGTTGCATGCCAGATCAAGATTGGAGGCCACGCGAGTGGGAAGGAAATTTTGCGTGGATTCGAGCGAAAAGCTCAAGGCTGCGGCGAGTAGCGCAGCCAGCCACCAGGCATATTTAGCGGCCAGGCGCGGGCGCATGGCCGAGGCGAGCAGAAAACCGAGTGGCACGTAGGCGGCGACATTGGTGCTGAGGTCAAAGGCCGTGGTATAGCGCGGCCAGTCAGCAAACAAAAAATCCAGCGGCGGCGCGCCCGTCGCCTCCCAGCCGGTGAGCGGATAAAGGCTGGCATAAATAATCAGGATGGCGTAGCCGAGACTGGAATACAACAGCAGCGGGGTGTGTTGCATGCTCGGCGGCTTCCCCGATGGCGGCACAGGGGCTAGGGGGTTGGTTGCTTGCGTGGCCATCATTTAACGTAAAACAGTCTCGTGGAGCACGTTAATCTGCGCGCCAGTCCAATGGCCGGGCACAGCGAGCAAGGTGGCCACCTCCCGCGTGCGGGGGCAGGCTGGGGGGGGGGCGGGAATTCGCGCCGCCTTTCGCGTGTTTTATCAGCTGCGGGTGGCATTGGCTTGCCATGGGCGTTATTCCTGGACTTTGCCCAGCCCGTGGGCGCCATGGCCTGCGGCGTGGGCGTGGGGATCCGCAACGTGGTGCGTTTGCGCGGCGGGATGGCGCAAGTGGCCGTGGCGCAAATGGTCATGGACCGTGGCGTCGTGGTGCATCGCTTGCGGCAGGAGCGAGCCTGCAATCATGCCGAACAGGCTGGCCAGCAAGCCAGCAAACTGCGCTGGCAGCAGTGGGTCTTGCGGGCCAAGGATCAGGATGGCAATCCAGGTGGCAAAGCCCAGGAAAATGGACACGGCTGCGCCCTGATTGGTGGCACGCCGCCAGTAAATGCCTGCCACCATGGGGATAAACGCGGTTACCAGGGTGATTTGGTAGGCGTTTTCCACCATCTGGAAAATACTGGCATCCGAATTCACGGCGTAAAGCGTGACGAGCAAGGTGAACATCAGCGTGACCGAGCGCATGGCCAGCAGCAGTTTGCGATCGGACATGCCGCCGACTAAAGGCTTGAGGATGTTTTCGGTAAATGTGACCGAGGGCGCGAGCAGCGTGGCCGAGGCGCAACTTTTAATGGCTGACAGCAGCGCGCCGAAAAACAGGATTTGCGCAACCAGGGGCGCTTTTTCCAGCACCAGCCGGGGCAGGATCATTTGTGGGTCGGTGTCTTTTAATTCAGCGACCATTTGCGGGTCGATCAGCGTGGCTGAATAAGCCAGAAACATCGGGATGAAGGCAAACAGAAAATACAGGCCGCCGCCGATGATGGCGCCCCATATGGCGATTTTTTCAGTGCGCGAGGACTGTACGCGCTGGAAAACATCCTGTTGCGGGATGGAGCCGAACATCATGGTGATCAAGGCGGCTGTAAAGGCGAGTATTTCCTTGAGGTCCATGGCAGGCCAGAAAGCAAACATGCCGGCATTGGCCGCGTGGGTGAGCACGACGTTGACGCCTCCGGCCATGCCGCTCACTTCGCCGCTTATCCACAGCATGCCGATCACAATGATGATCATCTGCAGAAAATCGGTAATCGCCACCGCCCACATGCCGCCGGACAAGGTGTAAATCAGAATAGTGGAAGAGCCTATCCACATGCCGGCTGTGCGGCTGATTTCCCCGTCAGAGAGCACGTTGAACACCAAGCCCAGGGCGGTGATTTGCGCGCCTACCCAGCCCAGGTAAGAGACGATAATCGCCAGCGAAGTGGCGGTTTCGATGCTGCGGCCAAAGCGTTTGCGGTAAAAATCGCCCACGGTGAGCAGGTTCATGCGGTAAAGCGGCGCAGCAAAAAACAGGCCAACGAGAATCAAGCACAGGGCCGCGCCAAACGGGTCAGCGACAATGCCGCGCAGGCCGTCGTTCAAGAAAGTGGCAGGAATGCCGAGGACGGCTTCAGCGCCAAACCAGGTGGCAAAAACCGTGGCGACAACGACATAAAAAGGCAGGTGCCGTCCGGCAATGGCAAAGTCACGCGCGTTGTGTACGCGGGTGCCCGCATAAAGGCCAATGCCGACCGAAATAATCCAGTATGCAATCACAAACCAGAACAGCATGTCTTGTCTCCCTCTTTCAACCTAACGCCCATGGCAAGCCAATGCCACCCGCGGCTGATGAAACACGCGAAAGGCGGCGCGAATTTCCGCCCCCCCAGCCCGCCCCCGCACGCGGGAGGTGGCCACCTTGTTCGCTATGCCCGACCATTGAAATGGCGCGCAGATTAAAGTGTTTCACGATATTTTTCACGTTAAAGCTTAAAGAGTTGTTAACGAGTTGAATGTGTTAACCGTAAAAGCGAAATTTCATGGGGTGGTTTTGGGTTTTTTATTCCATTAAAACCAGCGCATGAAAAGTGCGAGCGATGCGCCACTTGCCAACAATACGATGCCCACGGCCAGTAACCGGCGAGTTTGCGCGACGCTGGCACGCAAGGCCGCCAGTTCGGCGCGCATCGCCGCATGCGGGTCTGCGCTCAGCGCCTGATGCGCCAATCTGGGCAGGGCGGGTAACAGGGAAATCCACGCGGGCGCTTCGCGCTTGATTTGATTGCGCCAGCCGCGCCAGCCGAGTTGCTCTTGCATCCAGCGCTCTAAAAAGGGTTTGGCGGTTTTCCATAAATCGAGTTCCGGATCCAGCTGGCGGCCAAGGCCTTCAATGTTGAGCAGGGTTTTTTGCAGCAGCACCAATTGTGGCTGAATCTCCACGTTAAAGCGCCGTGAGGCTTGAAACAGGCGCAAGAGCACGCGACCAAAGGAAATGTCTTTTAACGGGCGGTCAAAAATCGGCTCGCACACCGCGCGTATGGCCGATTCAAATTCATCAATGCGCGTATTTTTGGGCGCCCAGCCGGATTCCACATGCACTTCAGCGACGCGTTTGTAGTCGCGCTGAAAAAAAGCCAGGAAGTTTTGCGCCAGGTAATTTTTATCGACATCCGTCAGCGTGCCGACGATACCGAAATCCAGCGCGATGTAGCGCCCTTTTTTGTTGCCTTGCGCGACAACAAAAATATTGCCCGGATGCATGTCGGCATGGAAAAAACCATCGCGAAATACCTGGGTGAAGAAAATCTCCACCCCGGCGCGTGCCAGCTGTGGAATATCGACGCCTGCCGCGCGCAGCGCTTCAGTTTGTGAAATCGGCAAGCCGTGCATGCGCTCCATGACCATCACGTTTTGCGTGCACCAGTCCCAATGCACTTCCGGCACTAAAAGAAGCGAAGATCCCGCAAAATTACGCCGCAGTTGCGAGCAATTGGCCGCTTCGCGCATCAGGTCCAGTTCGTCATGCAGGTATTTGTCGAATTCGGCCACGATTTGTTGCGGTTTCAAGCGGCGCGCATCCGGCCAGAGTTTTTCCAGCCAGGTGGCGGCAATTTCCAGGAGCGCCATGTCGTGGTCGATAATTTGCCGTATGCCGGGCCGCAGGATTTTTACCGCCACCTCGCGCCCATCGGGCAGCACCGCAAAATGCACTTGCGCCACAGAGGCCGAGGCAACGGGGGTGCGCTCAAACGATAAAAACACCTGATCCACCGGCTTGCCATATGCCGCCGCCAGTTCGCTGATTGCGATGGCGGAAGCAAAGGGCGGTACTTGGTCTTGCAGCCGGGCGAGTTCATCGGCCAAATCAGCGGGCACCAGATCGCGGCGGGTGGAGAGCATCTGGCCGAATTTTACGAAAATGGGCCCCAGCGCCTCCAGCGCCTCACGCAAGCGCTGTCCGCGGGGGGCGGCCAGATCGCGCCAGAACAGCGTTTTTTGCAGCGACCAGGCCATGCGCCCCCAAACACCGAAAACCGTTTGGTTGTCCAGCATGATGCGATCCAGGCCATACAGATAGACCACGCGGACGATGCGCAAGAAGCGGAATAGGCGGAGCAGATTGGGGATGCGTAGATTGGGCACGGGGAATGAAATGGCTGATGGGTGCCAGAAGAGAATGATGAGGGTGGATGCGGCAGGTAGCCGACAAACGGGAAGTATAATTCAGCGCTTGTTCAATGCTTGATCAATTCTGTCTTTCTATGCCGTCTTCTGCACATCAATCGCCCCTGCGTCAGTACCTGACCGATTTGTTACGTAACGCTTTGCAAAGCGTATTCCCTGAACATTGGGATGTGGATATCTTGCTCGAACGCCCGAAGCAAGCCAGTCATGGCGACTTTGCCAGCAGCCTGGCGCTGCAATTGGCGCGCAGCCTGAAAACCAATCCGCGTCAGGTGGCTGAACGCTTGGTCGCTGCCTTGCCAGCCTCGGACAGGATTGAAAAAGCCGAGATTGCCGGAGCCGGTTTTATTAATTTCACCTTGACTTCCCAAGCCCGCACGGCCGTGGTGGCGACGATTTTGTCCTCGGGCGCTGCATTTGGCCACGCGCCTGCCAGCGGCCAGCGGGTACAGGTTGAGTTTGTGTCGGCCAATCCCACCGGGCCTTTGCATGTCGGCCACGGGCGGGGCGCCGCCTATGGCGCGAGCCTGTCGTCCTTGCTGGCTTTTGCCGGTCATGAGGTCAGCCGCGAATACTATGTGAATGATGCCGGGCGGCAGATGGATATTTTGGCGGTGTCGACCTGGCTGCGCTATCTGGCCATCCATGGCGAAGTGCTGCCCTTCCCGCCCAACGCCTATCAGGGCGACTATGTGTTTGCCATGGCTGAGCAAATCAAGGTGGCGGCGGCTGACCGCTATGTGCGGCAGGCCGATGCGGTGCTGGCGCAAATTCATCCGACGGATGACCTGGATGAACGCCTGGATGGCTTCATCCTGGCCGGTAAAACCTTGCTGGGTGAAGGCTGGCAGGCCATCCACGCGCATGTGCTGAACGAGCAGCTCACCGATTGCCGCGCCGACCTGGAAGAATTTGGCGTGAGCTTTGATGAATGGTTTTCCGAACGCAGCCTGTATGACTCCGGCCAGGTGGCGACCGTGGTGGACATGCTGGCGGCGCAAAACCACACTTATGAAAAAGACGGTGCGCTGTGGTTCCGCTCGACCGCTTTCGGCGACGAGAAAGACCGCGTGGTGCGGCGCGATAACGGCATTTACACTTATTTTGCGTCTGACATCGCTTACCACCTGAATAAATTCGCGCGCGGTTTCGATAAGCTCATTGACGTTTGGGGCGCCGATCACCACGGCTACATTGCGCGGGTAAAAGGCGCGCTGACTGCGGCGGGCGCTGACCCCAGCCGTTTGGATGTGACGCTCGTGCAGTTTGTGAGCTTGTTTCGCCATGGCGAAAAGGCGGCGATGTCCACGCGTTCGGGTGAATACGTCACTTTGCGCCAATTACGCCATGAAGTGGGCAACGATGCCTGCCGCTTTTTTTACATGTTGCGCAAGAGCGATCAGGCCCTGGATTTTGATCTGGATCTGGCCAAAAGCCAGAGCAACGAAAACCCGGTGTATTACGTGCAATACGCCTATGCGCGGATATGCTCGGTGCTGGCGCAATGGACAGGCGACGGGGCTGGCGATATGGCGGCTTTGCGGCAGGCAGACTTGAGCCCGCTTGACCACGAGCGCGAAGTGGCCTTGTGCCAGCGCCTGGCCGAGTTTCCCGAGTTGATCCATAACGCGGCAAGGGATTATGCGCCGCACGCCCTGGCGTTTTACCTGAAGGATTTGGCCGCTGATTTTCATGGCTGGTACAACGCCGAGCGCGTATTGGTCGATGATGGGGCAACCCGTCTGGCACGTCTGGCCTTGGCTGTTGCCACGCGGCAAGTCTTGCAAAACGGGCTGTCGATTCTTGGTGTTTCACAACCGGAGAGCATGTAATTCATGAAGAAACACAACACGCAGCGTGCGCCCGCCAGGAAAAGCGGGGGCGGTACGTTGATGGGCGTTTTTATTGGTTTGGTGTTTGGCCTGGTGCTGGCTTTTGCCCTGGTCTGGTTTTTCAACCGCATGCCCTTGCCCTTTCGCACGCAGGAAGCCGCGCCTGCCGCTACAGAAGCGCCTGGGTCTTCAGCCGCCATTTCTTTGCCAGGCAAACCCGGGGATAAACCCCGCGAAAAGCAACGCCTTGAGTTTTATGACCTGTTGGAAGGCAAGCCTGCCAAAAGCCCTGATGCGGCGGCCAGCACGGCAGCCGCGTCGGCCGCCGCACCGGCCGCGGTAAAGACGCCGGTGCCTGAGGCCGCGAACGAGGGTGATGCTGCCGATGCCGCCGCCCCTGTCGTTGCGCGGCCGGTGGATGTATTTTTTCTGCAAGTGGGCGCTTTTCAAAACAAGGCGGATGTGGATGGCTTGAAAGCCAAGCTGGCCGTGCAGGGGTTTGAGGCGAGCATACAGGAAGTGGCTGTGCCTAATAAAGGCGTCATGCAGCGCGTGCGCGTGGGGCCTTTCCGCAGCATGGCTGACATGAGCCGTGCGCGCAACACCTTGCTGCAAGGCGGCATTCAAACTACGGTGGTCAAGCAAAAAGAGCTGGCGGCGCCCTGAAGCATCGTGAGTTATCGCGAGCAGCCATCTGGCCGCAACTTGCGCCAGCGTATCTTTAACCTGCTTTAACTTGATCTGGACTCCCATGAATGACGGGCGCATGCGGCTGTTTATTACCGGCGCGTCCAGCGGCATCGGTGAAGCGCTGGCGCGGCATTATGCGGGCGTTAATGTTGCGGNNTGCGGATGAAACGCCTGTCACCTTGGGCTTGGCGGCGCGTCGCCAGCGCCGACTTTTTGACCTGCTTGCCGAGTTGCCCGGCACGCATGCCGCGTATCCGCTGGATGTCACCGATGCGGCGGCTTTAGGGGCCGCGGCAAAAGACTTCATTACCCGGTTTGGCTGCCCGGACATCGTGATTGCCAATGCCGGGGTTTCTGTGGGCACGCTCACCAGCGAAGCGGATGACCTGCCCGCCTTTCGCCGTGTGCTGGACACCAATGTGTTGGGCATGGTGCACACTTTCGCCCCATTTATCCAGGCCATGCAAGCGCGCGGCAGCGGCACGCTGGTGGGCATTGCCTCCGTGGCGGGGATACGCGGGCTGCCGGGTGCGGGCGCCTATTCGGCGTCCAAAGCGGCGGCCATTGCCTATTTGGAAGCGCTGCGTGTTGAACTGCGCGGCAGCGGCATTTGCGTGGTGACCTTGATGCCCGGCTACATCGACACGCCCATGACGCAGAACAACCCCTATCCCATGCCGTTTTTATTGCCAGCGGATGGCGCCGCGCGCCGTTTTGCCAGGGCGATTGCACGTGGCAAAAGTTACGCCGTGATTCCCTGGCAGATGGGTGCTGTGGCCAAGTTGTTGCGGCTGTTACCCAACGGCTTGTTCGATGCCTTGTTTGCGCGCGCGGGGCGAAAACCCCGTGGCCTGGATGCGGGTTAGCCTCAAATCAGGCGCGCTGCCTCTCGCGCTGCCACGAGTCCTTCGTCGGTAGGCACAACCCAAAGCTCAACGCGGCTGTTTGGCTGGTGAATGGCCAGTACCTGGTCGCCCACCGCCTGCTGGTTGAGCAGCGGATCCATACACACGCCGAGCCAGGCCAGGCGCTCGCATACCTGGGCGCGGAGCACGGTGTCGTGCTCGCCGATGCCGCCACTGAAGGCCAGTACATCCAGCCCATTCAGGCAGGCGATCATCGCGCCCGATTCGCGCACTACGCGGTGGGTAAATAAATTGATCGCGCGCTGGGCAGCGGCACTCCCGTCTGCCCGCAGGCGGCGCATGTCGGCCGAAATGCCGGAAACGCCGAGCAAGCCGCTTTGTTTGTACAGCAAGGTTTGCAGCCGGTCATGATCCCAGCCCCGTTCCAGCAGGTAGAGCAATACCCCGGCATCGAGCGAGCCGCTACGGGTGCCCATCATCAGGCCGTCAAGCGCTGAAAACCCCATGGTGGTAGCGCAGCTGTGCCCATTCAGTGCAGCGCATAAGCTGGCGCCGTTGCCCAAATGCGCCATCAGTACGCGTCCATTCGCCTGCGGGCTGTACTGTTGCAGCGCTCCCATGATGTACTGATAAGACAGGCCGTGAAAGCCATAGCGGCGCACGCCTTTATCGGCCAGCGATTGCGGCAGGGCAAAGCTGTAATCCACCTCGGCCAGGGTGGCATGGAAGGCGGTGTCAAAGCACGCCACCTGGGGCAGGGTGGGGAAGGCTTTTTGAAAGGCATGAATGCCCTGCAGGTTGTGGGGCTGGTGCAAGGGGGCGAGCGAATTCAGCCGCTCCAGACGGGTGAGCACATCATGCGTGACACGCGTGCTGGCCACAAAATCCGATCCGCCATGCACTACACGGTGGGAGATGGACCGAATGCCTGGCAGGGTGGGGGTGTGAGCCAGCAGTTCGCCCAGGCTATGCAGGGCTTGGCCAAAGGGATCACCAGCGGCATCGGGGAGCTGGATGGATTTTTTCTGTCCTTGAAAAGACCATTCCAGCATGGGTTTTCCGCCGGGCTCAAGGCCCTGGATACAACCCGCCAGTACACTTGCCGCCACTTGGCCATGCGCGAGCGGATAGATGGAAAACTTCAGCGTGGATGAGCCGGCATTAACGGCAAGAATGGCCATATCCCCTCCTTGTCAGGATTGCGGTGGCAGCGGGGGCTGGCTGGATCCCGCGCTGTGGACCGCAAGCTGGGCCAACAATGCCGAGGCGACGCGGTTCATGGGGCCATCGGCCCGGCTGGTCAGGGCGATGGGCACGCGTGCGCCTAATACCAGACCGGCGCCGCTGGCGCCGCCGAGGTATTCCAGTTGCTTGGCCAGCATGTTGCCCGATTCGAGGTCGGGTACCACCAGAATGTCGGCGTCCCCCGCCACGGGGGATTCGATGTGCTTGATCCTGGCCGCTTGCGGCGAGATGGCATTATCGAAAGCCAGGGGGCCATCCAGCACGCCCCCCTTGATTTGGCCCCGGTCAGCCATTTTGCATAACGCGGCCGCATCCAGGGTGGAGGGCATGTTGGGGTTCACGGTTTCCACGGCGGCCAAAATGGCGACTTTGGGAGCCTTTATGCCCATGATATGGGCAAAGCCGATGGCATTCTGGACGATGTCCGCCTTTTCCTGCAGCGTGGGGCAGATATTGAGCGCGGCGTCGGTGATCAGCAGGGGCTTGGCGTACAACGGTACATCAAAACGAAACACATGCGACATGCGCCGCCCGGTGCGCAATGCCGGGCGGGCCAGTACCGCGTGGATCAGCTCGTCAGTGTGCAAGCTGCCTTTCATCAGCATGTCCACTTCACCTCGGGCGGCCATGTCGGCGGCTTTGTCCGCCGCTTCGTGGCTGTGCTCAACGGCAATGATTTCCACGCCTGCCAAATCGAGTCCAGCCGCCTGGGCTATCTGGCGGATGCGTGATTCGGGGCCAATCAGCACGGGAACAATCAAGCCATAGTGAGCTGAATCCAGCGCCCCGCCAAGCGACTCCTCATCGCACGGGTGTACCACGCCACAGCGCACGGCAGGCAGGCCTTGGCTGCGGGCGAGCAGTTCCTTGAAGCGGGCTTCCGGATCCAGCAGTTGGATGAGCGGCGCACGCATGCGCGGCAGGCATACCTTGGCCATCGGCGCTAGCACCTTGGCCATGCCATAGAGCACGCGCTCACCCTTTTGATTGAGCACTTCACAATCCAGTTCGAGGTGTTTCTTGCTGTCATTCTTGTTCACCACGGTGACTGCCACGGTGAGCGTGTCACCCACATGCACGGGTTTGGTGAAATGCAATATCTGGTCCAGATAAATCGTGCCAGGGCCAGGAAATTGCGTCCCCAGCAGGGCCGAGATCAGCGCGCCGCCCCACATGCCGTGGGCAATCACCCCGTGAAACAAGGTGTCGTTGGCGTATTTTTCATCCAGATGCGCGGGGTTGGTATCGCCCGACACGGCAGCAAAGGCCTGAATATCGGCCAGCGTTAGCGTGCGCAGCAAGCGGGCGCTTTGGCCGATGCTGATTTCATCGTAAGTAAAATTCTCAATGAGTTCGTTGTTGATGGTGAAATTCATGGCAGTTTGATCCTTGGTCATTCTGGGCAGCAGAGACAGCGAATGGTACGGCAAATGGTGANNTGGTGACGCTGCAACGTGGCAACCGGCATTCACGGTGATGGTTTGAGCCGCCATGCCGGAGGCGGCATCACCGCACAGGAAAGCGCTGAGCGTGAAACAACGCCATTTGATGCCGGGTCACGCCGCTCGCGCAGCGAGCCAGACAGTGGGCCTCCCCCGTGCGGGGAAGGCTGGGAGGGGGAGGGCCTTGATGCTGCCTGTCGCGTGTTTCATCATCAGCGGGTGGTATTTACTTGCCATGAGCGTTAGGTGCGCTATTTTCTCCAAGGTGGCTAGCCGACCGGAGGACGCAATGCCCAAAGTGCCCCAGACAGCCTGGGTAAAAGTCGGGCCTGGCGATACGGCGTGGCAGCGTTCATTGCTTATGTTTCCGGTGCGGCGCATTGTTGCGGGCACTGGGGCGCGAGCGCCGAAGCGCCCTCAGGCGCTCCTGCAGCACCGTATCAGGCGCCATGACGGCGGCCACCACGCCGGGATAAATCGCACCTTCGTTACCGTCGATGGTGATGGTGTCGCCTTCATTGAGCAATTGTTCCCCCAGGCGCAGCGCACGGGCGTTGAGGTCGATGCGCAGGCTTTCACAGTTCACCAAACAGACCTTGCCTAATTGCCTGGCAACTACTGCCGCGTGCGAGGTGCGCGCGCCTCTTTGCGTTAGCAGGCCCAGCGCGGAGTCCAGGGCGGTGATATCGCTGGTCTCGGCGTCCTGGCGCACGAGAATGACGCTGACACCTGCCGCTGCGCGTGCCACAGCGCGTTGTTCGTCCAGGGCGATTTCGCCGGATGCCACGCCAGGGCAGGCGGGGATGGCTTGCCCCAGGGGGGCGGCCTGGGCGCCGGGTTTATCGGATGATGCCAAGCGCACTGTACCCAGGTTTTCTTCTTGCAGATGCGCGGTACGCTGTAGCGCAGTGGCAGCATCAATTATGCCTTCCTCCATGAGGTCGAGCGCGATGCGGGCCGCCGCCAGGTCAGTGCGCTTGCCTGGCCGGGTTTGCAGCAAGTACAGCAGGCCATCTTGCACCGTGAATTCAAAATCCTGCATGTCGGCGAATTCATGCTCCAGGGCTTGTGTTGATTCTTCCAGCTTGTGCCAGGCAGCCGGCGCCACGCTGGCGAGCAACGAGTGTCCATGCGCGTTCCTGCGGCCGGAAACGACGTCTTCGCCCTGTGCATTGGCCAGAAAATCCACCCACAACTGCCGTTCACCATTGGTCGGATCCCTGGTAAAGCCCACGCCGGCGCCGGCGTGGCCGCCGCTGTTGCCAAACACCATGCCTTGAATCGTCACGGCCGTGCCGATCGCCGCGTCAATCTGGTTGAGTTTGCGGTACTGCTGCGCTTTTTCGGCATGCCAGGAGGCGAAAACGGCGCGAATGGCGCCTGACAGCTGCGCTTTGACATCCTGCGGAAATGCCACCCCGGCATGCTGCTGGTAGAGCGACAGGAACAGGCGGGTCAACTCGCGCAGTTCGTTGAAGTCCAGCAGCCGTTCATCACGGCCCTGCGTGGCGCGCTCAATCTCATCTTCAAACAGGGACGCTGGCAAATTGGCCACGGTCTCGCCATAACTGGCGATCAGACGCCGGTAGGCATCCCAGACCAGCCGCGGGTTGCCGGTTTGGCGCAAAAGCCCGCCGATGGTCTGGTCGCACAGGCCGATGTTGAGCAGCGTTTCCATCATGCCGGGCATGGACGCCGCAGCGCCGGAGCGTACCGATACGATCAACGGCGTGCGCGCATCGCCAAAAATCAGCCCCGTCGCCCGTTCCAGGCAGGGCAATCCGGTGGCGAACAGCGGCGGCAGGCAGGCTTCCGGGGCGGCCGTGTAATGCGCGCCGATCACCAGCGCGGGCGGGACGGGAAGCCCGATGCCTGCCATGCGCAGCAGATTGAAGGCTTTGGCGCCCATGGTGTCGCGGCTTGGTTTGTGATGCTGGACCGTATTGCCGCTGGCAACCAGGTAAAAATGTGTAGGCCAATGACTTGCAGATTTCATGTGGACATTCCTGATTTGGTGAACACCATCTGGCGCAGCGCATAGCCAGCCGCGAGCAGGCTGTCCGAGGCTTTCTCGATCATGCTGGCCAAATCGCTGGCCAACAGCAGGCCGCCGGGGGAGGCGGGGAGCGAGCGAACAATCGTGACGCGCGCCTGGCGCGACAACTCGTCGCACAGCCGTTCGGCGCGCAACATGCGCCAGAGCGTTTGCAAGAACAACTCGCTGTCGGCGGCCTCGCCCGGCTCACTGATGTGGCGTGCGATCTCGATGGCGCGAATCTGGTCCTGAATGGCCGCCAGCGTCGTGTCGGCCAGGCGGCGCAACACGTCATTGACGGCGGCAGGCAAACCGGACAGGGGCGGCTCTAGCGTCAGGGAATGGATGAAGATGGCTTCCTCCAGCGCATCTGCCACATCGTCCGACTTCTCGGTCAGCGCTGCCACAGGTTGCCACCGGCTTTGTCGCTCGGCGCGCTGCCGCGCATCCATCAAGAGGTGGTCGGCCTGGCGCTCCCAGGTTTTGGCGCGCAATACCAGGTGGGTGCTTTGGGTGGCATTTGCTGGCGTGGTGTTTTCGAGCGCGTCGCACAGCGCCAGGGCAAGCGCATGGCAGTAGGCGGCATGCTCGGCCAGCAGGTCGAATTCAAACGTGCGCTGGCGCAGTACGCGCGCGAGCAGCATGCGGGCTTCATCCGCCACCAGCGCGATGGGTTGTTGCTGGCGCAGCATGAGGCTGGAGATGCGCATGAGCTGCAGCAGAAAGTCTTGCGCGGCGGCTTCTCCCAGCACTGTGTCAAGCCGGTCTCCGACCCGGAAGGCCTCGCTATCCACCACTTGCATGGCATTGAAAACCAGGTGCTCGCCCCCGGCGATCAGCCAGGCCATGTGGCCCCATTCTTCTGCCGCCGCGCGCCGCAGCAGCGCCAGCGCCTGCGGTTTGCGCACGAAGTTCTGCAGGCGTTTGCGGGCACGGTTCCAGTCGATGACAAACACAATGCGCGAGGCGACGGCCGCCAGCCCTTCCATCAGCCGACCGTCGTCCGCCGCCGTGAATATGGCCTTGCCTACCTGGTAGGGCTTGCCTGCATTGAGCCCGTCGGATGTTACCGGATCAAATACCGTCCACTCAAAACCGGCCGCTTCGAGCATTTGGCGAAAGAAAGCAAAACGGTCGGCATGCAGGTCGGAATAAGTGAGGCTGACCGTGCGCTGTTCCACCACGAGCACGAGCACATGCACATCACTGGTACCGATGTCGTTCTGGATGAGCAGCCGCGCGCCATCGCGGGTCACGGCCGTATCCAGCCCCGGGTGGGTAAACTTCAGCGGTGCCGTGCGGTGCAGGCCGCGCATGAAGGCCTGGACCAGTGGCCGGTCGGCGTCCTCGATTTGCCAGACATGCGCGCCATCCAAGTTCTCCGTGGCAATCTCGCCAGCCAGGGTATTGAGCCGCTTGTGCAAATCCATGACCAGGAGATGGAAGCTATCTCCATTCTTGCGGCTTCCGCGCGTCAAGTCGGCCAGCGCCGCAGGGTTGATCCCTTCGTCATCCGCCATCGCATGCAGTTTTTTCAGCCAGGCATCACGTCGGCTGACCAGTTCCGCAAGGTTTTCCTGGCCACCGTCGCAGAGGGGCCGCGCCATGACGGAGAGATCAGCTGCCAGTGCCTCAAGCAGCTGGTCCTGTTGCGGGATGAACAGGGTTTGGCCATCAAAGTAGGCGGTCTTGACCATGTCCTGTAACCACACCGAGCCGTGTAAACCTGCCTGCGCAAGCTCGCGGCCCCAGTCCACGGCGCTGCGCTCTTGCGGGGATTTGGCATGCTGCGCGGCGGACTGCAGCATGGTCAGGTAGAGCTTCAAGCGATCATTGGCCTGTAGCGCGGCCTTGATCCAGGCGGGCATGAGTAGAGGTTGCTGGCCCAATGAAGCAACAACTTTTTCTTTGAGCATGAGAACTCTCTATTCGATTTTGATGATAAGGCCTTTTGCCGAGTCTAAGCAAACTGTGTGGCAACTTGATGACAATAAATCTCCCAGGGGCGCATGGAACATGGCTGCTGTCATGCCTTCCATGCCTTGCTGGGCGGTATTTCCCGCCGTACCGCCAGCGCCGACTTTTTGCCTAATGGTTTTTGTCCGCGCAGGCGGCGTTGGCCGATGCTGTCGGCAAGCATCCACGCCAAACCGTGCCCTATCCCGTCTGGCGCGAACCGCGGATGATGGTGCGGCAAGCCCGTCACCCGCATTGACGGCGCAATGGTGTCCCGGCATGGCAGCCGTGCGATTCCTGGATTGCGTTATTTGGCGAATCTGCGCCGATTTGCCCTTGAGCGCGATGGCTCAAGGGCGTAGGATTAAGCCTTCGTATTTTGTGGATATTTTTTCATGATTGCCTTGATTGAAGCGCAGCGCGCAGGCCTGTTTGCTAAAAAACATCTATTAAATAACGTGGTCGCCGGCGTGATCGTCGGCGTGGTGGCGTTGCCGCTGGCCATGGCGTTTGCCATCGCCTCGGGCGCCAAGCCCGAGCAGGGTATTTACACGGCGATTGTGGCCGGGTTTTTGACCTCCGTTTTTGGCGGCACGCGGCTGCAAGTTTCTGGTCCGACCGGGGCATTCATTGTTATTTTGTCAGGCATCACGGCTAAATACGGCATCAGCGGCTTGCAGATTGCATCCCTCATGGCGGGCGTCATGCTGTGTGCCATCGGTTTTGCGCGTCTCGGGTCGGTGATCAAGTTCATTCCCGACCCGGTCATTATCGGCTTTACCGCGGGGATAGGCCTCATCATCTGGGTGGGGCAGTGGCGGGATTTCTTTGGCCTTGCGGTGGTGGGCGGTGGTGAGCATTTTCACGAAAAACTGGGCCATCTGCTACTCGCCTTGCCCACCGCACATCTGGCAACGACCGGGCTGGCCTTGCTGTGCCTGGCTTTGCTGATCCTGGGGCCTCGCCTGCTCAAGAAAATTCCTGCGCCCTTGGTGGTGCTGGTGGTCGCTACGGTGTTGCAAAGCGTGTTTAGCTTTGCTGGCGTAGCGACCATCGGCAGCGCATTTGGCGGCATTCCGCAAGGTTTGCCCGCCTTTCAACCTTTGGACATTTCGTTTTCCACCATCGTGGGCCTGATTGGCCCGGCCTTTACGATTGCGCTTTTGGGCGCCATTGAGTCATTGCTCTCGGCCGTGGTGGCCGACGGCATGGCGGGCACACGGCATGACTCGAACCAGGAACTGATTGGCCAGGGCATTGCCAACATTTTTTCCCCCTTGTTCGGCGGCTTTGCGGCAACGGGCGCCATTGCGCGCACGGCGACCAATATCCGCAATGGCGCGACGAGCCCCTTGGCGGGCATCACGCACTCGATTTTCCTGGTGGCCACCGTGTTGTTGTTAGCGCCTTTGGCCGCCAACATTCCGCTATGCGCGCTGGCGGCCATCTTGTTTGTCGTGGCTTACAACATGAGCGATGTGCATCACATGCTGCGTTTGCTGCGCACGGCGCCGCGTGCGGATGTCATTTTGCTGTTGATCACTTTTGTCCTGACGGTGTTCGCTGACCTGGTGATTGCCGTCAATGTCGGCGTCGTGCTGGCGTCCTTGCTGTTCATGCGGCGCATGGCGCAGTCGGTGCAGGTGCTGGACGAAACCGCTGCCGGGCCAGGCAACGGACTGGCCTATGCGGCAGGTAGCGGGTTTGGCGACGCTGCGGGCGAACGGCCGCTGGTCTTGCCGCCGCGCACGCTGGTATATCGCATCGACGGCCCGTTCTTTTTCGGCGCGGCGGAAAAATTCGAGCACACCCTGGAAAACATCCAGTCACCCACCAAGCAAGTGACACAGGTGGTACTGCGCCTGGGCCAGGTGCCGTTTATCGACGCCACAGGTTTGCAAACATTAGGCGAAATAGCCGCGAATTTTCATAAAAAGGGCATACGGCTGGTGTTGTGCGAAGTGCGCCCCAATGTGCTGGAAAAACTGAAGCGTGCGGATATTGTGGCGGCGGTGGGCGCTGACAATGTGTTCGCGACGCTGGCGGATTTTGTGGCTAGCGAAACGCCGGTGGCTTTGTCTGTGGGTGATGGTGCGCAGGCAGCGCCGCCTGCGGCAGGTTGATTGCAGGCGCGGCGCTTCCGAGGTTAAAGGCGGGCTATGCCGCCTTGTCATGGCGCTCCGCCGCCACGCGCTGTTTGATGTGCGCCAAGGCTTCTTCCACCTGGTCGATCAGGATGAGGCACAAGTCGCCTGGCGCCAAGCTCTCCAAGGCTTGATCAATGGCGAGAAATTCGCCATACACATCGGTCACGGTTGTGGCGCGGGTTGCGCCCACGAGCCCTGCGCGCAACAAGCCCAGGGTTTCACCGGGCGCGCGGCCGCGCTGGCAGGCGTCTTCGTACAAAATCAGGTTGTCGAACACATCGCCCAGAAGCTGGCTTTGCTGGCGAATGTCCTCATCGCGGCGGTCGCCTGCGGCGCTGATCACGGCCGTGCGGCGTTTGCCTGGCATGGCTTCCACCGCCTGAATCAACGCAATGATGGCATCAGGGTTGTGGCCATAATCGGCAATCAAGGTCGCGCCCCGATACTGAAAAACATTAAAGCGGCCAGGGGCGGTGTCGGCGTTGCTCACAAAGCTGGCAAGACCCTCGCGGATGACATGCCAATCCAGACCCAGTGCCCAGGCGGCGGCAACGGCAGCCATCACGTTTTCCACCTGAAAGCCCAGGGTGCCAGCGTGGGTGAGCGGAATATTGGCCAGCGGGAAACGCGCCAGCACCTCGCCTTCCGCGGCGACTAGGTCGTCCCCGTCGCGATAGACCACGCGTTGTTGGCGCGCACCGTGCGCGGCCAGCACGGGATGTTGTTTGTCGGCAGCGAAAAAAGTCACGGCGCTGGGGCAGTAATTGGCTTTCCTTGCCACGAGAGGATCCGATGCGTTCAGCACGGTCATGCCGGTGGGCGAGACGTTATCCACGATGACGCGTTTGACCACGGCCAGGTCTTCTACCGTGGTGATGTAATTCAAGCCTAAATGGTCGCCCAGGCCGATATTGGTCACCACGGCTACGTCGCAATGGTCAAACGCCAGGCCTTCGCGCAAAATGCCGCCGCGTGCGGTTTCCAGCACCGCCGCATCCACTTCCGGGTGCAGCAGCACATTGCGCGCGCTTTTAGGGCCGCTGCAGTCGCCGCTGTCGATGCGCTGGCCTTGGATATACACGCCATCGGTGGTGGTCATGCCGACGCGCCTTCCGGCGACGGTTTGCAAGTGCGCAATCAGGCGCACCGTGGTGGTTTTGCCATTGGTGCCGGCCACCGCGACGATAGGAATACGGCCATTGTCACCGGCCGGAAACAGCAGGTCAATGATGGCTTCGCCGACGGCGCGGCCCTTGCCGTAAGAAGGTGCCAGGTGCATCCGCAAACCCGGCGCGGCATTCACTTCCACAATGCCACCGCCTTGTGCTTCCAGTGGGCGGGTGAGTGTTTCGCACACCACATCGACGCCGCAAATATCCAGCCCGACCATGGCGGCTGCCGCAATGGCGCGGGCGGCGAGTTGCGGATGCACTTCGTCCGTGACATCCGTTGCCGTGCCGCCCGTGGATAAATTGGCGTTGTGGCGCAAGACCACGCGCTGGCCTTGGCTGGGCACGGAATCCGGGGTGAGCCCTTGCTGCTGCAAGGTGGCGATGGCAATGTTATCCAGGCGAATTTTGGTGAGCGAGGTGGCATGGCCGTCGCCGCGGTTCGGGTCAAGATTGACGGCGTCGACCAGCGCGCTGATGCTGTCCTGGCCATTGCCTATCACTTGCGCGGGTTCGCGCCGTGCGGCGGCAATGAGCCGGTTGCCGACAACCAGCAAACGAAAATCATGGCCAGGCAGATAACGTTCAACCAAGACATCATCACTCACGGCAAGGGCTGCAGCATAGGCTTTGAAGACCGCGTCTTGCGTGCAAATGTCCACCGTGACGCCTTTGCCCTGATTGCCGTCTTGCGGTTTAACGACCACCGAGCGGCTGAGCAGCTTGTCATGGCCGTTTGCCATGATGGCTTGTGCGGCAAGCCAGGCTTCTGCTGCGCTGGCTACGGGGCGGCCTTCGGGCACGGGCACACCGGCGGCGAGCAAAAGTTGTTTGGTGAGTTGTTTATCTTGCGCAATGCTCTCGGCAATGGCGGAAGTCGCGTCAATTTCCGCGGCTTGTATGCGCCGTTGGCGTGCGCCCCAGCCAAATTGCACCAGGCTGCCAGAGGTCAGGCGCCGGTAAGGAATGCCACGGGCAACGGCTGCATGGACAATCGCGCCGGTGCTGGGGCCCAGGCGTTCGTCTTCATCCAGCGCGTGCAGCCGGGCAATGGCGTCTGCTGCATCGAACGGCTGATCGTCACGCGCGGCGATGTATAACTCAAGCGCTAACTCGACGGCCAGACGGCCGACGGCTTCTTCGCTGTATTCGACCACAATTTGATACACGCCATCTTCTACCGTGGCGACACAGCGGTAAAAGGTGACCGGGCAACCTGCGCTGATTTGCAGCGAGAGTGCGGCAATGGCTATGAGTTCAGGCAGGGGCAGCGGGGTTGCCTGGGCGCTTGGGTTTTGCGTCGGCAATGCGCCCAGGCCAGGAAAACGTGCCTGGATGCGCGTGGTAATGTCGGGTAAATCGGTACTCGTGCGTGCGCAGGACGGGCAATGCAGGGTGGCCTCAATCGCCGTGTGGCGGCCCCATAAGTTAGGTCCCCGCAGCGCACGTAAGCGAATAATGTCCATGACGATTTTTTTGGAGTAGGTAAGTTAAAAAGTGGCCAGGCCAATGCGCAAGGTAGCCAGCGGTACATCCAGCGCCCAGGCCGCAGCGGCGGTAGCGAGCAGGGCGGTGATGCGGTTTGCCGCCGTCTCGCCGTCTTTTCCTGTCTTTATTTCGCCTGCCGCTGAGGCATTGAAGTGCGGGATGTCAGCCAGCGCCAAGAGCGATTCTTCATCGGCTTTTCCTGCCAGCATGACCGTTTGGCCGCGCAGCAAGACTGCCCGTCCGCCTTGGGCGCGATGGGCGGCCAGTGCGGCAAGCGTGTCTGTATCCGCTGTGTTTTCATCGGCGAAAAAAATCACTTCGCCGTCGCAGAGCGCTGCCATCTCCCTCACCAGCGGGTCGGCGGTGTTGAGCACGGCACAGCCGCCGGGCAGGATGACATCGACCTGGGTGCGCACGATGTTGAACAAACGCTCAGGCGTATCAATGTAATGGGCAGGGCGCAGGCTGCTCGGGTCCTGGTCCGGGTTCAGTGTGGTAACAATGCCCACTTGGCAACGGTCATAAGCCAGGCCTGCGGTGAGCAGGGTGTCAATGCTGTTTTCAATCACCACCACGTCAGTCTGGCGGTTGATGAGCAAGGTTTGCGCGGCGGCCAGCGGGGATAAGTTTTGTGTGGCAATAGGGAGCGTGCCCAGGAAAACGCCGTTGGCGCAAGCCAGTCCGGTGACTTGATTGGTCAAGCGCAAAATGTGGTCCAGCCAGCGTGCCGCAAGGTTTGTTGCGCCACTGCCGGTAATGCCGACCACAGGTATGCGCGTTTGGGAGCCGGGCGGGAAAAGATAATCCACAATCGCTTCCCCTACCGGGCGGGGTTGGCCTGAGGCGGGTTTCAAGTGCATCAATAAGCCGGGGCCGGCATTTACTTCAACAATCGCGCCTTGCTGGGGGGCTAGTGGTTGCGAGATGTCGCGGGCGACCAGGTCAATACCCGCAATATCGAGACCCACAATGCGCGCAGCCAGCGCGGCCTGGGCAATGGTGTCTGGATGGACTTCATCGGTGCAATCAAACGCCACATTGCCGTTGCGCTGGATCAGCAGGCGTTGGCCGCTGGCCGGGATGGCGTCGGCCGCCGAGCCTTGGCGCTTGAGCTCCAGGGCAACGGCGGGGTCGTTTTCAATGCGGTTCAACGGGGAGGCTTCTGCCGTGCCACGGCGGGGATCGCTATTGATTTGCTGATCAATGAGCTGCTGCACGGTTGCCCGGCCATCGCCCGTGACCCAGGCTTCTTCACCGCGCGCGGCGGCTACGAGCTTGCCGCCGACGATGAGCAGGCGATGCTCAACGCCTGGGATGAAGCGCTCAATGAGCACCTCACCGCTACGCGCGGCGTCCTCTGCCAAGGCAAAAGCGGCTTCAATGTCCGCTTGTTTTGATAGATCGACCGAGACGCCGCGGCCGTGATTGCCATCCACAGGTTTGACCGCCACCGGCAGGCCGATGGATTGCGCTTCATTCCACGCGGCGGCGGCCTCGGTGACGATGCTGCCCTCGGGCACAGGCACGCCGCAGGCGCGCAACAAGGCGTTAGTGAGTGACTTATCGCTGGAAATGCCCTCGGCAATGGCCGACGTGGCATCGGTTTCCGCTGTCCAGATGCGGCGGCTGTGCTTGCCATAGCCTAATTGCACCAGATTGCCTGCGCTCAAGCGTATTGCCGGGATGCGGCGGCTTTTGGCGGTGGCGGCATCCACTATGGCTTGCGTGCTCGGTCCCAGCAACAGGCGGTCTTTCATTTGCACCAGCTGATCCACGGCATGGGCCACATTGAATGGCGTGTTATCAATGGCGGCCATGACCAGATCGCGCCCCGACAGCAGGGCTTGGCGCGTGATGTCCTCATGCCAGGAGCGCACGGCGACTTTATAAACGCCGCGCTGCGAGGTGCTGCGTGCCTTGCCAAAGCCGCCCGGCATGCCGGCCAGGTTTTGCAGTTCCAGCGTGACGTGTTCCAGAATGTGCGCGGGCCAGGTGCCCTCTTTCAGGCGCTGCAAAAAACCGCCCTGTTCGCCGTAACTGCAACGATGCTCAACCAGCGAAGGCAGCCAGGCGGTCAGGCGTTCATTGAATCCGGGGAGCGTGTTGGAAGGCGATTCTTCGAGCTCGCCAATATCTACCCAGGCTTCGACCACCGGGCGGTAAGTCCACATGTTTGGGCCGCGAAGGGCGGTGAAATTCAGGAATTCGATCACAGCATCAAGTGCCTTTTGCCGAGTGGCGGGAGATTGGATGAGGGTGGCTGGGGGAAGTTCAGGCGATGAAAAAGGCTTTTGCTTTCAAGTGGCGCTCGGTGTTTTCTTTAATTTGCTGTTTTCTTTGCGCGTTGCCTTGATTTTTGCTTTTGATTTCATCATATGCACCGTGTTGCCAACGCCAGGGTCCTGCGTTTTTGCAGGAACTTTTTACGCGGTTTCTTTGAATAAAAAAGAACAGCACAGGAACCGGTGCGCATTTTATCGGTAGATATTTGGCTATGCAGGTGAGGATTGGTAACAGACTGTTACAGGAGTCGCCCAATGGCCGGTGCTGGCGGATGGGGTTGATCCATGGGGCAAGCAGGCGGGCACTGGCAATTTGTGCCAATAAGGCGCAGCTGCAACGTGAAGCCGGGGGAGGGCGCAATTGGCGGCAAGCGCGGTATGATCCCGCCCCACGCTCTTAGGTGAATTTTTATACATGATGAAGGCCCCGGTAACATTGAACGATCAAATGCCAATGTCTTGGCGCGCTGCGGTCATGGCTGCCTTGCAGCCGGACGAATCCGTGCTGAGTTGGGTAGTGCATGATTTATCGCCCAGCTTGCAATTTGGCGCCGGCCTGGTGGTGCTCACCAACCAACGCTTCCTGGCTGCGGTGCTTAAAAGCCCGCCAGGCCATTTCCTGGGCCCCGAGGGCGCGGCAAGCGAGATCAGCCCGCACGATTTGACCTGGTCATCCTGGCCGTTGCAACCGGCTTTGAGCGTGCAACGCTTTGATCATGCTGGCATAGGCACGCTCTCGCTGTGCAACAAGGAAGGCCGTCTTGCCCATTGGCGGTATACGCTGGCGTGTGCTGGGGCAGTGAAACATCTGGTGGATGCGTTTGATCAGCAGCAGGCGGGCACCGGCAAGCCGCAATTGACTTGTCCTGCTTGCCACAGCCATTTGGCCGCGCCGCTTTTGCCAGGGCAAACCACCTGCCCGCAGTGTGCGGCGCAAACCGAGGCACCGCCGTCTACGCTCACCTTGTTCCGTTTGTGGCGCTTTGCCAGGCCCTATCAGTGGCAGCTCCTGGCCGGCTTTTTATTGATGCTGGGCGGCACGGCGGCGACCTTGATCCCGCCTTACCTGACCATGCCGTTAATGGACGAGGTGCTGATTCCCTACCAAAACGGGGTGCCGATTGACCCGCAAAAAATCGCGCTGTATCTCGGCGGTTTGGGCGCGGCGGCGGTCTTGGCCTGGGCGATGAGCTGGGCCAAAACCTATATCCTGGCGCTGGTCTCGGAGCGCATGGGGGCGGATTTGCGCACCGCGACCTATGATCATTTGCTCGGCCTGTCGCTGGAATACTTTGGCGCCAAACGCACGGGCGATTTGATGTCGCGCATCGGCAGCGAGTCCGACCGCATCTGCGTGTTCTTGTCCTTGCATCTGCTGGACTTTGCCACCGATGTGCTGATGATAGGCATGACCGCGGTGGTGCTGTTTTCCATCAACCCGTGGCTGGCCCTGGTGACTTTATTGCCGCTGCCTTTTATTGCCTGGATGATCCACCTCGTGCGTAGTCGCTTGCGCTACGGCTTTGAGCAGATCGACCGGGTGTGGTCGGAGGTCACCTCCGTCCTGGCCGACACCATCCCCGGCGTGCGCGTGGTCAAGGCATTCGCCCAGGAAAAACGCGAAAGCCAGCGCTTCAAGCAAGCCAATGCGCATAATCTTTTGGTGAATGACCGGCTCAATAAAACCTGGTCGCTGTTTTCCCCAACCGTCGGGCTGCTGACTGAATTGGGGTTGTTGGTGGTGTGGGGATTTGGTATCTGGCAGGTGTCCAAAAACCAGATTACCGTGGGTGTGCTCACTGCCTTCATTGCCTACATCAGCCGCTTTTATGGCCGACTGGATTCCATGAGCCGCATTGTCTCGGTAACGCAAAAAGCCGCCGCCGGGGCTAAACGGATTTTCGATATTCTGGACCATGTCTCCAGCGTGCCGGAGCCTAAAAATCCGCAGGATTTGCCCTCCATTGAAGGGCGCGTCACGGTGCGCGGGGCGAGCTTTCGCTATGGCAGCCGCAGCGTGTTGAATGGCGTGTCGCTGGACATCAAGGCGGGCGAGATGATCGGCCTCGTAGGCCATAGCGGCTCGGGCAAGAGCACCTTGGTAAATTTGATTTGCCGCTTTTACGACGTGAGCGAAGGCGCGATTTTGATCGACGGCGTGGATATCCGCGCCTTGCCGGTGGCCGGATACCGGCGGCATATCGGCTTGGTGTTGCAAGAGCCGTTTCTCTTTTTTGGAACGGTTGCGGACAACATTGCCTATGGCAAGCCGAATGCCTCGCGCGCAGAAATTATTGCCGCAGCGCGGGCAGCGCACGCGCATGAATTCATTTTGCGCCTGCCGCATGGTTACGACTCTTTGGTGGGCGAGCGGGGACAGGCCTTGTCAGGTGGCGAGCGGCAGCGCATTTCCATTGCGCGGGCGTTGCTGATCGACCCGAAAATCCTGATTCTGGACGAAGCCACTTCCGCCGTGGATACCGAAACCGAACTGGAGATCCAAAGCGCGCTGGATAACCTGATCCGTGGCCGCACCACGATTGCCATTGCGCATCGCTTATCCACTTTGCGCACGGCAGACCGCTTGGTGGTGATGGATCACGGCAAGATTGTGGAAATCGGCTCGCATGATGACTTGCTCGCTAAACAAGCGGCCTACTGGCGGCTTTATACCGCGCAAACCAAGCAGCTGGATGCGCTGGAAGGACGGGATGAAATGGACGATGTTTTAGGCGAGAGCTTGAGTGAAGCTGTGGTTGCGGACGGTACGGGGGTTGCCCCATGACAGATGCGCATTTCAATTGCCGGCTCGCCCGCAATGCGTTTGGTCAGTTGGTGTTTGCCACCGCGCAAGGCATGGTGCATGAAGGCGTTGTGCCAGTGCGCGCGTTTGCCTTGTCCGCGCCCGCTGAGGGTATCGCGATAGTCGACCCGCACGGGCGCGAGCTGTGCTGGTTTGATCGGCTGGAGGATTGCCCGGTGCCTTTCCGGGCGCTGATGGAAGAGGCCTTGGCCGAGCGCGAATTCATGCCGGAAATCACCGCCATCCGCAAAGTCTCGACCTATGCCACACCCAGCCAATGGCAGGTGGCAACGAACCGCGGCGAGACCACGCTGACGTTGAAAACGGAAGACGACATCCGGCGCCTGGGCCCGCAAAGCCTGCTGATCGCAGACAGCCACGGCTTGCAGTTCCTGATCCGCGACCGTAGCGCGCTGGATAAAACCAGCCAACACTTTTTGAGCCGGTTTTTGTAAGCGGATGCTTTTTTTGCGATTTATCTTGCCGGACGCCGTGTTGCCAGCGCCGACTTTTTAGCCCTGCGGGCCAATCCGTTCGTTAAACCTGGCAACCGCCGTTGGTCGTGTCGCAGGCCCCCCTCCAGTAGGTGAAGGGCGCAGGAAAGGTGCAGCAGCCATCAGTATCCATCAGCGGTTCAGCGGCATTGGCAGCGGAAATCGGAGGTTTCCGGATCCAGAGCGGCTTCCGGCGTGAGAATGCGAAACAGGCCGCGCAGGCGCTCCCGTCTGGCCAGGACCAGCAACGCCTTATCGGCCGTGATCAGCCAATCCGCAGCGCCAGCGAGTGCGGTTTCCAGAAACTTCTGGTCGTCGCGGTCTTTGCACAGCGGCAGGATCGGCAGGGTGGTCCTGGTCACGGGATTCATGCGCGGCACAAAACTTTTGTTCGCCAGGATCAGCTGTGCGGATCTTTCTTCTTCAGTCGCCACTGTTGTCACGCAATGCACTGCCTGGCAATACCGCGCATAGGCCGCGTCCTGCCTCTCGCCGGTCAAGGCAAAGTGCGGGTAGTCCAGCACGCGGCGGAATTCCGCCAGGCATTCCGCACTGCTGATGGCCTGCCACTGTCCCGTTTCGATTCTTGCGCGCAAGGGCGCAAAGCGGCTGTCGGCAAAAACGTAGAGCGAGAGCAAGACGTTGGTGTCCAGCACCACCCGCAGGGCTGTGGCGCCGGACTGGTTTGGCGCGTGCTGTGTCAAGCTTTTTTCAGCGTATCAAGGCGTAGCTTGGCGTAGCTGCCGGGGGCGTCTTCCAGTATCTTTAACTTGCCTTTGGCCGGATCGCGTGCGGGCACTTGTTCGGCATTCAATTGCGTAATCCAGGCTTGCCAGTCATTCCACCAGGAGCCTTCGTGTTTTTCAGCGCCGCTAAACCATTCGTCGGCGCTTTCAGGCAAGGATTTTTTCTTGCCGCCGGTTTTGCCCCCATTCGTCCAATAGCCATACTTGCCCGCGCTGGGCGGGTTGACAATACCGGCGATGTGCCCTGAACCGCCGAGCACAAAGCGCACCGGGCCGCCCAATAAACCCGCGCCGAGGTAGGTGCTCTTCCACGGCGCAATGTGGTCTTCAATGGTGGAAATAAAGTAGCTGGGCGTGGTGATTTTGGCGAGGTCGATCGGCGTGTCGAGCAAGGTGATGCCGCCCGGTTTCTTGAGCAGGTTGTTCAAGTACATGTTGCGCAGATATTCGCTGTGCATTTTCCTGGGCATGCGCGTGGAATCGGAATTCCAGTACAGCAGGTCAAACGGGAAGGGCTGTTTGCCCATCAAGTAGTTGTTCACCACAAACGACCAGATCAAGTCGTTTGCGCGCAGCAGGTTGAATGATCCGGCCATTTCGCTGCCATCGAGATAACCGCGCGCCTGCATTTTTTTATCCAGCGAATCGAGCTGTTTGTCGTCGATAAAGACGCCCAGCTCGCCTGGCTCGGAAAAGTCCAGCATGGTGACAAAGAAGGTCGCGGAGACAATGCGCGGGTCTTTTTTAACGGCCATATAGCCCAGTGTGGAAGCCAGCAAGGTGCCGCCCAGGCAATAGCCAATGAGATTGAGTTCCCGCTCGCCGGTTTGCCGGCAAACCGCATCAATGGCCGCGAGCGAGCCCTCTTCGAGGTAGCTGGAAAAGTCTTTTTCTGCCAGGCGCTCGTCCGGATTAACCCAGGAAATGACAAACACGCTGTGGCCTTGGTCGGTCGCCCATTTGATAAACGAGTTGGCCGGGCGCAGGTCAAGGATGTAATACTTGTTGATCCAGGGCGGGATAATCAGCAGCGGGCGCTTGAATTGCTGCGGGGTCGTGGGCTCGAACTGCAAGAGCTGGATCAATTCATTCTGGAATACCACTTTGCCCGGCGTGGCGCCGACGTTCTCGCCTAGCTTGAAGGCTTCTGGGTCGGCCATCTTGATGCGCAGCTGGCCGTCACCCGCTTCCAGGTCGCGCAGCAGATTGTTAAAGCCATTGAGCAGGTTTTGGCCATGCGTGTCCAGCGTTTCGCGCACAACGGCCGGATTGGTCAGGGCAAAATTCGAGGGGGATAAGGCATCGACAAACTGGTGGGTGAAAAAGTTGACCTTTTGTTGTTCATGCGCATCCAGGCCTTCAACGTTATGCACCATGTCATAAATATGACGCGCGGTCACCAGGTAACTTTGCTTGATGAAGTCAAACAAAAAATTCTCATCCCATTGCGCATCCTTAAAGCGGTTATCGCCTTTGGGAGGCGTGGCCAACGGCTGGGTATCGCTGCCCATGGCACGCAACATGGCCTGCTGCCACAAGGAAAAATAATCCCACGCCAAACCCATTTGCGCTTGTGCCAGTTTTTGCGGGTTGGCGATTATGTTCGCAAACATGTCGGTGAAGGCCTGTACTACCCCAAGGTCATCCGCGGGTGGGGTAACGCCTTTTGCTATCTGGCGCTGCATGTATGCGGTGATGAGTTTGGTGGCGCGCTGGGCAACATCCGCGTAAATTTTGCCCAGGTCCTGCGGGTGGCCAGGCGCTGTCGCCGTGCTTGCGCTGTTGGCTGGGGTATTTCCTGGGGGCTTTGTCGAGGCGGCGTTTTTGCGTGCTTCGGTTGCGCTTGCGGCTTGGTTTGGCATGCGTTTCTCCTAACTGATAAAGCGTATGGTCTGAGGGGCGTAATCGGGGTGATGGTGGTCAATGCGCCGCATTTTTCCGCCATGCACCAGATAGTTCAGGTGGGCAATGGCTTCGCCCATGGCGAACATGGTTTGATGGGCATCGCTGAACTCGCGTTCAAACAGGGCAGGGATGATTTCTGCCGCGCTGTGTGCCTGGCCGTGACAGGCCTTGAGCAAAATTTCGCAGCGCTCGGCATGGTGCTGATGCAAGGCGGCCACGCGTCCATGCAGGCCACGGAAAGGCCTGCCGTGCGAAGGCAGCACCAGCGTGTCTGCGGGGAGCGCTAGAAATTTGTCAATCGAATCCAGAAACAGTTTGAGCGGATTGGCATAGGGGTTGGCCGGATGCACGGAGATATTGGTCGAGATGCGGGGCAACAGCATATCGCCCGAAATCAGCACGTGCAGCTCGTCGCAATAGAGGCTCATGTGTTCTGCAGCATGGCCATAGCCGACGATGGTGCGCCAGTCGTGCGCGCCAATGCGCAGCACGTCGTTATCCAGCAGCTGGATATAGCTGCCAGGCAAATCGGGTACGCCGTTTTTGTACGCGTTGCCGCGCTTTTCAAACGCATCGGCATGATCCCGGCCCATGCCATGCTGCATAAGGAAATTGATCAAATCGGGGATTGAAAACGGGGAGGCGCCTGCATTGATAAGCTTTGCCGTCAAGTAGTCGCCTTGCGACATCCACACTGGCGCGCCGGTTTTTTCTTCCAGCCAGCGGGCATTGCCGACGTGGTCCGGATGCAGATGCGTGACGATGGAACGGGTGAGCGTGCGGCCTGGCAAAATCTTTTGCCAGGCGTCGCGCACGTCGGGCGTGGCAATGCCGGTGTCTATGGCCGCAAAACCCTTGGTTGGATAGTCTCCGCCATCGGCCAGCAGCCACAGGTTGATGTGGTTCAGGGCAAAGGGCAGCGGCATGCAAATCCACTCGATGCCGGGCAGGATGCTGATTGCCGTGCCTGCCTCGGGGGCTGTGTCGTGGGTGTAGGTCAGTGGTGCGTTCATAGGGTTATCGCGGGGCTAGGGGCACGGTTTTCCTGCATTGCCCTGTTATAGTATTCAAAAACCAAAAAACATGACAGCGAGGATCAAATGGCGCAAGCAGTTCGCCTTGTCCCTGTCTGCCATGCGGAACCAAGCAGGACCATGCGCAGGACAATGCGCAGGNNCAGGGCAATGTGCGCATGTCATGTTAGCGGATTTTATAAATCATCATGATGTTGCCGATGGGCTGATTCTACTGTCAGCACCCGCTGGCAATTATCAATGGATAAGGAGGCAATAAATGCTGGGTCTTGATTTTGCGCTGGGCGAGGACATTGACGCCCTGCGCGCTGCGGTGCGGCAGTTCGCGCAAAAAGAAGTTGCGCCGCGCGCGGCGCAGATTGATAAAGACAATCTTTTCCCGGCGGACCTGTGGCGCAAGCTGGGCGGGATGGGTTTGTTGGGCATGAGCGTGGAAGAAGCCGATGGTGGCACGGGCATGGGGTATCTGGCACACATCGTGGCGATGGAAGAAATCTCGCGCGCCTCGGCCTCTGTGGGCCTCTCGTATGGCGCGCATTCCAACTTGTGCGTGAATCAATTGCGGCGCAATGGCACGGAGGCGCAAAAAAAAGCGTATCTGCCCAAGCTGATTTCCGGCGAACATGTGGGCGCTTTGGCGATGTCCGAGCCCAATGCCGGGTCGGACGTGGTGTCCATGGCCTTGAAAGCTGAAAACAAGGGCGACCACTTTATTTTGAATGGCTCGAAAATGTGGATTACCAACGGCGGGGACGCGGATGTGCTGATTGTGTATGCCAAAACCGACCCTTGGGCAGGCGCTAAAGGCATCACCGCGTTCGTTATCGAAAAAGGCTTGGCCGGTTTTAGCGCTGGCTTGCATCTGGACAAGCTGGGTATGCGCGGCTCTAACACCTTTCCGTTGTTTTTTGACCAGTGCGCTGTGCCGCTGGGCAATGTGCTGGGGCAGGTCGGCGAAGGCGTGAAAGTCTTGATGAGTGGCCTGGATTACGAGCGTGCGGTGCTCTCGGGCGGGCCTTTGGGGATTATGGCGGCGTGCATGGACGTGGTGCTGCCGTATTTGCATGAGCGAAAACAGTTTGGGCAGGCCATTGGCGAGTTTCAGCTCATGCAAGGAAAGCTTGCCGACATGTACACCACCTGGCAAGCCACGCGGGCTTATGTGTATGCCGTTGGCCGCCGCTGCGACAGCCTGGTGAATGCCAGCGCCGAAGAAGCCAGATCCTTGCGCAAGGAGGCGGCAGGGGCGATCTTGTATGCGGCTGAAAAAGCCACCTGGATGGCGGGTGAAGCGATACAAGTGCTGGGCGGCAATGGTTACATCAATGACTACCCGGCGGGGCGCTTGTGGCGGGACGCCAAGCTGTATGAAATCGGCGCGGGCACATCTGAAATTCGCCGGGCATTGATCGGCCGGGAACTCTTTAATGAAACGCGATGATCAGCGCCGGGTTACGTGGTGACGCTCGTTGAAAATTTGAATCCGCCCAACGCGCATGGCAAGTCAATGCCGCCTGCTGCTGAGATGGCGTTGTTTCACGCGAGGAATAAAACAGGAGATTTTTAGTGTCGGTTATTCAATCCGCTATCAATACGCGTAGCGAAGAATTCAAGGCGAACGCCGCGGCCATGCAGGCGCTGATCGACGACTTGCAGGAAAAGTCGGCGCTGGTGGCACGGGGCGGTTCAGCATCCGCGCGCGCAAAACATCTGGCGCGGGGCAAGCTGTTGGTGCGCGACCGCATTGATGCGCTGCTTGATGCGGGCTCGGCGTTTTTGGAGCTATCCACTCTGGCGGCTTATGGCTTGTATGGCGCGGATGGCGGTGATGGGGAGATTGCCTCGGCCGGGGTAGTCACCGGCATTGGCCGCGTGCGCGGTGTGGAGTGCATGATCGTGGCTAATGACGCAACCGTCAAAGGTGGCACGTATTATCCGCTGACCGTGAAAAAGCATTTGCGCGCGCAGGAAATCGCCCAGCAAAATCGCCTGCCGTGCATTTATCTGGTCGATTCGGGGGGGGCGTTTTTGCCCGCGCAAGATGAGGTGTTCCCCGACCGGGACCATTTCGGCCGCATTTTTTTCAATCAGGCCACCATGAGCGCGCAAGGCATTCCGCAAATCGCCGTGGTCATGGGCTCTTGCACGGCGGGCGGTGCGTATGTGCCGGCGATGAGCGACGAGAGCATCATCGTTAAAAACCAGGGCACGATTTTCCTGGGTGGCCCGCCGCTGGTCAAAGCCGCTACGGGCGAAGTGGTGAGCGTGGAGGATTTGGGCGGGGGCGACGTGCACACGCGCATTTCCGGCGTATGCGACCATCTGGCGGAAAATGACCATCATGCGCTTGCCATCGCGCGCGACATTGTCGGTAACCTCAACTGGCAAAAGACGGTGACGTTGAATCTCGCCACGCCTGAAGCGCCGCTGTACGACCCTGCAGAGCTGCTCGGCGTGATTCCATCGGACACCAAAAAACCCTATGACGTGCGGGAAGTGGTTGCGCGCCTGGTGGATGGTTCGCGCTTTGACGAATTCAAGGCGCGTTATGGCGCAACGCTGGTGGCCGGCTTTGCCCATTTGCATGGCTACCCGATAGGCATCGTGGCCAATAACGGCATTTTGTTTTCAGAGTCGGCATTAAAAGGCGCGCATTTCATCGAACTCTGCGCCCAGCGCGGCATCCCGCTGGTGTTTTTGCAGAACATCACCGGCTTTATGGTCGGGCGAAAATATGAAAACGGCGGCATAGCCAAGGATGGCGCCAAGCTCGTCATGGCGGTATCGAATGCCCAGGTGCCCAAATTCACGATGATCATCGGCGGCTCATTTGGCGCCGGCAATTACGGCATGTGCGGCCGGGCATTCTCGCCGCGCCTGTTGTGGATGTGGCCCAATGCGCGCATTAGCGTGATGGGCGGCGAGCAGGCTGCGTCCGTCCTGGCCACCGTCAAGCGCGATGGGCTTGAGGCTGCAGGCAAGCCATGGGGCGCGGCAGAGGAAGCGGCGTTTAAAGCGCCCATCCGCGCGCAGTATGAAGCGCAAGGCCATCCGTATTACGCCACGGCGCGGCTGTGGGACGATGGCGTGCTGGATCCGGCACAATCTCGCCAGGCGTTGGCGCTTGGCATCTCTGCTGCGCTCAATGCGCCGATCCAGCGCACGCAGTTCGGCATTTTCCGCATGTAATCCAGCCTGCACATCCATCTCACCCTCCATTTCCATCCATCCGACAGCCAAGCCAAACCATGTACCAGACCATACTAACTGAAGTTGCCGATGGCGTAGGCATGATTACGCTCAATCGTGGCGAGCGCCACAATGCCTTTGACGATGTCCTGGTCGCTGAACTCACACAAGCGATTGACGTGATGGAAAAAAATGCTGGCGTGCGCGTGCTGGTGCTCTCCAGCACCGGCAAAAGTTTTTGCGCGGGGGCTGATTTGAACTGGATGCGGCGTGCGGCGGATTATTCCGATGAAGATAATTTGCGCGATGCGCGAGCGCTGGCCGAGATGTTGCGCCGCTTGGCGCAATGCCCCAAACCCACCATCGCCCGCGTGCAGGGCGCCGCGCATGCCGGTGGCGTGGGGCTGGTGGCCTGTTGCGATATTGCGGTTACTGTGTTCGATGCGCAGTTTTCACTGCCGGAAGTGCGTTTAGGGATCATCCCGGCAACGATCAGCCCTTATGTCATGCAGGCCATGGGCGAGCGGCATGCCCGTCGTTACATGCTCACAGCCGAGCGCTTTTCGGCCGCCGCGGCCTATCGCCTGGGGCTGGTGCATGAGTTGGTGGCCGATGCAGCGGCGCTGGATGATGCCATCGCTGAGCTCGTTGACGCGTTGCTCAAAAATGCGCCCGGCGCCCTGGCTGAATGCAAGTCGCTCATGGCCGCCGTGGCAGGCCAGCCCTTATCGCCCGTCTTGGGCGAGGAAACAGCGCAACGCATCATGCGCGTACGCGCGAGTACTGAGGGCCGCGAAGGCATGCGCGCTTTTCTGGAAAAACGTGCGCCAGGGTGGCAGGGGCAATAGTGTTCAGCGTGAAACAGGCAATTTGATGCCGGGCCACGCTTCTCGTGCAGCGGGCCAGACAGTCAGCTTCCCCGTGCGGGGGAGGTTGTGGGGGGCGGGAATTCGCGACGCCTGCGTCGGCTTTGCACAGCCAGCCGTGGGATTTTTGCGGTTTTTCGCGTGTTTCATCATCAGCGGGCGGCATTGACTTGCCATGAGCGTTTATCAGCGACAAGCAAGCAAGGGCGCAAGCCATGAATTTCCATGAGTTCAACATCTTTAACGTCTCTTTTCACTTGAGCGGCCCACATGTTTAAAAAAATCCTCATTGCCAATCGCGGCGAGATTGCCTGCCGGATCATCAAGACAGCGCGGCGCATGGGTATCTCTACCGTGGCGGTGTATTCATCGGCAGATGCTGGCGCGCGTCATGTGCGGCTGGCGGATGAAGCATTTTGGATAGGCGAGGCAGCCCCTGCATCATCCTATTTGGCCATGGACAAGATCATCGCCGCTGCCAAGGCGTGCGGCGCGCAGGCGATACATCCAGGCTATGGCTTCTTGTCTGAAAACGCTGATTTTGCTGCCGCTTGTCTGGCCGCAGGGCTGGTATTTATCGGCCCTTCAGCGGCGGCGATACGCGCCATGGGTTCCAAGTCGGCGGCCAAGCAGTTGATGGAAAAGGCCGGTGTGCCCTTGACGCCCGGCTATCACGGGGATAACCAGCTGCCTGAATTTTTGCGCGGCGAGGCGAACAAGATTGGCTACCCGGTGTTAATTAAAGCGGCTGCGGGCGGTGGCGGCAAGGGCATGCGGGTGGCCGGTTCGGCGGCTGATTTCCTGGCGGCGCTCGCTTCCTGCCAGCGCGAGGCGCAGGCGAGCTTTGGTGACGCAAACGTCTTGCTGGAAAAATATCTGCAGCCCGCACGGCATATTGAGGTGCAGATTTTTGGCGATAGCCACGGCAACTATGTGCATTTGTTCGAGCGCGATTGCTCAGTGCAGCGGCGCCACCAAAAGGTGCTGGAAGAAGCACCCGCGCCGGGCTTGGGCGCAGCGCAGCGTGCCGCCATGGGGCGCGCTGCGCTACGTGCTGCGCAAGCCGTCGGTTATGTGGGCGCGGGTACGGTGGAATTTATTGTGCCCGGGGGTGCCCCTGCTGCCGGTCCTGGCCAGGCGGGCGAAGCGTTTTACTTCATGGAAATGAATACGCGGCTGCAGGTGGAGCATCCGGTAACAGAATTGGTTACCGGGCTGGATCTGGTCGAGTGGCAATTAAAAGTCGCTGCTGGCCAGACGCTGCCTTTAGCCCAGGAGCAGATCATTTTGCGTGGCCATGCGATTGAGGCGCGCATTTACGCGGAAGACGCCGAGAAGGGCTTTTTGCCGTCCATCGGGCGCGTGGTGCATTTTGTCTCGCCCAGCGAGACGCCCTTTGTGCGCGTGGATGCGGGGGTGGAGGCGGGAGATGACATATCGCCGCATTACGACCCGATGATCGCCAAACTGATTGTGTGGGACGAGGGCGAGAACGGCAACGATGCTGCGTCGCGCGCCCATGCTTGCGCACGGATGCTCAAAGCCCTGGCTGAAGTTGAGCTGGTTGGCGTGACCAGCAACGTGGGCTTTTTATCGCGCCTGATAGCCAGCCCCGCGTTTTCGCAAGCGGATTTGGATACGGGCTTGATTGCGCGTGAAGAGGCCTATTTATTCCCCGAGCCTGTTGAGCCGCCGGCCGAGGTTTGGTTGGGCGTCACGTTAGCCGAGCTGTTGCGCACTCAGCAGTGCGCTGCCGAAGCGGCAAGAATGGGCCAGGATCCGCATTCGCCTTGGCATGTGCGCAATGGTTGGCGCGCCAGCGGGCGGGCTCAGCAGGTGGTGCAATTGCGTTGCGGCGAGATAGAGAAAAAAATCATGGCGGCCGCGAGCCCATCCGATCAGCCAGGCCACTTTTTACTGAGTTGCGATGGCCAAGCCGTGAGTGTGGCCGGCCAGTTGGAGGCCGCAGGCATTTTGCATGCGGATTTTGGCGGCCGCCGCTGCACGATGACGGTAATCCCTGTGGCTGAAAAACGGCATGTGTTCATGCCAGGCGCGGCGCATTCGATGAGGCATGTCATGACGGTGGTCGACCCGCTGCATCATGCCGGGCAAGAGGGCAGTGGTGAAGGCAGCGTGCTTGCCCCCATGCCGGGCAAAGTGATCGCCCTGCTGGCGGCTGCGGGTGATTCGGTTGCCAAGGGCGCGCCCTTGTTGATCCTGGAAGCCATGAAAATGGAGCACACCGTCAGGGCGCCTGCTGCAGGCGTCGTGCGCGGATTTCATTTTGCCGTAGGCGAGCAAGTTGCCGAAGGGGTCGAGCTGCTTGGCTTTGAGCCTGCAGCTTGATGCGTGCGCAGGCTTAACGGGCGGCAGTGCGGTGGCAGTGCCCGCTGATGGCAAGCATCAATACAGCCGCTAGCCAGTAGCCGCCCATTGCCATACCCATGCTGCCCGCGCCGTGCCAGGCCAGTGGCGCAATGATGATGGACGTGAAGGCATTGGTGCCGACCTGAAAGGCGCCTTGCAGGCTGGAAGCCAGACCCCGCCGGGTGGGCAGTTGTTCTAAGGCCATCAATTGCAAGCTGGGCATGGTAATGGCCAGGCCAAAGGTATAAATCAAGACGGCGATGACATTCTGAAGCAGGCCGCGCGGCAGGAGCAGCACGATGGCAATGTTTATCAGGCAGGCCAGCAACATGATGCCAAAGCCCAGTTGCAAGGTTTTTTTAGGCGACAGCTTTCCTGCCGCACGCGAGTTCACATAAGAGCCGGCGGCCATGCCGCAAGCCACGCATGAAAAAAGCGCAGCAAAACTGGAGAAGCGTGTATCCGCAATGGATTCAAGGTAGTGGGGAGCCGAGAGCACAAAAATCATCGAGCCATTAACGCAAAGCCCCAGCGCCAAACACAGAAAAGTGAATTTGGGCATGCTAAGCGCCTGGATATAGGCACGGAACAGCGCACCGGCTTTAAAGGGCTGACGGCTGGCGACAGGCAAGGTTTCGGGGAGGAGTTTCCATACGCCAACAAACAGGCTGGCGCCCAGGCACGAGAGGAATACGAACACCGCGCGCCAGCCAAAGGCGGTGGACAGCACGCTGCCCAATAACGGCGAAATAGCGGGCGCCAAGGCAAATAGCATGGAAATGCGGGCCATCAAGCGCTGTGCCGCTGCGCCTTTGAGCAAATCCAGCACCGTGGCGCGGCCAACGGACATGCCCGCGCCTGCGGCCATGCCTTGCAGGGCGCGGCCAATGGAGAGCATCAGGATATTTTGCGCGAAAAGACAAATCAATGCGGCCAAGGTATAGACAAATAGGCCCGCGAGTATCACTTTCCTGCGCCCGATAGCATCTGAAATGCTGCCATGCCAGAGCATCATGAAGGCAAAGGGGATTAGATAGGCGGCGAGGGTTTGTTGCACCTCCACAGGCGTTGCCCCGAGTGTCGTGCTGATATTCGGGAAGGCCGGCAGATACATGGTGATGGAGAACGGCCCGATGGCGGTGAGGATCGCAATTAAAAACGCAAAGCCTTGGGGGGTGGCCTGGTGCGTTGGCGCGATAGGTGCTGTGGTGGTCATCGTAAGGTTTTTCAGCCAAGGGCAGGGCAAAGGGGAATCGGGCATTTTCCCATAGTTACGCATGCGATACGCAAGATTGGCTTGGCCGCGCGATAGAATCGGCAAGATAGCGTGGCGCCTTGAGCCGCGGTATCGCATCCATCGCATCCATCGCATCCAATAGGCTACCGAGTTTTTCTAGTTACCATGACCCTTCCCCGTACAGTGCACCTCGTTGAAGTCGGACCGCGTGACGGCTTGCAAAACGAGCGGCAGATGATTCTCGCGGGCACCAAGGTTGAATTGATCCAGCGCTTGGCGAATTGTGGCTTGCACACGATTGAAGCCACAGCTTTTGTGTCGCCCAAGTGGGTGCCGCAAATGGCCGATGCGGCAGCCGTTTTTGCGGCAATCAGGCCTTTGCCGACAGTGGCCTACCCGGTGCTGGTGCCCAATCTGCAGGGCTTTGAAGCCGCCTTGGCAGCCGGGGCTGAAACGGTGAGCGTGTTTGCCGCGGCCTCCGAGACGTTCTCGCAAAAAAACACCCATTGTTCTATCCGTGAATCGCTGGAGCGTTGCCGTGAGGTGGTGCTCGCTGCCAAAGCCGCGGAGGTGGCGGTGCGTGGTTATGTTTCCTGCGTGCTGGGCTGCCCGTATGAAGGCGATATTGCGCCGCAAGTGGTGGCGGACGTGGCGCATGCCTTGTTTGACATGGGCTGTTATGAGGTGAGCCTGGGCGACACCATAGGTGTTGGCACGCCGGAAAAAACCAAGGCCATGTTAGCGGTGGTGGCGCGCCGCTTGCCGTTGAAAAAACTGGCCGGGCATTTTCATGACACCTGGGGCATGGCCATTGCCAACGTGTATGCAGCCCTCGAAGTGGGGATTTCGGTGTTCGATAGTTCTGTCGCAGGTTTGGGCGGCTGCCCTTATGCGCCTGGCGCCTTGGGCAATGTGGCAACCGAAGATGTGGTGTGGCTCATGCAGGGGTGCGGCATTGATTGTGGCGTGGATCTGGATGCGCTGGTGGATACGGGCGCCTGGATTTCTGACGTCTTGGGCCGCCCATCCTTATCCCGCGTGGCGCGCGCAAGGATTGCGCAGCGGGCGCGGCTGGCTGGGGTGTGATTCACTGGGGTGTGATTCAAATGGACGCGCGTTTGGATTTCTTGGCGCATGAAAAAAGTCGGCGCTGGCAAGACGGCGGCCGTTGGCAAGCATTTGGGTCACGAAGGCTAACGCCCATGGCATTAAATGCCACCCGCGAGGATGAAAACGTGCGCAAGCATAAACGCCCCCCACCCCACACCCCGCCCCAGGGCGGGGCTTCCAATCGGCTCGCTGCGCTCGATAGCACACGCGGCTCCTTTTCTGTTGTTTCACGCTAATCCATTGAACCCGTCATCTTTTTCCCATACGGCCATCGCCTCGCCATGCATTAACGTCTGCCGCATCGAGGGGGGAATCTGTGCAGGCTGCGCGCGCACGCTGGATGAAATCGCACGCTGGCGCCAGATGTCGGCGGCAGAAAAAAGGCAAGTCCTGGCCGCAGTTGCCGAGCGGATGGCGCATCAAGCAAAATAGGCCGTGTGGTTTTGATGGATCAATGAATTGAATCTATGGGGCGCCGAGCGATGAAAGTGGTCTTGATTAGCGGTTTGTCGGGGTCTGGCAAATCCATTGCCTTAAAGGTACTGGAAGATGCGGCCTTTTATTGTGTGGATAATCTGCCAGCGCCTTTGCTGGTTGAGCTGGTGCAGCATCTGGAGCAGGCTGGCGAAGATAGGCTGGCGGTGGCGATTGACATGCGTGGCGGCTCGTCCATTGCTACGATTCCGCCGCAGTTAAAACAGCTGGAAGCCCAGGGTGTGGCGCTGCAGTTCATTTTTCTTGATACGCGCACGGATATTTTGATTCAACGCTTTTCGGAAACGCGCCGCCGTCATCCGATGGCCAATAACGATGTCACGCTGGCGGAAGCGATTCAGCATGAGCGCGAAGCCTTGAGCTTTTTTTCCGGGATCGGCCATCATATCGACACCAGCGATTTACGCGCCAATGCGCTACGCGCCTGGGTGAAAGACTTTATTTCGGCCGATACACAGCACGCCATGACCTTGCTCTTTGAATCCTTCGGTTTCAAGCATGGCTTGCCGCTGGATGCTGACCTGGTGTTTGACGTGCGCTGCCTGCCCAATCCGCATTACGATCCGCTCTTGCGTCCGCAGACCGGGCGGGACGCCGAGGTGATCAATTTTCTCGCCGCCGAGCCCGAAGTGTGCCGCATGGAAGAAGACATCTGCCGTTTTGTCAGCTCGTGGCTGCCCGCTTACAAACGCGATAATCGCGTGTATCTCACGGTGGCGATTGGCTGTACGGGCGGGCAACATCGTTCAGTGTATCTGGCTGAACGGCTGGCGGGTCATTTTCGCGACCAGGCCCATGTGTTGGTTCGTCATCGTACCTTGGCGGAATGAAGCCAGCGAAATAAACCCGGTGCAATGAAAGACAGACTGCCTGACGATCTGCGTGCGCTGTTCAATGCGGCCTGGCGGGGTGGCGAAGCTGCGCGTGCCTGGCATCAAGAACTCAAAGCAGGTGACTGGCTGGTTTTGCTGCTGGGCAGCATCGCGGTAGCGTGTTCCTGTGCGTTGCTGTGGCGTGGCGGCGTGGCTGACCGGGCCATAGTGCAGCGCGATGGCAAAACGGTGGTTGAATTGAGCCTTGACAGCGCACGCAAAGTGCCTGTTGATGGTGCCTTGGGTGTGACGGTGATCGAAGTGCAACCCGGCCGCGCGCGGGTTTTGTCTGACCCGGGACCGCGCCAGTATTGCGTGCAACAAGGCTGGCTCACGCGTGCGGGCGCTGTGGCGATTTGCGCGCCGAGCCATATCACGCTGCAACTCAATGGCGGAAACGGAGGCAAAGCCGGTTATGACTCCCTCAACTATTGAGCTTGTGGTGACGGAAGATGATCGTCGCATCGCGCGCTATGCCGCAGCGGCCATTGCCCTCACCGTGGCTGAGGCCGCGCTGCCCAGCCCCTTGCCCGGGGTCAAGCCGGGCTTGGCCAATATCATTGTGCTGGTTGTGCTCATGCGCTACGGCTGGCGCGATGCGGCCTGGGTGAGCGTGCTGCGCGTGCTGGCCGGTGGCTTGCTTCTTGGCCAGTTGTTTGCGCCGGGGTTTTTTCTGGCGCTCGCCGGTGCGGCGGGCAGCCTGGCGGTGCTGGCGGTGGCCGTGCATTTGCCACGGTGCTGGTTTGGCGCAGTGGCGATCAGCGTGCTGGCGGCCTTCGCGCATATCGGCGGGCAGCTACTGCTCGCGCGGCTGTGGCTGGTGCCGCATGATGGCGTGTTTTATCTCGTGCCTGTGTTTGCTACAGCCGCCCTGGTGTTCGGCACGGTCAATGGCCTGGTTGCCGCGCGTTTGCTGGCGGCGGCTGCTTTGTCGCCAGGCCCAGCGCCGCCAGAATCCGCCTGACCGGGGCGGGAACGGCGGCGGCGTGAAGTGCTTGTTCGCCGAGCCATTGCTGAGCGTTTTCCATGGCTCGGGGCACTGTACGGACATGGAATACGAGCGGCGTGATGTGCAGGCGAAAATGGGTGAAGGTGTGGGTAAAAGGGGGGATGGAAAAAGTCTTGTCCAGAACCCGATGCAAAAGCCCGTCTTTGGGCGGCGCTGGCCTGGCGACAAAGCAGCCGTCGCCAGGCCAGTCCCTTGCCGGGACGGCGGCTAATGATGTTTGCGCGCCAAAAATACGTTCGACATACGCTTCAAGCGGCTCCCCCGCGGGTAACTCGGGCAGCGACAGCAAACCGCCCCAAATGCCGCTGGGCGGACGCCTTTCCAGCAACACGCGCTGCTGCTCATCGAGCAAAACCAGGAGCGTCGCCTGGCGTTCGGGAATAACCCGGCGCAGTTTTTTTTGCGGCAATTCGGCCGTGCGGCCGGTGGCATGCGCGATGCAAATATCCTGCAGCGGGCAGCGCGCGCATTGCGGCTTGTTGCGCGTGCAGAGCGTGGCGCCCAGATCCATCTGCGCCTGGATGTAGGTGGCCACATCGCGCTGGGGCAAGAGTGCCTCGCCGTGTTGCCAGAGCCGACTTTCCAGCGCCGCCGTGCCGGGCACGCCTTCAATGCCAAAGGCGCGGCACAACACGCGTTTGACGTTGCCATCCAGAATCGGCTGCTTCGCGCCAAAGCACACTACGGCAATCGCATTCGCGGTGGAGCGGCCTATGCCGGGCAAATCGGCGATGGCTGCCGGGGAAGAAGGAAAAATGCCACCATGCCGGGTCAGCACGGCGCGCGCTGCCGCGTGCAGATTGCGCGCGCGGGCGTAATAACCCAGCCCGCTCCATAGCGGCATGACCTCTTCAACGGGCGCGGCGGCGAGTTCTGCCAGTGTGGCAAAGCGCGCGAGAAAACGCTGGTAATAGGGAATCACCGTGGCGACTTGCGTTTGCTGCAACATGATTTCCGACAGCCACACGCGATACGGGTCGCGCGTGTTCTGCCAGGGCAGGTCGTGCCGCCCGTGCGTTGCCTGCCAGCGGATGAGGCGGTCAGCGAAGGTGTTTTTCATTGCGGGATCGCGCAGGGCCCTGTGCGGTGATGCACAGCGGTATGGCGTTAAGCACGTGTTGATGGCGCGTTATTCACCTTTAACCGGTTTGACCCGGCTCGCCGCCAGCTTCGCCCGCTTGCGCGCCTCGTCGGGCGTCTCGGCCGTCGCCACCGCCACGCCCATGCGGCGCTTGACAAAACTCTCGGGCTTGCCAAACAGGCGCAAGTCGGATTCGGGCACGCGCAAAGCATCCGCTACGCCTTCAAAGGCAATGCCCTTGGCCTCCATGCCGCCATAAATCACGGCGGATGCGCCTGCGCGGCGCAAGCGGGTATCCACCGGCAAGCCGAGAATGGCGCGCGCATGCAACTCGAATTCGGACAAGCGTTGCGTGGCCAGGGTGACCAAGCCCGTGTCGTGCGGGCGCGGGCTGACTTCGGAAAACCACACATCATCGCCCTTGATGAACAGTTCCACGCCGAACAGGCCGCGCCCGCCCAAATTCGTGGTGATCGCCCGCGCCACCTCGCGCGACTTATGCAAGGCCACAGGCGACATCGCCATGGGCTGCCAGGATTCGACATAATCGCCATTGACTTGGACATGGCCGATAGGCTCGCAAAAGAAGGTTTCCACTTCATCTGATTCGCCCACGGCGCGCACGGTTAATTGCGTGATCTCGTAATCAAAGTCAATAAGGCCTTCCACGATCACCCGCCCGGCACCCGTGCGCCCGCCCGCCTGCGCGTAATCCCAGGCATGGGCCACATCGGCAGCGGATTTGATCAGCGACTGGCCCTTGCCGGAGGATGACATCACCGGCTTGATGATGCACGGATAGCCAATGCCATCCCCATGGTTACCCTCGATTGCCGCTTGCAACTCGGCCAACGTATCGGCAAAGCGGTAAGGCGACGTGGGCAACCCCAGGGTTTGGGCCGCCAGTCGGCGTATGCCTTCGCGGTTCATGGTGAGTTGCGTGGCGCGCGCGGTGGGGATGATTTCCGGGCAATAACCATCGCCATCGCCCATGTCCCCCAATCCGTCGCGTTCAATTTCCGCCAGCGTGGCCGTGGCAATGGCTTCAATCTCCGGCACCACCAGGTGGGGTTTTTCTTTTGCGATCACCGCACGCAAAGCCTCGCCATCAGTCATGTTGATGACATGGCTGCGGTGCGCCACCTGCATGCCCGGCGCATCGGCATAGCGATCCACGCCGATCACCTCGCAGCCCAGGCGCTGCAGTGCGATAATGACCTCCTTGCCCAATTCCCCGCAACCCAGCAACATCACGCGCGTGGCGCTGGCGGAAAGGGGGGTGCCGATGCGGACATCTTTGCTCATGGTTTTTTTTGTGCTCCCGTAGGTTCAGGCGCCTGATTTTAGCTGACCCGTTGCGCGACAAGTCCCGTCCAGGCGATTTGGTTGCGTAGCAACCTCCAGGCGAAGCCGCCGGGTTTGGCCGGTGAAGGATTGCGCGGATGGCATCCCTGTCAAATACCTTGCGGCGATGCGTCGCCACAAAAATCCAGCGGACGGGCATCTTGAAAACACAGTGCCGTCCGTGCCGAATGTCATTGTTTTCTGCCATGGACCAACGCACATGGTTCCGGTGAGCCGCCCCGCCCATCCGCGTTGCGGCCCACGGCTNNTTTGCACAGCCAGCCGACTGCGGCGCCGGGTTAGTACATGGCGCGCCTGCCTAAGTATTTCACGTTAAACATATACTGCAAGCTATGCAACGCCTTCCAGCCTACAACTACGAGCTAAAGCCCAACGGCGAGCAGCCGTGCAACACCCGTTGGACGTGCCCTTGCTGCGGCTCCGTGGTGGCCCCCCGTGGTGGCCATGTGGCGGCAGAGTCGCCAGGCAGAAGCCAGGCCCGCCTGTGGAGGAATGGTGCAGTTAGGCTGTCGGGCACCGCAGGAACCCGCCGAAGCGGCTCAGCGGGGGGTGCCCTTGTCTAGCGCCGTAAGCGAGGGCGTCAAGACCGATACAAGGTTGAATGCTTCCTCGGACGGACATGACGCCTCCCGCCGCAAGGGGTGGCTGGCGCTGATTGGCACACTATGCATCTGGTCCGGCTTTATTCTGGCCTCTCGGGCTGCGGGCAAAGGCACGCTCACGGCCTGGGATGTCACCGCCTTGCGTCTGGCCATGGGTGGCTTGCTGGCCTTGTTTTTTTTGCCGCGTGTCACGCTGCCGCCGTTGAAAATCATGCTGCCGTTCGCCCTGTTGGGCGGCATAGGCTATGCGTGTTTTATTTATTCCGGCTTTCGGCTGGCGCCGGCGGCGCACGGGGCGATTTTGGCGCCTGGCTGCTTGCCGTTATCCACTGCTGTGCTTACCTGGCTGTTTTTTAAAAAATCGCCGAGCCGACCCCAAGCGCTGGCGCTGCTCGGCATGCTGGCAGGGATTGCGCTGATTTTGATTGATAGCGTCACGGCGCCAGGCAGGCACATCACCGGCTGGCAGTTGCTGGGTGATGGCTTGTTTATCTGCGCCTCTTACACTTGGGCGACGTTTACCTTGCTGCTACGCAGCCATCCCATGCCGCCACTTTCCGCTGCCGTGGCGACGGTGCTCTGCGCTGCCGTGCTGTATTTGCCTGTATGGTGGCTGTTTTTGCCGAGCAATTTGCCAACCGCGGCGCAGGGCGAGATTGTGTTTCAAACCTTGTTCCAGGGCGTGCTGGTGGTTTTTGTGGCGCTCATCCTGTTTGCCCAGGCCGTGCGTCATCTGGGACCCCAGGTGGTAGCGCTCACTTTGGCGCTGGTGCCTGTGGTGGCCTCCCTTGCCGCCGTGCCCTTGTTGGGCGAACCCTTGTCGTTATTGGCCTTGGCGGGGCTGGCGGCAGTCACTTTTTCGGCGATGCTGGGCGTGCGGGTGAGCCGATGAGCGCTTATCGTGTGCAACTAGGCAGCATAAACATAGAACGGAAGAATCTAAGCTTGTTGCGCCAGAGTTTGTAAAATGGGCAACATTCACGCATTTATTACGCATTTAAAGGAAATTCGCATGGCATCCGCAGCAACCGAAAGAGTCATCAGTGTGCATCACTGGAACGACACCCTGTTCAGCTTCCGCACCACGCGCGAGCGCGGCCTGCGCTTTGAAAACGGGCATTTCATCATGATCGGCCTGGAAGTCGATGGCCGTCCCTTGCTGCGCGCTTACAGCATCGCCAGCCCGAATCATGTGGATTATCTGGAATTTTTCAGCATCAAGGTGGCCAACGGCCCATTGACTTCCCGCTTGCAGCAAATCGAGGTCGGCTCCGAAGTGTTGATTGGCAGCAAACCCACGGGTACTTTGGTGATCCGCGACTTGAAGCCGGGCAAAAATCTGTATCTTTTTTCCACCGGCACGGGCCTGGCGCCGTTTTTGAGCATTGTGCAGGATCCAGAAACCTATGAAGCGTTTGAAAAAGTGGTTTTGATTCACGGCGTGCGCTTTGCCAATGAGCTGGCTTACGCCAAGTTCTTTACCGAAGAATTGCCGCAAGACGAATTCCTCGGTGAAATGGTGAAGGAAAAATTGATTTACTACCCCACTGTCACCCGCGAACCCTTTCGCCATCAGGGGCGGATTACCTCGCTGGTGGCGTCCGGCCAGCTGTTTGCCGACATCGGCCTGCCACCGTTTGACCCGGCAACCGATCGCGGCATGATTTGCGGCAGCCCCGCCATGCTGGCTGATTGCTCGGCCATGCTCAATGCGCATGGTTTTCAGATTTCACCGCAAACCGGTGTGGCTGGCGATTACGTGATCGAACGCGCGTTTGTTGAGCGTTGATTATTGAGCGTTGATTATTTTGTCACTGATGCACGCGTGATGCGCGGCAGATGCAGCAAAAAAAACGGGCAAATGCGCAAAGCATTTGCCCGTTTTTTTTGCTGCTATTTTTACGGTTGAATCAGCCGCGCAGGCGGTCGGCAGCTTCAAAGTATTTGCGCGCATAAGCCACCAGTTGGCCATCGGTGGGGTGATCAACGCTTTCAATGCCGACGACTTTATCGCTCAACTGCGCATCGTGCGAATGTATGTGCTTGAGCAGGTTGAGCTTGGCGCTCGCCGGGCCGACAATCAGGATCTCCTGCGCGCCGTTTAAGGCTTCCACCACCTCGTGATAAAAGTGCTGGTCTTCCGGGGCGCGGCCTGCGCCCACGGCACCACGTTTGTTGTGCAAATGCTGGTGCGGGTTAGCCGGGCGAACAATGGAAGCTTCGACATCGTCAGGGCTGATGTGCATGACATGTGCTTGGGCGTGATCAATCCATACAGCGGCGTGATAGTGGGACATGGCTTTCCTTTAGTAGGGTTTTGAATGAATTTGAATGCAATGCTGACTGAAAGCGGCGGACGTTTGCTTAAAGCGCGCTGGCCATTTTGATCGTAGCCGATGCGGTTCGGGCAGCATTTGATGGAAATCAAGCCGCGAGTATAAATGGCAAAGCGTGGTGTTGTGCATGCCGTCTTTGGCGCAATGGGTGAAAACCGTGTGGCCAGATGCCGATTCATGGGCCATTGGTCCAGAACGCGGCTTGGGGCTGTTTGCATGGCGATTGCGCCGTCCTGCCAGCGCCGACTTTTGCGATTGGCTGCATAATGCTTGCAAGNNCAAGCCGATGTTCAATCGCCCGCCTTTCATTTTATTCGTTGCCTCACGGGAATCAATGACGCCAGCCAGCCAGCCGCTTCTACACAATCAAGCCGGGTTTTCTTTTCAGGGCTTGGCCCCTTTTTTGCGCATGAGCCTGGCCGGGGAGGATATCCGGCCGCTGGCGCAGGCGATGATGGCGCAGGCGGAACAGGCACCGGATAATGCGTCCTTGTGGCTGGCGCTGGCGACCGCCATGATGGCGATGGGTTTGCGCGAGCCGGGCTTGGCGATTCAGGCGCAGGCCTTGGCGATGACGCGGGTTTATCGCCTGTCGCCTGCCGCATCCTCCACACCCGCGCGGCTGACGGTTTTAATGCTGATGGCTGAGGGCGATTTGTCGGCCAATATGCCGCTGGATTGTTTGTTGGAAGGCTGCGGCGTTGAGTTGATTTATTACTATCTCGCGCCCGGGGCATTCTTTTTGGAGCCCATCCCTGAGCATGATGTGGTCATGGTGGGCATGGGCGAGTCGGATGAGAATCGCGTGTTGCTCGATGCCTTGGAGGCGGTGCTGGCCGGCTGGCCACGGCCGGTGGCCAATGCCGCGCAATTCATCCCCAACACCGGCCGCGCCCTGGCCAGTGAGCTTTTGCAGAACGTGCCGGGCTTGTTGATGCCTTTGACTTATCCGGCCACGCGCGGGCAGTTGGCGTCAATTGCAGCGGGGGCGGCTGAACTCGCGGCGCAATTTGACGGCTGCGATTTTCCCGTGATCGTGCGGCCGGTGGGCTCGCAAGGCGGGCATGGGCTGGCGCGGGTGGATGATCCGGGTGGGATGCATGCCTATTTAACCCGGCAGGCTGGCGCGCTGTTCTTCATTTCACGCTTTATTGATTACCGCAGCGGCGACGGCATGTTCCGCAAGATGCGCGTGGCGCTGGTGGCGGGTGAACCCTTGGCTTGCCATATGGCCGTGTCATCGCGCTGGATGGTGCATTACGTCAATGCCGATATGTTCGAAGATGCCGCCAGGCGCGCAGAAGAGCTGGCTTTCATGGAACAGTTCGATGCGTTCCGGGCGCGCCATGGTGTGGCTTTGGCGGCGATTGCCGAGCGCATCGGGCTGGATTATGTGTGCATTGATTGCGCCCAAACGCAGGCGGGCGAGTTGCTGGTGTTCGAGGTGGATCACGCGATGGTGGTGCATGCGATGGACCAGGAGGCGTTGTTCCCCTACAAGAAAATCCATATGGCCAAAGTGCGCCAGGCGGTGGTGGATTTTTTGCTGCGGCTAAAAGATGGGGCAAAGACGCGGCAAGCGCTGAGAAAAATACAGTCAGCGCAACAGCAACAGGCCAGGCCTGCCAGCGGGGCCGGGCATGCGGGGTGAAGTCACGCTGAACCGCAATCAGCTGAATTTTTCCGGTGGCCCCGGCGCGTTGCCCGACCGCGTGTTGATTCAGGTGCAGGAGGCGATTGCCAATGTGCCGGAGGTGGGCCTCTCGGTGCTGGGCATCAGTCACCGCTCGGACTGGTTCGCGGCGGTGGTGGAAGAGGTATCGCAGAACATTCGCCGCTTGTTGGACTTGCCGGAAAATTATCACGTGCTGTTGTTGCAAGGCGGGGCGACGCAGCAGTTTTCCATGGTGCCGATGACGCTCTTGCGCGGCAAGACCGCGCCTGCGGAATATCTGCACACGGGCTATTGGAGCGGCAAGGCGATCCCTGAAGCGGTGAAAGTAGGGGCGCTTCGCACCGTGTGGGACGGCAGTGGCAACGGCTTCACGCGGCTGCCAACGGATGATGAACTGGCCTTTTCGCCTGCGGCGCCTTATCTTCATTATGCGAGCAATGAGACGGTGGAAGGCTTGCAGTTTCATCGCGTGCTGGGGCGCGAAGATGTGCCGCGGGTGTGCGATATGTCGTCGGATTTCCTGTCCAGGCCGTGTGAGGCGGAACGCTTTTCATTGATTTATGCGCATGCGCAAAAAAACATTGGCCCTGCCGGTGTGACGGTGGTGCTGGTGCGGGATGCGTTGCTCGCCAAAACACGGGCAGGCACGCAGGGCGGCGCGTTAGGCAATCTGCCGGGCTTTCTGGATTACGGCAGCCATATTGCGGCCAAATCCAATTTCAATACGCCGCCGGTGTTCGCGATTTACGTGGTGTTGCTGGTCACGCGCTGGTTGCTGCAGGACATGGGCGGCTTGGCGGCCATGGCCGCAAAAAATCAGGCCAAGGCGGATCTCCTGTACCAGGTGATCGACCGCAGTGACGGGTTTTACCGCGGCCGGGCGATGGCGCGTGACCGTTCCAGCATGAATGCGGTTTTTACCTTGCCGAATGAGGCGCTCACGCAGCAATTTTTGGCCGAGGCCATGGCAACCGGCATGTCAGGCCTGGACGGGCATCGTGCGGTGGGTGGCTTGCGGGCGTCGCTTTACAACGGGTTGAGCCTGGCGGCCGTTGAGTATCTGGCCGGTTTCATGCACGATTTTCGCCGTCGGCATGCCAGCTTAAAACCGGGCAAGCGTTAATTAAAATAACTGCGCGCTTCTTCAAAGCGTGTGGCAAACCAGCCGCTGGTCAAGCTGTCGATCCTGACTTTGCCTTTGTCGCTGGGCGCGTGAATGAAGCGGCCTTCGCCGATGTAAATGCCCACGTGGGAGCGCGGGCGGTTCATTGTGTTGAAGAACACCAAGTCACCTGGATAGATTTGCCCTGTGCCAACCGGGCGGCCGCGCTCGGCAATGTCGGCGGCGGAGCCTCGCAGCTCAAGACCGGCGGATTGCGAAAAAACATAGTTCACCATGCCGCTGCAATCCAGACCCGCTTCGGGGTTTTTGCCGCCAAAGCGATAGCCAATGTTCATAAGGCCTAGCGCAAACAGCACGACTTCATTGGCCTTTTCCTGCGCTACAGGCGATCTGGGCGCATTGCCCATCTGCCACGCCGTCCCGCCAGCGCCGACTTTCTGGGTCGGTGCGTTGCCGCAGGCGTTGGCCGCCAGGGCAACGGCAACGATCAGGCTGCGGTAAAGGCATGTGTGTTGTGACATGGCTGGGTTGCAAGGCGGGTGAAGGCGCAGGCGCTTATATTGCCACAGTTGGCGGGTGGTTTTCACGGCTTGGCGTGAAAAACAGAAACGGAGCCCCGTGAGCTATCGAGCGCAGCGAGCCAGATAGAAACCTCCCCGTGAGGGGAGGATGGGAGGGGCGGGTCTTTATGCTGCCTTTCGCGTGGTTTCATCAGAGCGGGTGGCATTGGCTTGCCATGGGCGTTATTCGTCCACATAATGGCTGCCGCGTTGCCTGCCATAGCCGGTGACGCTGACCAACATGCGCACGACAGCGTATGCGGCGATGTTGATTTTGCGCATCAGCCAGGATTGGTGCTGGGCGGGGGAGTGGATGGCTTGCGCTTGGTGCTGTATCGCCTGCTGCAAGTGCGCGGCCAGAGTACGGGCAAAAGCCTGGTCTTGCGCGATGAGATTGGCTTCACGCGAGAGCAGCAGGCTGAAGGGGTCAATGTTGGATGAGCCCACAGTGACCCATGTGTCATCAATCACGGCGACTTTGGCGTGCAGGTAAGATGGCTGGTACTCAAAAATTTTCACCCCGGCGGAAAGCAGGCAGTCATACAGCGCCAGCATGGCGTGGTGTTGCACGACGTAATCTGTCTGGCCTTGCAGCAGGAGTGTTACTTGCACGCCGCGCCTGGCGGCTTCCATGAGCGCATCGCGAAAGCGGCGGCCGGGTACAAAGTAGGCGTTGGCCAGCAGGATGCTTTTTTCCGCGGCATGGATGGCATGAAGGTAGGTTTCTTCAATATCCCGCCGGTGGCGCAGGTTGTCGCGGATGACTAACGCGGCACGCGCATCACCAGCGGGTTGCGGCGGGCGTGGCGTGAAGGTGGGCGCGTTTGGCCGGTGGCCAAACTGCGACCAGCGCACGATTTGCCAAACGTGACGGACGGTGGCGTGGATTTTTTCAACCAGCGGGCCTTCAATGCGAACGGCATAATCAAGGCGCGGCACGGTAAAACCGGCGTCAAAGTCCGTGGTGATGTTGATGCCGCCGACAAAGGCAATGCGCCCGTCGATCACCACGAGCTTCCGGTGCAGGCGGCGCAGGCGATGCCAATGAAAGCGCCATTGCCGTGGACGCGGGCGATAGATCAAGAGTTGCACGCCATCCCGGGCCATGGAAGCGCCCAGTGTGCGGGTTAACCTGCGTGCGCCAAAACCATCGGCCAGAACATGGGTGGCGACGCCGCGGCGGGCCGCGCGGGCAAGCGCTGCGGCAACGCGTTGGCCGATGGGGTCGTCATCGAAAATGTAACTTTCCAGATGGACTTCGTGTTGGGCGCCATCAATCGCTGCGATGAGCGACGGAAAGTAATCTGCGCCGGTGCATAGCAGTTGCAGTGCGTTACCGGGTAAAAAGTCGGCGCTCATGGGGCGGCGTTGTCGTGGTGGCGGGCATGGCTGGGTCAGGCGTTTGTTGTTAACGTGAAAGGCTTGGGCAAGCGCGCTATGTAATCACCGGGCGCGGCGCGCCGGATAGAAGTTTCCCTGCGAGGGAAGGATGGGCGGGGCGGGCCCGTTTGCGAGTCCTTGGCGCAACGAAGCGGATGGATTTCATGATTCGGGGCGGCTCACCGGCGCTATGTGCGTTAGCGTGGCCGAAAGGGCCGCATGGTCGGAAATCTCAGACCAGGGCGGGCCGCTGTGGCGATGCGCATTGATGATGGACAGGCCGCGCTGATAAATCCGGTCGAGCCGAAAGAGTGGCAGCGCAGCAGGATAGCTGCGCGCTGGGCGGGCGGTTTTTGCTGTGCCGTGCAAGTCAGGCTGGGTAAAAATTTCACGTAAACCCAGGCGGTGGGCGAGAATGTCACCGGCATGGTTGCGCCAGTCGTTGAAGTCGCCCGCAATCAGCAAGGGCGCGGTGGGGGGCGTGACGGTGTCAAGGTAATCGGCCAGTTCGTTCAACTGCCAGCGGCGTGAGCGCGCAAACAGCGATAAATGCACGCACACGCAATGCAGCGGCTGGGCAAGTTGCGGCAAGGCAATCGCGCAATGCAAAAGGCCGCGCCGTTCAAAGCGCAGGTGGGTGATGTCCTGGTTATGCTCATGCTGGATGGCAAAGCGCGACAAAATCGCATTGCCATGGTGGCCGTGGTCATACACGACGTTTTTGCCGTAAGCGTGGTTTTGCCAAAAGTCGGTGGCGAGAAATTCGTGCTGGGGTTCGCTGGGCCAGTGTTCATGCCGCTCGGCGTGCTTTAAGTGCAGGCCCTGGACTTCCTGCAAAAAAACGATGTCCGCATTCAAGGCGCGCAGCCGGTCGCGCAGCTCGTGCACCATCAGCTGGCGATTGAAGTTGGAAAACCCTTTATGGATATTCCAGGTGGCGATGGAAAAGTTCGCCGCTGTGCCGGCCTTCGTCGCGTTAGTCATGGTTACGGGCTGAGGCGGAAAGGGTTGAAGTTGGTGTCGCGGTCATACCAGTCCTCACGCTCGGCGTGTTTCAGGAAGGCCACGATGCGATAAGTGATGGGTGTCATCACCACTTCCCAGCCGGTTTTGAGCAGATATTGCGCCAGCGCGATTTTGGCAATTTGTCTATCGGGCCAGATGCCGTAAAAAGCGATGACGTAAAACAGGCTGGAGTCTACCGCTTCGCCCACCAGGGTGGAGCCTATGGTGCGCATCCAAAGCCTGCGTCCGGCGCTCCGGATTTTCATTTTCGCCATCACGTAACCATTGGCAAAACTGCCGCACCAAAAGGCGATCATGGAGCCTGCGACGATGCGCCAGGTGTTGCCGAAAACCGCTTCGAGATGTTCTTGGTAACCCAGGTTGAACGCGTCCGGCACGGGGGGCAGCGCTAGCACCACGTAAGCCATGAAGCTGGCGAACGCCAGCGCGGCAAAGCCCGCCCAGACGGCGCGCCGGTCGCGGCCATAGCCGTAAACCTCGGTCAGGATGTCGCCAAAAATATACGAGATCGGAAAGAACAGCACGCCGCCGCTAAAGGATACGGCGCCGAGGACGGGCAAGGTGATTTGCGCCGCTTTGGCCGCGCCGATGAGGTTGGCGCAGAGCAGCACGCACACAAACGCGGCCATGACAAAATCGTAATAGCGGTAGCTGCGCTGTGGTGCGTTCATGGGGCAGGCGAGGCTGGCGGACCGGCCGCTAAAAGCCGGCACCCCAAGGGGACTGGTGAAGCCCCTGCGGCGTGGGCCAAGCCCGCAAATGACGCAGGCAAAGCCACTCCGGATTCCTGTGGGGCGCTTTCACGAGACGGCGAGCATGCGCTCCAGGGCAATCTTGGCCAGCACGGCTTCATGTTCTGGCACTTTGATCTGGTTCACGACCTTGCCCGCCACCAGGTTTTCCAGCGTCCAGGCCAGGTGCTGCGGGTCGATGCGCTGCATGGTCGAGCACATGCAAATGGTGCTGGCCATGAATTGCACAAATTTTCCCTCGTGCGCGACTTCCCGTGCCAGGCGTTCGACCAGGTTGAGTTCCGTGCCGACCAGCCAGCGCGTATTGGGCGGTGCGGCCTTGACCGTTTCCAGGATGTATTCCGTGCTGCCGATGTAGTCGGATTGCTTGCACACTTCAAAGCTGCACTCCGGGTGCGAGATGACGATGCCATCGGGGTACTGGTTGCGGAATTTGATGATGTCGCCGGGCTGGAACATTTGGTGTACGGAACAAAAGCCGTGCCACAAGATGATTTTGGCTTTTTCAATCTGCCCGCGCGTGAGGCCGCCTTGTTCGAGGTCAGGATTCCAGATCACCATTTCGTCCAGCGGAATGCCCATCTGGTAACCGCTCCAGCGCCCGAGGTGCTGGTCGGGGAAGAATAATACTTTTTCGCGCTGCTTGAATGCCCATTGCAGAATTTTTGGCGCGTTGGATGAGGTGCACACAATGCCGCCATGCTCGCCGCAAAAGGCTTTCAGGTCCGCGGCGGAATTGATGTAAGTCACGGGCGTGATTTTTTCATCCGGATCCATGATGGCAGAGAGCTCGCGCCAGCAGTGCTCGACCTTGGCCAGGTTCGCCATGTCCGCCATGGAGCAGCCCGCGGCCAAATCCGGCAGGATGGAAATTTGCTCCGGCCGCGAGAGAATGTCGGCCACTTCAGCCATGAAATGCACGCCGCAGAAAATGATATTTTCCGCATTCGCCTGGCTGGCCAGGCGCGAGAGCTTGAGCGAGTCGCCGGTGATGTCGGCATGCTCATATACGTCGGCGCGCTGGTAGTGGTGGCAGAGCAACACGGCTTTATCGCCCAGCGCGGCTTTGGCTGCGCGGATGCGCTCACCGGCGGCTTTGTCGGCCAGGGCATTGAAGTGGTCAAATTGTATGGTGGCTGTTTGCATGGCGTGTGTCGAGGGATGGTTTGTCAGCTTTGATACCAGGGCAAGTCGGCAAAACGCCAGCCATTGATCTGGTTTCTATGGGCGTCGGCATCCTTATCGCCTTCAAAGCCTTCGAGAATGTTGTAGCAAGCGGCAAAGCCCGCGGCAGAGGCTGCCTTGGCCGCAGCGCTGGAACGCGCGCCTGAGCGGCAGATGAACAGCAGCATGGAGTCGGTTGTCAGCGCGTGTTGCAGCTCGGACAAAAAATGCGGGTTGGGCTGCATGTCGGGGTAGCCTAGCCATTCGATTTCAATCGCGCCAGGAATGCGGCCAACCCAGTCGCGCTCAGCACGGGTGCGCACGTCAATAATTTTTGCATCGGCTGACAACTGTGTGAGTTCAAAGGCATCCGCTGGCGTGAAGGCGCCTGCATAAGGGAGCTGCTGCTCGACTGCCCGGGTGTGTGCTAATGTCAAAATCTCGTTGATGCGTCCCATAATTCAATGTCCGAAGTTAGAATGCAGAGCCTGAGAGTATAACTTTCCATCATGCCACGCGGAACCCACGACCCCTTGCATCGCCATGTGCCCGATAGCCAGCAACGCCTGGCGGATGGCCAGCGTATCACTTGGGTGAGCGTCGTGGTGAATCTGGTGCTCACGGCCATGCAGATGGTGGTGGGTTTTTTGGCGCATTCGCAAAGTTTGATGGCGGATGCCATGCACACTTTCGCGGACATTATTTCCGATGGCTTCGTGTTGTATGCCAACCGCAAAAGCGCCCAGGCGGCTGACGATGCGCATCCCTATGGCCATGGCCGCTATGAGACGGCAGCCTCGCTGGTGCTCGGTTTGTTGCTGGTCGGTACGGGGGTGGGGATCCTGGTTTCAGCCGCTGGCCGCTTATCCGATTTGGGTAGCCTGCCGCCCGTCGGGGTGGCGGCCTTGTGGGCAGCTTTATTGACCCTGATAGCAAAGGAAGGGCTGTTCCGCTACATGCTGATTACAGCAGAGCGCTTGCGCTCGCCCATGCTGGTGGCGAATGCCTGGCATGCCCGTGCGGATGCGCTCTCCTCGCTCGTGGTGGCTGCCGGCATTGGCGGCGCGTTGTTAGGCTTTAACTTTGCCGATGGCGTGGCGGCGATTGTCGTGGGCGCAATGATTGTGCGCGCCGGTTTGCGCTTTGCATGGGAGGCCATTCGCGAGCTGATTGATACGGGCTTGTCGGCTGAAGAGGTGTCCGCCATTCGCCAAACCATCGTTTCCTCCCATGGCGTGCAAGGCATGCACGAGATGAGAACGCGCCACATGGCCCACCAAGTGTTGGTGGATGCGCATGTACAGGTGGATCCGCATATCAGCGTGTCAGAAGGGCACTGGATTGCCGAGACGGCGCGCAGTAGGGTGCTTGACAAGCATCCCGAGGTGCTGGATGTGCTCGTGCATGTCGATGCGGAGAATGATGTTTTGGGTAATGCCTCGTTGAAGCTCCCTGCCCGCCCCGTGCTGCTGGCCCATCTGCGTGAATTACTGCAATGCGAGCCGCCCGGATTTGCGCAAACCACACTTCACTATCTGGGTCCGCGCGCGGAGGCGGATGTATTTTTCCCTCCGGGGTATCTTGCGTCTCATCACGTGACACTGGATGAACTCAGGCAGCGTCTGGACAAAGTGCTGCCGGATGATGTGTTGTTCTCAGAGGTTCGGTTTCGATAAAAATCGCACCAAAATGGTGCGATATGATTTTTTTTTGCACCTTTTTTGTGCGGTTGGTTGGTGTTTTTTAACCGAAAACCGTGTTGATAATTGTGGCACAATGCGCGCAGGATTGATCAGACGTGGCATGGTTTCTGCTTTTCAGCATCATTCTGTAATTTTTGCTGTTTTATTTTCGTCTTATTTTTAGGAGAGTAATTCATGACCCCCCAGGACGTACTTAAGCTGGTTGAAGAAAAAGAAGTCCGCTTCGTCGATTTTCGCTTCACCGATACGCGTGGCAAAGAGCAGCACGTGGGCGTGCCGGTTTCCGCTTTTGGCATTGATAAATTTGAAGATGGCCATGCGTTCGATGGCTCCTCAGTGGCTGGCTGGAAAGGCATTCAAGCATCCGACATGCAATTGATGCCTGATGCGGCCTCTGCCTATATCGACCCCTTCATGGATGAAACCACCCTGGTGCTGACTTGCGATGTGGTTGAGCCGGCTGATGGCAAGGGTTACGACCGTGATCCCCGCTCTATCGCCAAGCGTGGCGAGGCTTACCTGAAATCTTCCGGCATTGGCGATACCGCCTATTTCGGCCCCGAACCCGAATTCTTCATTTTCGACTCGGTGGAGTGGAAAGTGGATATGTCCGGCTCTTACTGCAAAATCTTCTCGGAAGAAGCGGCGTGGGCAACGGCAGACAAATTTGAAGGTGGCAACACCGGCCATCGCCCCACCGTCAAAGGGGGCTACTTCCCCGTGCCACCCGTGGATAGCTTGAACGATATTCGCGCGCAAATGTGTATCGCCCTGGAAGCCTGTGGCGTGCCGGTGGAAGTGCATCACCATGAAGTGGCCACCGCTGGCCAGTGCGAAATCGGTACCGTATTCAATACCTTGGTGCGCCGTGCGGATCAAACCCAGATTCTGAAATACATTGTGCATAACGTCGCGCATAGCTACGGCAAGACGGCTACTTTCATGCCCAAGCCCATCGTTGGCGATAACGGTTCCGGCATGCACGTGCATCAATCCATCTGGAAAGACGGCAAGAACCTGTTCGCTGGCAACGGTTATGCCGGCTTGTCTGACTTTGCGCTGTATTACATCGGCGGCATCATCAAGCATGCGCGCGCATTGAACGCCATCACCAATCCGCTGACCAACTCCTACAAGCGCTTGGTGCCTGGCTACGAAGCCCCGGTGAAACTGGCTTACTCGGCCCGTAACCGTTCTGCTTCGATCCGTATTCCTTACGTGCAGTCTGACAAGGCCCGCCGTATCGAAACACGCTTCCCTGATCCCGGCGCCAACCCCTACCTGTGCTTTACCGCCTTGATGATGGCTGGTCTGGATGGCGTGCAAAACAAGATCCATCCTGGTGACCCAGCAGACAAGAACTTGTACGACTTGCCGCCCGAGGAAGATGCAAAGATCCCAACTGTTTGCTCCAGCCTCGATCAGGCCTTGGAGTATCTGGACAAGGACCGCGAATTCCTGACCCGTGGCGGCGTGTTCAGCAACGAAATGATAGATGCTTACATTGCGTTGAAAATGGAAGAAGTGCAGCGCTTCCGTATGACGACCCATCCGATTGAATACGATATGTACTATTCGATTTAATTGCTGGTTCGTTGCATGGTATAAAAAAGGACGGGCTTGCCCGTCCTTTTTTCTTGGTTTTACACTCAAATTCATGAAAATGACTGATCAAAGCAAGCCTGTTCAAATGCCGCTGTTTGGTTTTGGCGTAAAACGCAACTTGTCTGGGGTGCTTATGCAATGGCGCCAAATAAGCAAAAAGGCCGTGGCGGCGGTTTTTTCGTCGATGGCTTTTGTCTGCAGTGCCGCCAGCCTGCTTGCGCTGACGGTAGCCATTGCGCAGGCTGGCACTTTTTATAAATGCACGGATGCTGCTGGCCGGATATTGTTTACCAACACCCAGCCGCAAGGCAAATCCGCCTGCGTTGTGCTATCGCGCCAGCGCGAGCCCGCCAGGGCTTCTGACGGATCGCAAGAGCGTCGCGTGACGGGGGGGCGATCAGCCGCCACTGCAACGCCAAGTGACTTTCCGCGAGTCTCCGGCAGCGCGCAACGCGCACGCGACAATGATCGGCGTACCATTTTGGAAACTGAACTGGCCAAAGAGCAGCAGCAGCTTGACGAAGTGCGCAAATTGGCGGCGCTGACTGGCAGCTTGCCGCCCGCCCAGCGCGATGCGGCGGCATTGCACGAACGTAATATCAAGGCATTGCAAAAAGAGATAGGCAACTTGCGCTAGTCAAGTTCTCTGGTGCGCTTTTTGCTATGTGGTTTCTATGGCACTCAGCGCAGCACCCGCCGCGCTGTTATTGTTGCAGCATTTTCTTGATGTGAGTATGCGCGTAATGACCAAAAATTTAGTGCAAAGCAGTTTAAATAACGGCGCATGCATGCGATGAGCCTGCCTGTAGCCATGACGGCTGGCGGTCTGGACCTGCTCTCGTCAGCGGTGGTGCTGGTTGACGCTTGTCGCGTGATTCGTTACGCCAATCCTGCGGCAGAAAACCTGTTTGCCACCAGTGCGCGCCTGTTGCTTGGCCAGTCATTGAAAAAAGTGTTGGGTGAGCCGGTGGGACTGACTGCCGCGCTCGATAGCGCGCTGAAGAACCAATGGAGTTACACCAGCCATAACATGCCGATTACCTTGGCGTCAGAGACGTTGCATGTGGATTGCACGGTCACGCCAGTGGTGCTCGACGGTGCGCAGTTGTTGCTCGAGGTGCGGCCGATTGATCAACAGTTAAAGGCTACGCGCGAGGAGCAGCTGGCGCAGCAACAGCAGGCCAGCCGCGAGTTGGTGAGGAATCTCGCGCATGAAATCAAAAATCCTCTGGGCGGCATTCGCGGCTCGGCGCAACTGCTGGAACGCGAGCTGGACAATGGGCAGCTCAAGGAATACACCCAGGTGATTATCCAGGAGGTCGATCGCTTGCAGGATCTCATGCAGCGCTTGCTCTCGTCGCACCGTGCCATGCAGCCGACCCAGGTGAATATCCATGAAATTCTTGAGCGCGTGCGGCGACTTATTCATGCGGAATATCCTGAAGTGTATGTGCAGCGCGATTACGATACCTCGCTGCCGGAGATTACGGGTGATGGCGAGCAATTGATCCAGGCGGTGTTGAATATCGCTCGTAACGCCGCACAGGCCATGCAAAACAGGGGCAGGATTACCTTCTCCACACGCGCGGCAAGGCAGGTTATCCTGGCCAAAAAACATTACCAGCTGGCTTTGGAAGTGCGCGTGATGGACAACGGTCCAGGCATCCCGGCGCATTTGCTCGATAGTATTTTTTATCCTTTGGTATCCGGTCGTGAAAATGGCAGCGGACTGGGGCTCACGATCGCGCAAAGCTTTGTGCAGCAGCATGGCGGCACGATAGAGGTGGCTTCCCGGCCGGGACATACGTGCTTTACGCTCATGCTGCCGCTGGTGTCTCGCCCTGCGTCCCCTGGCTTGACGAAAGGTTTGCGCGATGAGGTTGGTTAAATTGTGCGCCAGACAAAAACAAGGAAGCTAATGATGAACCCCGTATGGATTATTGATGATGACCGCTCAATTCGGTGGGTGTTGGAAAAGGCGCTTGGGCGGGAAAACATAGCCGTCAAAAGTTTTGCGACAGCAGATGAGGCGCTCAGTGCCTTGGGTAAGGGGCCTTCTCCAGCGGCCTTGATTTCAGATATCCGCATGCCGGACATGGACGGGCTGGATTTGTTAAAACAAGTCAAAGCGAATTACCCTGAGTTGCCGGTGATCATCATGACGGCCTATTCTGATCTGGATTCGGCGGTCGCAGCTTTTCAGGGCGGCGCGTTTGAATATCTGCCCAAGCCATTTGATGTTGATCAGGCCGTGGCCCTGGTCAGGCGCGCTTTGGCTGAGTCTGTGCAACAGTCGGGCGAGGCGGAGACTGTTGGTGCGGTGCCTGGGATGCTGGGCCAGGGCGCTGCCATGCAAGAGGTTTTTCGTGCCATCGGGCGGCTATCGCAATCCTTGGCCACGGTGCTGATCAATGGTGAGTCGGGCACAGGCAAAGAGCTCGTGGCGCAAGCCTTGCATCGCCATAGCCCGCGCAAGAACGCGCCATTTATTGCGATTAACACCGCAGCGATTCCCAAGGATTTGCTCGAGTCCGAACTGTTTGGCCACGAAAAAGGCGCTTTTACGGGGGCGGCGACACAACGGCGCGGTCGTTTTGAGCAGGCTGAGAACGGCACTTTGTTTCTGGACGAGATTGGCGATATGCCGGCTGAATTGCAAACGCGGCTTTTGCGCGTGTTGTCCGACGGCAATTTTTATCGTGTGGGCGGACATCAACCGGTGAAAGCGAATGTGCGGGTGATCGCGGCAACGCACCAGGATCTGGAGGCGCGCGTAAGGGATGGCTTGTTCCGCGAGGACTTATTCCATCGCCTGAATGTGATCCGCTTGCGCCTGCCACCCTTGCGCGAGCGCAGGGATGACATTCCGATACTGGCAAAACACTTCTTGCAAAAGAGCGCGCAGGAGCTGGGTGGCGAGCCCAAGCGCTTGACCGAGGCGGCGCAAAAGTATTTGCAGGGGCTGGAATTCCCAGGCAATGTGCGGCAATTGGAAAATTTGTGCCATTGGCTCACGGTCATGGCGCCAGGGCAGAGCGTAGGGGTTGATGATCTGCCTGCCGATTTGCGCGAAAGCCCGCGGGAAGCCGACGCTGCCAGGGATTCCCCGGTGCCGGGTGCGGCCAGCCGCCGTCCTGCCAGCGCCGACTGGTTAGCCGCCTTGGGGCATGAGGTGGATCAATTGCTGATGGGTACGCCGGGCCATGTGGCTGATGAACTGACGCGTCAATTTGAATCCGTGCTGATTCGCCGCGCACTGGCTGCAACGCATGGGCGGCGCATTGAAGCCGCGCAACTGCTGGGACTGGGGCGTAATACGATCACGCGCAAGATTCAGGAGCTGGGTTTGGACGACGCGCCGGTTGATGCGGCACCCTAAGCTTGGGCTATGATGTTTGTTTATTTGGTCCAATGACTATGTCGCCAGTTTTGCCATCGGCATGGGATGTTCAGCGTTTGGTCGCAGCCTTGGGGCAGGCAGCTTGTCGCTTTGATATTGATGTGCTGGCTGAGTGCCAGTCCACGAATGGCGAGCTCCTGCTGCGGGCAGAAGCTGGTGCGCCGTCAGGAACGGTTGTGGTTGCCGAGCGCCAAACCGCCGGGCGTGGGCGTCGCGGCCGGGCATGGATTTCCAGCCCTGGGGATAGCGTGACTTTTTCTTTGCTTTGGCGTTTTTCGCCTGGCACGCTGCCTTTGGGCTTGTCTCTGGCTGTGGGGGTGGCCGTGGTGAGGGCGCTGGAAAAAATGGCAGCAGGGGATGGCGGCGTATTTTGCCGGGGTGACGCGGTAAAGACTGATATACGCCTCAAGTGGCCGAACGATATTTTGCTGCAGGGCAAAAAGCTGGGTGGGATCCTGGTTGAGCTCGTACCGGGCGCGCCTCAGGCGGCGGTCATTGGCATAGGGCTGAATTTGCATCTGCCTGATTCATTGCCGCAGGATGTGCGCGCTACAGCGGCGGCCTGGCCGCAGGGCGTGGATGTCAATGCCTTTTTGGCGGCGTTGCTCACTGAACTATTGCGTGTGTTGGAGGCGTTTGCGCACAGTGGCTTTGCGTCATTGCGCCAAGACTGGTCGGCGCGTCATGCCTTTGCTGATGCTGAGGTGGTGTTATTGTCAGACTTTGCCGCACCGCTGTCGGGCATTTGCCGTGGTGTGGATGAGCAGGGGGCTTTATTGCTTGAGGTGGGGGGCAAGATGGAGCGCATTCTCTCGGGCGAGGTTTCCTTGCGCGAAGCGACAACGCCAGACGGCCGCACGGACGTGTCAGCGGGTGCGTAGCGGAGTCCCCCGGCAGGTGGGGGGCGCAGGAAAATTTCAGTGTCCACCAGCGGTTCAACTGCATTGGAAGCGGAAAACGGAGGTTTTCAGGTTAAATGGCGAATTCACTGCCCGTCCTTATTGCCGACGCGGCTGCCGACTTTTCCATTGAAGGTCATTTTCTTGGTTCATTAAGCATTCATGGCGACTTACGCAATTGGCGACGTGCAAGGGTGTTTCGATCCTTTGCAAGCATTACTTGATATCGTGTCGTTCAATCCTGCGCACGATAGGCTGTGGTTTGTCGGCGATTTGGTGAACCGCGGGCCACAATCCCTGGCGGTATTGCGCTACATCAAGTCACTGGGCGAGGCGGCAACCGTTGTGTTGGGCAACCATGATCTGCATCTGATTTTGCAGGCTGAAGGCTTCGGGCGAACCAACAAGGAAGACACACTGGATGAAATTTTGACAGCGCCGGACCGTGAAGCGCTTTTGGCTTGGTTGCGTGCGCAGCCTTTGTTTCATCAGGAGGGCACTTGGGCGATGGTGCATGCGGGATTGTTGCCCGCGTGGACCGTCGCGCAGGCCAAGGCTTTATCGGACGAAGTTTCGGCGGCGTTAACGGCCTCCAATTATCGTGAATTCCTAGCCCAGATGTGGGGGTCGGAGCCGCGCGTCTGGCGGGACGATCTCGCAGGCTGGGACAGGTTGCGCGTGGTGGTCAATGCGATGACGCGGATGCGCTATGTGACATCCAAAGGTGCGCTGGCATTGCGTGAGCCCGGTGCCAAAGCCCCGCCAGGGCAAGGCCCGGCGAGTTGCGTGCCGTGGTTTGCGGCAAACAATCGCGCAAGTGCATTGAAAACATTTCAACAGCAAACATTAGCAACGCGATCCGCCAGCAAAAAGGCGGATCGCCAGGACGATGCCGGGCCACCGCCCAGCATCGTCTGCGGCCATTGGTCGGCGCTGGGCTTTTATGCACAGGAGGATGTTGTGGCGATTGATACGGGCTGCTTGTGGGGGGGGGCGCTTACCGCCTTGCGCCTGGAAAATCGGCAGGTGTTCAGTTTGCCTTGTACCCAGCAGATCAAGCCGACGGGTTGGGATTGATGTGTCTTGCGCTTGGTTCGGCCTGATGCTTTAAGTGATGCGCAATGGCGCGGTGTGCGTGTGCAGCCAGGTGGCGGCGGTCACTGTTGCCGGTGGTGATGATCGGCAAGGGGGTTAATTGAGCCAGCAAGCCAGGATGCGTGGCAATCGACCACAGGCAGGCGAATAGCGTCATCTCGCCGACAAAGTCCGCTGCGTGGCTGGGTTGCAAATGCCGAGCGTCCCGATACTGCAAGACCAAGGGTGTCACGGGGCAGGCTGCGTCAATTGCGCTTTGGAAGAGTGCGCTGTGAAAGGGGTGCACTTTATCGCCATTGCTGGTTGTGCCTTCGGGAAAGAAGGCGATAAGGCGTCCTTTGGCGAGTTGCGTGAGCACTTCATCACGTGCTGTATGGGCTGCGCGCCGTGAGCCACGCTGCAAAAACAAGGTATCCGTGCGTGCGCTAAGCCAGCCGAACACAGGCCAATGGCGCACGTCATCCTTGGCGACAAACGCAGCGGGCATCCATGCGTTGATGACGAAAATATCGAGAAACGAAATATGGTTGGCGACCAGCATTCCTTGTGCTGGCAAGCTTGCCTGGGTTGGGTTTTGCGCCGTGTCATCAGCGCCGACTTTTTCAAGCGTCATGCCCAGAACGGCAAGCAGTTGGCGTGACCAGCGCTGTTTTAGGGCAAGTTGCCGTGGATGGCTTATCCAGGGATAAATACAGGCCACCGTCAGCACGCCAGTGAGGACATGCAGTACGAGGTGGGTTAAACGGAATATGCCGCGCCATACGGCAAAGGATCTAGCCAGCCGGGAAGCGGGATAGTTATCCGGAAGGGGATTGTAGGATGCAGTCATCCGCTGATTATGTTGCAAAAAGGTGACAGAGATGTGATGGTCTGGGTTGTTGAGGCATGGGCATGCCTGTGGAACCATGCCATTGGCAGGACAAGCCGCCAGAAGAGGCGCAAGAGCGCCAACGCATCCCGTTTTCCCGGATAAGGGCGAACGGGATGCGTTGAGTTGGCCGTTTCCCTGTCTAGTGGGTGACGCGTGTCACGCCGCTGCCGGACACAATGCGCACACGCTCGCCTGGACGAAACACTTCGTCAGCCGCTTGGGTGACGGCAAGGAGTTGGCCATTTTCTAGCCTCACCGTGATTTCCAAGCCATCTTGGCGCGTGGTGGCGTTTTCAATGGCATTGCCTGCCACGCCACCTAACACCGCGCCGACCACTGCGCCAACGGTGGAGCCTTTGCCACCGCCTACATTACTGCCGCCCAATCCACCCACTGCCGCGCCAGCCACCGCGCCGACACCGGATTTGGTGCCTTCGATGCTGACTTTGCGCACGGATTCGACCACGCCTAAACGTATGCTTTGTTCGCCGCGCGTTTGGCTGCGCTCATACGATGAGCCGGATTGGCTGGCGCAAGCGCTCAGCATGAGCGCGGAAATTGCGATGAGCATTAAGCGATAGTTTTTCATGGTGGGTATTCCTTCCTGTGTTTTAGTTGATTGAAAATGCGTGCAGATTACAGATTAACAAAGCGCGCATTAAGCTTGCTTGGGTTAGCTTACAGCGATTCAGCAAAGGCGGCTTGATAACGCGTTGCGATGTTGTCCCAGGTTGGTTTGTGGTTTTGGCCACCACGATGGGCAATTTTAATTGCGCCCATGAGCGAGGCCAAACGACCGGTTTTTTCCCACGGCCAGCCCTTGGCAATACCAAACAACAAGCCTGCACGATAAGCATCGCCACAGCCCGTGGGATCCACAACGGCATCTGGCTTGGCTGCCGGAATGTCGACGCAGCGCCCCCCCGTGTAGATTTGCGACCCATCGCCACCGAGCGTCACGATCAAGGCTTTGACTTGACTGGCTAATTGCGCCAGCGTACAGCCGGTGCGCTCTGTCAACAGCTTTGCTTCGTAGTCATTGACCGTGCAGTAGTCGGCGAGTTGCATGAAATTCAGCAAATCGTCTTTGTCGAACATTGGCAAGCCTTGGCCAGGGTCAAAAATGAAAGGAATTTTCGCCGCATGAAACTCCCGTGCATGCTGCAACATGCCGTCACGGCCATCCGGCGCCACAATACCCAGGCGTACCCCAGTGGCGTCGCCCACTTTGTTTTGGTGGGCGTAAGCCATCGCGCCGGGATGAAAGGCCGTGATCTGATTGTCATCCAAATCCGTGGTGATAAAGGCCTGGGCAGTGAAACTGTTGGTGACTTCCTTAACGTGACGGGCATTCAGGTCGAGCTGTTTCAAGCGATGCTGATAGGGCGCGCTGTCTTCGCCGACGGTTGCCATGATGAGTGGGTCGCCACCCAAAAGCTTCAGGTTATAGGCAATGTTGCCAGCACAGCCGCCAAATTCGCGGCGCATGTCGGGGACTAAAAAAGCGACATTGAGGATATGAATCTGATCGGGCAGGATGTGATTTTTAAAGCGGTCACTGAAAACCATGATGGTGTCGTAAGCCAGGGAGCCGCAAATGAGGGTAGTCATGGATTTGAAAAGTCTTCTGGAGAGGGTGAGAAAAAGCGATTTGTCTGGGTCAGGGGTAGAACAGGTACAAGCGATAACCGCTGGCGGTGAGCGAGCCTATGTCCACGACCAGGTTGACAGAAACATCGGCCAAAGCGGGCATGCCTTGTTTTATGGACGTTTTTGAAGACAGGTAGGTGGCCGGCGGCAAGACTTTGCGTAAGACCACTTTATCGTTGATGTCGGTAAGGGTGAGTTCGAGATGGGGGAATTGTTGCGCGAAGGTAGCGCGATTTTTGAGTGTGGCAGAAACCGTCAGATGCGCAGGTTGGTCGGGGTCGGGATGCAAGTCCGAGCTTTCAATGCTGATGAGCGACGCGCGTGCAGGCAGGCGCGTTGGGCAATTGAGCCGCTGGCAAAGGCTGGCAATGACGGGCTTGGCAGCGGGCAGGTTTTGGATGAGCGGCGCGTGAAACGCGACGATGCCTTGCACGATGAGCACGAAGGTCATCAGGGCACAGCCCGTCATCCATAACCAGCGGCGATAGGGTTTGGCTGTTTTGAGCGGGAGCGCATCCAGGGTGTTAAAGGAATCAGCCAGCAGAGCATTGCCATGAGGGGATTGAGCTGTCGGCGCACGGGCGGGTGGGGTTTCCGGTGGATTTTCTGCAGGCAAGTTTGCTGCGATGGTGCGCCCGGACGGGTTCTCGCTTTCTCTTTCATCCAGGCTGAAAGCGTTTGCGGCATCTCCGCACGCTTCGGTTGTCCAGTGCGCCACCGCTGCGGTTTCGTTGCCGCCTGGCGTAGGCGCGGCAAAAACTGCAGTGGGCGCTAACTCGTCTGGCGGGACCTGTGTGGCTGCAACAGGCGAATGCGCCTGAATGTCTTCGGGCGTATCTTGCAAGTTGTCCAGCGCATTAAAGGCTGTTTCACATACGCCACAGCGCACGCGCCCGGCTTTGGTTTTTAGCTGTTCCGCGCTGACGCGGAATGTGCGGCCGCAAGCCGGGCACTGAGTCAGCATGCGCGGCCTTCGAGCCGCACCCAGCCTTCATGCGTGGCACCCACGGTGAGTGCAATGAAGGGTGCATAAGCCGCGATCACTTGCTCCGCTTGGCTTGCCAGCACGCCGGATAAGGCAATTCGTCCGCCGTGGGCAATGCAGCCAGCTAACAGCGGGGCAAGGACGCATAAGGGGTTGGTGAGGATATTGGCCACGACCAGGTCAAACTGCTGGTCCAGGGGCTCTTTGGAGTGGCGGACGGCAAGCTCGACCTGGTTGGCGCTGGCGTTATCGCGGGCGGATTGCAAGGCGTTTCCATCAATATCCACGCCTAACACGGCCTGCGCCCCCAGTTTGGCTGCGGCAATGGCGAGGATGCCTGAGCCACAGCCGTAATCGAGCACGGTCTCCCCGCCGTGAACTTGCTCGGCGAGCCATTGCAAGCACAGGAATGTGGTGGGGTGCGATCCGGTACCAAAAGCCAGCCCCGGGTCGAGTACCAGGTTGATCGCATGGGCATTCGGTGCGGTATGCCAGGAGGGCACGATCCATAGCCGGTCGGTGATGCGAATGGGGTCAAATTGTGATTGCGTGAGCCTAACCCAGTCTTGCTCTGCCACTTCCTGAATGTCGATGGCAGGCGTTTCGGTGATGCCGATTTCCTGCATAGCCCGGGCGACACGGTCCGTAATATCAACAGCCGGTTCAAACAAGGCAATGACGCGGCTTTGTAACCATAACGGGGTAGCCGGTGCGGTGATCAAGTCATCGGGCTCGCCAAATTGCGGCGTCTCGAATTCCGTGCCCGCGAGGGCGTCTTCCACACTGACGGAAATCGCGCCGACGCCCATCAAGGCGTCTGACAGGGCGTCGGCGTGTATGGCGTCAGTCTCGATTGTGATGCTTAGCCACATGGTGATTATTGCGATTTGAGGGCGGCATTTTTCTTGGCTAATTTTTCTTCCAAGTAGTGAATGCTTGTGCCGCCTTGACGGAAACGCTCGTCCAGCATCAACTCTTGATGCAGTGGAATGTTGGTCTTGATGCCATTGACCATCATTTCAGAGAGCGCAATGCTCATGCGTGCAATCGCCTGTTCGCGCGTGTGGCCGCAACTGATGACCTTGCCGATCATGGAGTCGTAATGCGGCGGTACGGTGTAGCCGGAGTAGGCGTGCGAATCTACGCGAATGCCAGGGCCGCCGGGCGCATGCCAGGTCTCGATCTTGCCGGGCGACGGGGTAAACTTGAAAGGGTCTTCCGCATTGATACGGCATTCGATGGCATGGCCGCGGATCTCGATGTCCTTTTGTTCGAGGCCGAGTTTTTCGCCAGCGGCGATACGCAACTGGGCTTGAACAATATCAATGCCGGTGACTTGCTCGGTGACCGGATGCTCGACTTGGACACGGGTATTCATCTCGATAAAGAAGAATTTTCCGTTTTCATACAGGAACTCGAACGTGCCCGCGCCGCGATAATGGATGAGGCGGCATGCTTGCGCGCAGCGCTCACCCAGCGTGGCGATGAGCTTGCGGCTAATGCCCGGGGCGGGCGCTTCTTCGATGACCTTTTGATGGCGGCGTTGCATGGAACAATCGCGCTCGCCAAGGTATATCGCGTTGTCAAATGCGTCGGCGAGCACCTGGATTTCGATGTGACGTGGATTTTCCAAAAACTTTTCCATGTATACCGTGGAATTGTTAAAGGCGGCACCGGCTTCGCTCCGCGTCATGGTGACTGCGTTTAGCAGCGCAGCCTCGGTGTGCACTACACGCATGCCGCGACCGCCACCGCCGCCTGCGGCCTTGATGATGACCGGGTAACCAACGGCACGCGCGATTTTGGTGATTTCTTTGGGATCTTCAGGCAGGGCGCCATCGGAGCCTGGCACGCAAGGCACATCGGCTTCTTTCATGGTTTGTTTGGCGCTGACCTTATCACCCATGAGGCGGATGGTTTCCGGGCGCGGGCCGATGAAGGCAAAGCCAGAGCGCTCCACCCGTTCGGCGAAGTCAGCGTTTTCAGACAAGAAGCCGTAGCCGGGGTGTATGGCCTCTGCATCGGTGACTTCCGCAGCAGAAATGATGGCGGGCACATTGAGGTAGCTCAAACTCGATGAGGCCGGACCAATGCACACGGATTCGTCCGCCAGCTTGACATATTTGGCTTCTGTATCCGCTTCAGAATGGACCGCAACAGTACGCACGCCCAGCTCTCGGCAGGCGCGCAGGATGCGCAGGGCAATTTCCCCGCGATTGGCAATCAGAACTTTACCGAACATGACGATTAGCTAATGACAAATAAGGGTTGACCATATTCGACGGCCTGGCCGTTGTCCGCCAGAATCGCGGTGACGGTGCCAGAAATATCGGATTCGATTTCATTCATGAGCTTCATGGCTTCGATGATGCAGAGGGTTTGTCCAGCCTTGACGGATTGGCCAACTTCCACAAAGGGTGGGGCGTCGGGGCCGCTGGCGCGATAGAAGGTGCCCACCATGGGGGCTTTGAGCTGATGGCCGGTAGCGGCTTCAGCTACGGGGGCAGCGGAAATAGTCGGCGCTGGCGGGACGGCGCCAGCGGCTTGCGCGGCCGACATGGCATGGCTGAAGTTGCCTGCGGGGTTATCCAGGCCGGGCATGCTCACCATGGTGGTCTGTGGGGCGGGCAGGTGTTTGGCGATGCGAATTTTTTCCTCGCCCTCGCTGATTTCAAGCTCGGAAATGCCAGAGTTTTGTACAAGATCAATTAAGGTCTTGAGTTTTCTCAGATCCATTGAGACGTTCCTTTCAGTGAAAAATAGATTAAGGTAAGCTAGCGGTGAACGGATGCGCCAAACAGCGGGTACATTCAGCCGCAAGCTTAAATGATGGTTTGGGGGGCGTTAAGCTGCGCTAGGGCCGCTTCTAGCGCCAGGTGATAGCCTTGCGCACCCAGGCCTGCAATCACGCCGATGGCTATGTCCGAAAAATAGGAGTGCCGACGGAATGCCTCTCTGGCATGAACATTCGAGAGGTGCACTTCAATGAAGGGAATGGCGACGGCCGCTAGTGCATCGCGCAGGGCAACGCTAGTATGGGTATAAGCTGCAGGGTTGATGATGATGAAGGCAACACCCTGCTCACGAGCAGATTGTATGCGGTCAATCAGTTCGCCCTCATGGTTGCTCTGAAAGCTCTCCAGGTGGGCACCCCTTGCACGCGCTTGAATTTCCATTGCGGCATGAATGTCAGCCAAGGTCGTGTGGCCGTAAATCGTCGGCTCCCGCGTGCCCAAGAGGTTCAAATTCGGTCCGTGAAGGACAAGAATTTTGCCGGGCTGATTTTGATTTGTATTGTTTTTGCTGCTTTTTTGCGTCTTCATAGCTGCGAGTTTGCCGCAAATGGCTACGTGTTGTCTAGTCTACTGTGCAACCAGCCTGTGTAAGTGGGCGTCTAGTTCGGCTTTGGTGAAAATGCCTGTTTTGACTAAATCCACTTGCCCTGAGCGATTGATGATGACCGTGAATGGCAGGCCTTGGGCGACATTGCCGAGCTCGCTGGAGAGCTGCATGGCGTCGGGTGACCCCATTAACAGGGGATAGGTGATTTTTTCAATCGCTTGAAATTCGCGCACTTTATCCACTTGATCAATGCTTATGCCGACAAATTGGACATTTTTATCCTGGTACTGGATTTGTAGCGCTGACAGGGATGGCATCTCTTCGCGGCAGGGCGGACACCAGGTGGCCCAGAAATTAACCACCAGAATTTTTCCGCGCCAGGCCTCCAGTGTTTGCCACTGGCCTGTGCTGGTGGCGAAAGGCGTCCGCATGAGGCGCTCAACGGCTGGGGCTGTTGTCGTTGCGGATGCTGCAGGTGGAGCGCCCGTGCCGCGGGTGTTGCGCTGGGCATTGAGCCAATAGCCCAAGCTGCCTGCCATCAGTGCAATCAGCGTGAGGAGCGAAATTTGTAGCGGGCGATTTTTCATTTGATCAAGGTGCGCCGGGGGCTTCAGCGTTTTGTTGAACGGAGGTAGCTGAGTTGGCAAGCAGTGTTTTTACTTCTGCCATGGCGGCGCTAGGCGTTGAGCTGTTTTTTCTGTGGCTGGAAAAAACATCAGCCATGATGGTGGTATCGTCCATTTCCAGCAGGAAACGATCCTCGGGCCCATGCGGGGCATGGCGGTGCAGGGATGCGGTAGCAAATTCAATTTGATTGGTCAGTAGCCATATTTCCAGATCTTTGCTGCTGTCGGCAACGAGCTGTAAGTGAATCGGGGAATAGCGCGCCGCTGTGCCGTCCAGTACTGGACCTGTGAGCCGCGGATTGAATTCATGCAGGAGTTGCATGGCCGTGAGCGCCGTTTGGCGCATGTGGTACAGGCGCTCAATCTGTTCGTCTTCCTGGTAAATCGCCTGGTACTGGCGCAACTCGTTAGTGATTTCTTCGTTAGTGGGCAGGCCTTCGCCATTGTCAGCGCCCAGGCTGCGTGCGGCTTTGCGCTTTGCGGTGGCGTAATCGGCGACGCCATCTTCTGCCATGAGCCGTGCTGCTGCAATGGCAACGGCGCGACGTAGATGGCGGGTGTCGGCGGGGGCGGGCTTTCTGCGCGGCATAGTAAGGCAACCGGGTTGGTTGTGCAGTGAGAGAGTCAGGCCTAAGGTTAGAATCTGCGGACATTATTTCACGGAACAGCGGCATGCACATTCACATCTTGGGTATTTGCGGCACTTTTATGGGTGGGATTGCGCTGTTAGCCAGAGCTGCGGGACATCGCGTGACGGGGTGTGATGCGAATGTGTATCCCCCAATGAGTACCCAGTTGGCAAGTCAAGGGATTGATCTGACAGAGGGTTTTTCTGCAGACCAGATTGGCCTCTCGCCTGACTTGTATGTCGTTGGCAATGCCATTTCCAGGGGTAATCCGTTATTGGAGGCGGTTCTTGACCGTAATTTGCCTTATGTGTCTGGCCCCCAATGGTTGGCGGATAACATTTTGCGCGGTCGCTGGGTGCTGGGTGTGGCCGGCACGCACGGCAAGACGACAACGACTTCCATTCTTGCCTGGATTTTAGAGTTCGCCGGTCTTGACCCTTCTTTCCTGATTGGTGGCGTGCCCGGTAATTTCGGGCTCTCCGCACGGCTGACTGATTCGCCTTTTTTTGTGATTGAGGCGGATGAATACGATACGGCGTTTTGCGACAAGCGCTCAAAGTTTGTGCATTACCGCCCGCGCACGGTCATTCTGAACAATCTTGAATTTGATCATGCAGATATTTTTCCTGATTTGGCGGCCATCGAGACACAGTTTCATCATTTGGTCAGAACGATACCGAGTAATGGCTTGATTATCGCCAATCGTGCCGAGTCGGCGCTAGGACGGGTTCTTGCACGTGGCTGCTGGACGGAGGTGGCGTGGTTCAACGGCCGGCCGGGGGAAGGCTGGACAACCAGCGCCATGGCGGCGGATGCAAAGGGTGGTTTTGAGCTTGGTTTGTCAGGCAGGGCTGTGGGGCGAGTGCCAGCATTTGCCTTGCCGGGGGAGCATAATCGCGCAAATGCCGTGGCGGCACTTGCCGCAGCGAGGCATGTTGGCGTGCCGGTGGCTGTGGGCATTCAGGCGCTGGCGTGTTTTGTCGGGGTTAAGCGCCGACTGGAGGTGCGGGGGGAGGTCAAGGGCGTGACGGTGATTGATGATTTTGCCCATCATCCCACGGCTATCCGCGCAACCTTGGAGGGCTTGCGGCAACAGGTGGGTGATGCGCGTATTTTTGCTGTACTAGAGCCGCGCTCTAATACGATGAAACTCGGAACGATGTCTGATCGGCTGGCGTCAAGCCTCGAACTGGCAGATCAAGTTATTTGTTATACCCATCATCTGGGTTGGAATGTTTCTGCTGCCCTTGCGCCGCTAGGGGCTAAGGCGACTTGCTTTGATGACATCAATATGTTGGTTGAGTCAATTTCAATGCATGCGCGCGCGGGGGATTACATCCTGGTGATGAGCAATGGAGGCTTCGCGGGGGTGCACGAGCTTCTGTTGCAGGCGCTCGCGTTGGGTAGCTAATCGGGCGGTGGCGGGAGTCAGCGACAGAGGCCAGTGACAAAGATTCTTGCGGGACTTGTTTTACGGCCATCTCGATTCTGCACTGAGGTTACACCTGGCAAATCATGGTCGACATGATAGACTGGCGTCAAATTTTTAGATTGATCTATGTCAAATCAGCTTCATGTTTATGAAGTTGTGGGGTTTGGCTGTAAGGTCAGCGGGCAGCTCTGCCCAAATGGGGAATAAGTTTTGTTCTTGATTCTTGATATAAAAAAAGAGGTTTAAAGATGAGCGGATCAACGCAAAAGTTGGGGGTGTCACGTCTTTTCGCTGGATTGGTTTTGGGTTTGCTAGCCTACTCTGCGAATGCGGCTTACCAGGTTAATTTCCAGGAACCCGCGACGAAGCTTGCGCATACTGTATATGACTTGCACATGATGATGATGTACATCTGTGGCGTTATTTTTGTAGGTGTTTTTGGGGTGATGTTTTATTCCATTGTCAAACACCGCAAGGCGCCAGGGCGCGAGTCTGCTGCATTTCATGAAAATACGACAGTGGAAATTCTGTGGACCGTTATCCCGACGATTATTTTGCTCGTGATGGTTTGGCCGGTGACCAAGGCGCTGGTGTCCATGCGTGATGCGACGGGTGCTGATATCACCATTAAAGCGACGGGTTATCAGTGGAAGTGGGGGTATGACTACATCAAGGGCGAGGGTGAGGGTATCAAGTTCAAGAGTGTCTTGTCTACGCCACGCGAGCAGATTGATGGCAACGTGCCCAAAGGTGAGCATTATTTGCTCGAGGTGGATAATCATTTGGTGGTTCCGGTTGGTAAAAAAGTACGTATTCTGACTACGGCAGAGGATGTCATCCACTCTTGGTTCGTGCCAGCTTTCGCAGTAAAGCAGGATGCTGTGCCGGGTTTTATTCGCGATACTTCGTTCCGCGCTGAGCGTGAGGGTACTTTCCGTGGTCAATGCGCTGAATTGTGCGGCAAGGATCACGGGTTTATGCCTATCGTTGTGGATGTGGTATCGCAAGAGAAGTATTCGGCGTGGGTGGCAGAGCAGAAAGCCAAGATGGCTGCTGCTGCGGATGATCCAGCAAAGGTATGGACGTTGCCAGAGTTGATGGCGCGTGGCGAGGCTGTTTACTTGCAGAACTGCGCGGCTTGCCATCAGCCCACCGGTAAGGGTTTGCCGCCAGCGTTTCCTGCTTTGGATGGGTCTAAGATCGCTACGGGTCCGAAAGAGGGGCATATTGGCCTGGTTGTCAATGGCAAGCCGGGAACTGCCATGGCCGCATTTGGCAAACAGCTCTCGGATGCCGAAATTGCCTCTGTTATTACTTATGAGCGAAATGCGTGGGGTAACAAAATGGGGGATATTGTTCAGCCCGCAGAAATTAAGTCCCACGCCAAGTGATTGTCTGCTTTGCAGCTAACTATTGATAGCTTCATGCTTAATTAGGAAAGATCAGGAGAGCAACATGAATACAGCAACTACAACGGCACACGGGAATTTTTCTGCCCATGACGACCATGGGCATGAGCCTGGCGGCATCATGCGGTGGATTACGACAACCAATCATAAGGATATTGGTTCGATGTACCTGTGGTTTAGTTTTGCCATGTTTTTGGTCGGTGGCTGTATGGCGCTGACCATTCGGTCTGAGCTTTTTCAGCCAGGCTTGCAGATTGTGCAACCTGAATTCTTTAATCAGATGACGACGCTACATGGCCTGATTATGGTTTTTGGCGCGATCATGCCGGCTTTTGTCGGGTTTGCGAACTGGATGCTGCCACTGCAAATTGGTGCTTCAGACATGGCCTTTGGCCGCATGAATAATCTGAGCTTTTGGATGCTACCGCCTGCTGCCCTGTTACTGACAACTTCTTTGTTTGTTCCTGGCGGCGCCGCAGCGGCTGGGTGGACGCTTTACCCGCCGCTGACCATTCAGCAAGGCATGGGTATGGATATGGCAATTTTTGCGATTCACATTTTGGGCATTTCCTCCATCATGGGGTCGATTAATATTGCGACTACCATCATGAACTTGCGTGCTCCTGGCATGACGCTCATGAAAATGCCTTTATTTTGCTGGACTTGGCTGGTGACTGCATTTCTGGTCATTGCGGTTATGCCCATTTTGGCTGGCGCTGTAACGATGACGTTAACAGATCGTCACTTTGGCACAAGTTTCTTTAATGCAGCAGGTGGTGGTGATCCTGTTTTGTTTCAGCACATTTTCTGGTTTTTTGGTCATCCTGAGGTCTATATCGTCATCATTCCGGGTTTTGGCATTATTTCCCAAGTGATTTCAACCTTCTCTCGCAAGCCTTTATTCGGTTATGCATCAATGGTTTATGCGGTAGCCGCGATTGGTGTTCTGTCATTTACAGTGTGGGCTCATCACATGTATACGACAGGTCTTCCACTGACGGCACAGCTTTATTTCATGTACGCAACCATGTTCATTGCAGTGCCGACTGGGGTGAAGATTTTTAACTGGACGGCAACGATGTGGGGTGGTTCTCTGACGTTTGAAACCCCCATGCTGTTTGCGATCGGTTTTATTTTCCTCTTCACCATTGGCGGTTTTTCGGGACTTGTGCTTGCTATGGCTGCAGTTGACGTCCAAATGCAGGATACCTATTACGTTGTTGCACATTTCCATTACACCATGGTGGCCGGTGCTCTTTTCTCTGCATTTGCAGGAGCCTACTACTGGTTGCCCAAATGGACTGGGCATATGTATAACGAAACCATGGGCAAGGTTCATTTCTGGTGTTCATTTGTGTTCTTTAACATGACTTTCTTTGTTCAGCACTTCCTTGGCCTGGCGGGTATGCCACGTCGTATTCCTGACTATGCCTTGCAGTTTGCGGACTTCAACAAGATTTCCACACTGGGCGCTTTTGGCTTCGGCTTGTCTCAATTGCTGTTTCTCTACAACGTAATCGTCTGTATCAGGGGGGGGGAGAAGGCGCCAGCCAAGCCGTGGGACGGTGCGGAGGGATTGGAGTGGGATGTGCCTTCGCCTGCGCCACACCATACCTGGGAAGTCCAGCCCGTTGTTAAATAATTTGAGTGGCTGGTAGCCTTCAAAGATACATTGCGGTTTATCCCGAAAAGAAAATATGGCTTCTGCTGATTTAAAAATCAAAAAAAGAGTGACTGCAGCAGTACTTGCATTGTTTGCTGCAGTCGTTTTTTTTGGCTATATCGCGCTCACCTGGTATGCAAGCAAATGACGATGCACCCAGATGAGCCGGTTGCGCCAGTAGTTGTTAAGCGTAACCAAAGCACTTTGCTTAAATTGGGCGCTTTCGCAGTGGCCATGTTTGGTTTTGGATACGCTTTGGTTCCGCTCTATCCCGTCATGTGCACCGTGTTAGGAATAAATCAAACAGGTGTAACCGACTTGCCTGTGAATACGCAGATAGATAAAACACGGCAAATATCAATAGAGTTTGATACCAATGTGCATAATATGCCCTGGAAATTCAAGCCCTTGGTAAGCCATGTCAACGTTCACCCTGGTGAGCTTATACAAGTCACTTTTGAAGTGGTGAATAACCGGGACGTAGCGGTGACAGGGCAAGCGATTCCAAGTTACGGTCCGCCATTGGCTGGCGAGCATTTTCGCAAGCTTGAGTGCTTTTGCTTTAATAAGCAGACATTAGCGGCGGGCGAAAAGCGTGATATGCCAGTTGTGTTTGTCGTGGATGCTGAACTTCCAAAAGAAATAACCAGCATTACACTTTCGTATACTTTTTTTGAGGTTGAGGGGAATCAACGGTCTGCTTCAGGACAAGGTGCCGCGGAGCCTGTGAAGGGGGGTGTATGAAGCCTGGTGATGAGAATGCCGGTGGCACCCAAAAAGCAAGCTTACTGACCTTGGCGGCAGCTGTTTTTTGGTCTTTTTTAGGGATTCGGCGTAAAAAAGACTATGCGTCAGATGCCGCAAGTATTTCTGTGTCACAGGCGATTATTGCTGGCATCGTCGGAGGAATTATTTTTGTAGTCGGTGTTTTGGTGCTCGTCAAAGTAATTTTGGCATCCATCGGAACATCAGCCTAAGTTCAAGATTTAAAGGGAGATCGATATGGCCGCACAAAAAGAAGAAACTTACTACTACGTTCCTGGCCCCTCAGCATGGCCTCTGGTGGCGTCATTTGCACTGTTGTTGATGGCTGCCGGTTCTGTGATGGCGATGAATAAAATTGGCATGGGAATGCCAACCCTGCTTGCCGGGGTAGTTGTTTTGCTTTATATGATGCATGGCTGGTTTGCCAAAGTAATTGGCGAGTCGCGGGCTGGTGCATACAACAAACGAGTGGATGTTTCTTTTCGCTGGGGTATGGGGTGGTTTATTTTTTCAGAAGTCATGTTTTTCGCAGCTTTCTTCGGTGCGCTTTTCTATATTCGAACAATTTCCGTTCCGGATTTGTCCAGCCTTGAAAATGCCATGATTTGGCCGGGATTCAAAGCTGTTTGGCCGACGGCAGGCCCAGCCTTTAAGGAACACTGGGACGCCATGTTGCCCTGGGGGTTGCCTGCTGTTAATACCCTGCTGCTACTGGCTTCTGGTGCGACACTAACTTGGGCGCATTGGGGGTTGATGAAAGAGCAGCGCAAGCAACTAATTATTGGTCTGTTTTTGACCATTGTATTAGGTGCAATTTTCTTGACGTTTCAGGTAGAAGAGTATTCACATGCTTATTCTGAAATGAACTTGAAACTATCGACAGGCGGCTATGGCAGCACCTTTTATTTGCTGACTGGTTTTCATGGTTTTCACGTGACACTTGGCGCAATCATGCTGGCTGTTATGCTGTTTCGTTCAATTAAAGGTGACTTCAGCCCGAAACATCATTTTGCATTTGAAGCAGTTGCTTGGTACTGGCACTTTGTTGATGTGGTTTGGCTGTTTTTGTTCGTTGTCGTGTATTGGCTTTAAGTTTTATGCGCACTTAAAAAATAGCGCCCATCATTTTGAGCGCCAATTTTTTAAGTGCAAATGGGCTGGAAAACGACAGCTGGGCAGGATCCATTCGATTTTATTTTTTGATTAATTGAAAATAATGGGCGGCAATGAGCGCTAAAAAAAGCACAATTGAAAGTGTGATGCGGTAAGTGAGTGCTTTTATGATTCGTGTCGAGCCTTCCTTATCCTGGAATAAGAAAAACAAGGCAGAAAACAAGCTCGCGAAGATTGCGAGAAGCATCGAAATAATTGCAATTTTCATCAGGGTACCCAAACTATTTCCCGCTATTTTCCCAAGGGATTATGCGGATAGTTTAGTTGAAATGACAAGGGATCTATCAGTTAATGTGAGTGCAAAGAAATCGGACTCTTGATCGAATTGAAAAAGTTAATACCGACTTTTGTTGCCCTGGCCGTTGTCTTGCTGACATCAAAATTGGGATTTTGGCAGCTAGATAGAGCACATGAACGAGAAGCACAGGCAGTTCGTCGCAATAAGCTTCATTTTGCGCAACCTATTGCATTAGGCCCTGAACTTGTTAATGCTGCACAAGTGCTTGATTATCCCGCTCAAGCCAGCGGGCACTGGATCAGTGAAAAGATGATTTGGCTGGATAACCGAATTTACCAGGGGCAGGCTGGATATGAGGTGCTCATGCCCCTGCGCATCACTGGCACAAATAGTTATATTATTGTCAATCGTGGCTGGATTCATGCGACGGATAGCCGGAAGGTTCTGCCTGCATTCAAGACTGGGCATGACTTGCAAACAGTTGAAGGAATCATTCATCAGCGCACACCTCGTGTTGCATATATGGGAAAAGCGGCGCGTGAAGGGGCGGTCTGGAGTGAGTTAGAACCTGGTGCTTATGCGGCATGGTCTGGCTTGAGGGTTCAGCCCGTTATTCTTTATCAGACCAACAATGTGCCTGATGGGCTCGTGCGAGACTGGCCCAAGGCAGGAAGTGGTGCAGATCGGAACCGTGGCTACGCCATACAATGGTTTTCAATGGCGCTCACTACGTTTTCTATCTGGGCTTATTACCTGCTGCGCCGTAAAAGACAGAACACCCGAGAAATTAGGGTTGCTTAAGATGGATACTCGAAAATCAAAATGACCAAGTCACAGCGAACACTCATCCTATTCTTCCTCATTGCAACCCTGCCGGTTGTCGCTTCCTATGTCTTGTTCGCCTTATGGAAGCCCGAGTCCCATACTAATCACGGTGAATTGCTAGCGCTCAAATCGGCGGGCCTGGGGGGACTGAAGGTGGAGGGCGGCACCCTAAGTGTTGCACAAGCGGTGGCAAAAAAATGGATTTTTTTAACTGTGCAACCTGCTGAGTGTGATGTCCGATGTCAAAAAAAGTTGTACCTGATGCGCCAAATACGTATCGCTCAAAACGAGGGCATGGCGCATGTAGAGAGGGTGTGGGTTATCACAGGGGAAGGAAAGATAGATCCACAACTTTTGAAGCAACACACTGGCCTTTATCTGACCCGCGTGGGCAGTGCAAAAGATTTGCCGGACTTAATGCTAGGCAAAGATCCGGGGGCTTACATTTACTTGATAGACCCTAAGGGTAATTTGGTACTGCGGTACGACGATCAAAAAAGCCCGAAAGGCATACTTAAAGACTTGGCGCACTTGCTGCGCTTTTCAGGATTAGTTTAGATAGAGCGGGACTTTTTACCATGACGATAGCAACTCCGCATCAGCCAGCATCCCCCAGTTTGGGCAATAACTTTGGTGTCATGGTCGGCGATTATCTTACGTTGACAAAACCGCGCGTAATTTCTCTCATCATATTTTGTGCCTTCATTGGCATGCTCCTTGCCCCAAGTGACAACCTCACTTTCTGGCGCGTGATTGCTGCAACCGTTGGTATTGGTCTGGTCTCTGCAGCTGCTGCAGCATTTAATTGCCTGGTTGAGTTGAAAATTGACCAGACAATGGCGCGCACGCGTGGCAGGCCTACGGCGCGCGGGGCAATTAGTGCTGCAGCAGCGCTGGGCTGGTCTAGCGTTTTGGGTGGGCTGGGGATGTTGATCCTGTTCGTATGGGTCAATACGCTGACTGCGTTGCTCACCTTGGCGACGTTTCTTGGTTATGCAGTGATTTATACGCTTTTTTTAAAACCAAGGACGCCGCAAAACATCGTGATTGGCGGGCTATCGGGCGCTATGCCACCTGCTTTAGGATGGGCTGCCATGACGAATTCAGTGCCTGCAGAAGCCTGGGTTTTGGTGCTGATTATTTTCATCTGGACTCCGCCTCATTTCTGGGCTTTGGCACTCTACAGAACAAAAGAATATGCGGCGGCAGGCGTTCCCATGCTGCCAGTCACGCATGGCCCTGAATTTACCCGTCTACACGTTTTTTTGTACACGATATTGCTCACGGCAGTAACACTTATGCCATTCATCATAGGCATGAGTGGATGGGTATATTTGTTCGCTGCCCTGATCCTGGATGCGATTTTTCTGGTTTACGCGTGGAAAGTCTGGCGGCGTTATAGCGATTTGATTGCGAAGAAGACATTCCTGTTTTCAATTACTTATCTTTCGCTTTTATTTGCTGTATTGCTGGTTGATCACTATATCCCCTACGTCAAATAATGCATCGCTTGTTTTTCTTGATAGCCGCACTGCTGCTCACCGGGTGCACGCCTGCGCCCCATTTCCATGCAACGGATGTTACGGGTGGGGCGATGGGTGTTGATTTTTCATTACAGGATCCACATGGCAAGCAGCGTCGCTTATCTGACTTTAAGGGCAAGGTTGCGATCGTTTTTTTTGGTTATACGCAATGTCCGGATGTTTGCCCGACAACACTTTCAACGCTCAAGCAGACAATGGCATTGCTGGGAGGAGCGTCGCATCGGGTCCAGGTGATTTTTATCACGCTGGACCCTGAGCGGGACACGGCAGAGCTTCTGGCACAGTACATGCCTTCTTTTGACCCGTCCTTTTTGGGTTTGAGAGGGAGCTTGGCTGAAACGGAAGCGACAGCCACCGCGTTTAAGGTGTTTTATAAAAAGCAACCAGGCAGTACGCCGGAGGCTTATTCAGTTGATCATTCTGCAGGTGTGTATATCTATGATTTGCAAGGGCGTTTGCGGTTGTATGTCAAGTATGGCGAATCAGCGCAACATATTGCGGAAGATATAAGGCTGCTTTTGGCAGAGGGCTGAACTGCGCAAATAACATCTTGATGTCGATGCAAGAATTTTCAGCAGTTGAGAGATGCAAGAAAGAAGGCCTTGGAAGATTTATTTCCAAGGCCTTTTTTATAGGGCTGGTGCGGTTGCCTTCATCGCTCGCCGCGAGAACTTATCTTAAGCTGCGGTGATGAGTACACTTTTCATTCGCTGAAGCGCCTTGACTTCAATCTGGCGGATGCGTTCCGCAGATATTCCATACTCATCTGCCAGTTCATGGAGCGTGGCAACAGCTATGCCATCCTTCGCAAGCCAGCGACGCTGAATGATGTCTCGACTCCGGTCATCCAGTGCGCCGAGTGCGTTTTGCAAGCCTTCGTCTTGTAAATGATCCAGGGCTTTACGTTCCATAACGGCGACTGGCTCGGTGGAACTGTCTGCTGTTAAATAGGCAATGGGTGCAAGATGGTCATCTTCCTCATCACTTCCAGGTTCCAGTGCAATATCCCCGCCGGTAAAACGCGCTTCCATTTCGATGACATCTTCAGGTTTGACGCCGAGTTTCTGAGCAACATGGTGAACGTTGCTATCGGTTAATGTGCCAAAACTTTGCGCGGTGTCTTCATTTTGGGCAAGGGAGGCTTTGATGCTGCGCAAATTAAAAAACAATTTACGCTGGGCTTTTGTCGTGGCAATTTTCACGAGACGCCAATTTTTAATGATGTATTCGTGAATTTCCGCCTTGATCCAGTGCATGGCAAACGACACCAAGCGCACGCCACGATCGGGGTCGAAACGCTTGACTGCTTTCATCAAGCCGATATTACCCTCCTGAATAAGGTCAGCATGGGGCAAGCCATAACCCAAATAACCGCGCGCGATGGCGACAACCAGCCTGAGATGAGATGTGACCAATGTTCGTGCGGCCTCAATATCACCGCTCGCAACAAAACGCCGCGCCAAAGCCAATTCCTCAGACTCACTGAGCATAGGCATGCGATTCGCAGCTGAAATATACGCTTCGATACTGCCACTTGACGATAGCGATGGAAACTGCAATTGAGATAACGCGTGACTCATGTTTTACCTCCGTAGGGAAATATATTAGCACTCTGTAGGGTAGAGTGCTAAATTTTCTGTAAGTTCAGGGCGAAGCGTGCAATTCGATGTTGGCAGCCCAAATTGAAACTGCGCGCAACTGCGATAGCTGACACGGGTGAGCGAGGCAACCAGTCTTTTTTCAACATGCTGCCATAAACTGGATCAGTTACGGAGATTAAATCGAGAGCCATTATCCGGTAGGACGCGGTTTCAAATTTTACCAATTCCCCCTTCTAACAAACGCTTGAACTGCGCATGCTATCTCGCCTGCGGCGCGAATTCCGGGCGGATTCCTTTTCATGTCAAGTGCGCCGGAGGCGTTGTCCCAGGGAGAGTAGCGCACCCAACCATCCCAGGATAGTTGAAGCGCCAAGCAAGACGGCTGTATCGCGTAGCTGGAGGGGCTGCAACGAAAAGCGAATATCGTAAAGATAGAGTAAATCAGCAAGGGGGCGGTCTAGCCACCAAGTGGCAAGGGTGACAAGGACGCAGGCCGTGAGGCCGCCACCCAGGCCAAGAAGGGCACCAAAATAAAGGAAAGGGCGACGAATAAAGCCCGGGGTTGCGCCCAGTAATTGGGATAGTTCGATTTCTGTGCGATGCGTGAGCGCTTGCATGCGCGTGATATTGAAGGTGATGGCGACTAATCCGGCGGCCAATAAGCCATCTAGCAGGGCGAGTGCATTGCGGCCTAAACGCAAAAAGGCATCCAGACGGCGAACCCACGCGGAATCAAGTTGTACGTGGGCGACATCAGGCCATTGGCGGAACTCCTCAGCCAGCGCGTCGAGAGAGGCAGCTGAGTCGTCGCGAGCGGTGACAATAAAGGCGTCAGGGTAAGGGTTGTCAGGCAGCGCTTCAACAACTTCACGCAAGTTGGGATTGGTTTTAATGCGCGCCAGGGTTGCTTCGCGAGGTAAAAATTGAAACCGGGCGACAGCTGCATGGTTATTTAATTTGGCGGACAAGGCGTCAGCTGTTGCGCGGCGAGCGCTAGTGGCCATGAAGATAGAGATCTGCGGTGTGGTTGAGGCGTTGCGCAAAAGCTGACGCGCATTATCCAAAAGGAGTTGGCCGCCGACGGGGAGCGTAATGGCAATCCCGATGGCTAGCAATGAGAGTAGCGTAATCCAGGGCGTTTTGCTGAGCCTGCGCAGTGCAAGGCGCAGTGCAAGGCGGTGCTGATGGAGCCAGGTGTTCAGCATGACGCGCGGGTGAGGCTGTGCTCAGGAATTGAAGGAATGAGGTGCCCGTGGTCCAGGTGCAAGGAACGGACAGCGGGGAAGAGCTGTGCGTCGTAAGTGGCGATCAGCACGGTGACACCTGCGCGGTTGAATTCATGGAAAATGCGGGCAACATCGGCGGCTGTTGCGCTGTCCAGATGTGCGGTAGGTTCGTCCGCCAATAAAATCGCCGGGCGACTGACCACAGCGCGGGCAATGGCTACGCGTTGCTGCTCGCCGCCGGATAAGGCAATCGGGAGGGCTTTTTCCCGTGCGGCGAGGCCGACTTTATCGAGGGCGGCGCGTACGCGCTGTGCAGCTTCTTTGGGTGGGAAACCGGTGATGGCTAGCGGCAGCATCACGTTATCAAATACGGTGCGGTCAAACAGCAACTGTTGATTTTGCAGCACCAGTCCCAAACGGCGTCGCAAGTAGGGTAAGGCGGTACGCGAGAGGCTGCCGACATTTTGTCCGGCCACTAATACGCTGCCCGAGGTAGGCTTTTCGATTGCGGCGATGAGGTTAAGCAGAGTGGATTTGCCGGCGCCTGAATGGCCGGTAATGGTGACCATTTCCCCTTCAGCCACCGTAAAACTGAGCGCGGACAAGGCATCCATGCCCGGCGGGTAGCGCTTGGAAACGCAGTCAAAGTGGATCATGGGGACGTTAGGTGCAGACATTACGAAATGAAATAAGGCGGATGTTAGCGTGAAAAAACAGAAACGGAGCCCCGTGAGCTATCGAGCGCAGCGAGCCGATTGGAAGCCCCGTCCTGGGGCGGGGTGTGGGTTTGGGGTATGCTCGCGCACGTTTTCATCTCGCGGGTGGGCGTTGGCGGCCATGCGCGTTAGCGAGAGCCGTCAAGCGGACAGTGAGATGGTCACGTAGTTTACTGGGTATCAAGGCGAGGACTTGCGGGCCAGGTGAGATATTCCTTGCAGGCGGCGGAGTAAATGCAGGAGCAAGTGCAACATGAGCCCGATGGCTGAGCGTTTGTGCGTTTGCCCGGGAAAAATGCAGCATTCATGCCGTGTTCATCCTGGCACGTGAAGATGATCATTGCCGTCCTGCCAGCGCCGACTTTTCGGGGCGGGATTGTCGGCTATGGACGGCGTGCGGAGACTGATTGATTGATGCGTTTGGTCATTGGCTTATTCGTCAAAGTCATGAATAAAGGCACGCACACGCGGATAAATCTGGCGCTCCCAGCGCTTGCCGTTAAACACGCCGTAATGCCCCGCGCCAGGCTGAAGGTGGTGCTGCTTGCGGTAGGGCGCGAGTTTGCTGCATAAATCGTGGGCGGATAGTGTTTGGCCGATGGAGCAAATATCATCCTTTTCGCCCTCGATCGTGAATAAGGCCGTCCGGCGAATGGCAGAAGGATTAACCGGCTGGCCGCGATAAGTTAGCTTGCCGCGCGGTAGCGCGTTTTCCTGAAATACGAGACGAACCGTTTCGAGATAAAACTCGGCAGGCATGTCCATCATGGCCAGGTATTCAGCGTAAAAATCGCGAATGCTTTCTGCTTTTTCATGGTTGCCTTCGATGCGGCTGATATACATGTGGCGGAAGGAATCCATGTGGCGCTCGGCGTTCATGCTGATAAAGGCGGATATTTGCATATAACCAGGGTACACCCGACGCAAGGCGCCTTTGTAACGCAAGGGGACAACGCCAATGAGATTTTTTTTGAACCATTCAATGGGTTTTTCAGTGGCCAGTTTATTGACGGTGCTGGGATTGATGCGGCAATCAATGGGGCCGGCCATGAGCGTCATGCTGCGCGGCTGGTTGGGGCTTTGATTCGCCGCCATGACCGCCACCGCTGCCAGGGTGCCAACGGTGGGCTGGCAAATCGAGACGAGATGATTTTCAGGCCCTAAATGATTGATGAATTCAATCAAATGCGTAATGAAGGCATCCATGTCAAATGTACCGGCCGCGAGTGGCACATCGCGGATGTTGTGCCAGTCGGTGATGTAGACGTCATGATGCTGTAACAGCGTGCGCGCGGTGCTGGTCAGCAAGGTCGCGAAGTGGCCGGAAATCGGTGCGATCAGCAGTACTTTGGGGCCAGGGTTGGGCATGTCTTTGCGAAAATGCAGCAGCGTGGCAAAGGGGGTGGCATGCGCGGCTTCTTCATGCACGGCAATGGTCTGGCCATCCACTTCAACATTATCAATGCCAAAACTTGGCCGCTCGTGCGTGAGCCCCGCCAAGGCAACGGCTTCACACATGGCCGTGAGCTTGCGAATGAAAAAGTTATCGGGCATCCACGACATGGTTTGATGCAGCCAGGGGGTGAGCGCGCGTGCGGTGCTCCGCATGGGATAACAGGCATCAAAGGCAGCCTGATACAGTTGGTAATGTGGCGCGGTAGTCGTGACCATGGAAAAATCCTTTTTGGCTAGGGTGTCCTAACGATTTTCAAGATGCTTACTGGGGAGGCTCAAGCAAAATACATGCGAAAGTGCTACGGCGAGGTGGGCCGAGGTGGTTGATGTGGGGCTTGAATAAGAGAGATGGTATGCACTTTGCTGGAACGTTTGGTCGGGCAGCGTGAAGATCATTGTTTGAATGATTATCAAGGGCTGGGTCAATAAGCGAAAAACAGAGCGAAAAACAGGGCGAAAAACAGCGGGGAAAAGGCAATATCCAGCAATATCTGGCAAAAGCGCTATGATGTTTTCACTTGGCGGCTGAGCAATAAGTAATGATGGCGCGATGGCAGATTTTGTCTATAACTTTTTGCATGCAACCTATAAGTGTATCTCACGAATAGCATAGGTAGTCCCTCTTTTTTAGTGGAGTTTTCATGACCAAAGCCAAAACAACCCATTCAGTGGAAGCCCATACGCAGGCAACAACTGGATGCACTACGCCATCGGCGACCGCGCCGGTAACGCCCGCAGCGCCGGCCATGCTTACCCTGAGCAGTAAAAACTATTCTTCCTGGTCGTTGCGCGGCTGGTTATTGGTGCGTTTTGCAGGCTTGCCCGTGACCGAGAAACTGGTGGCAATCGATGATGCTTCGGCTAGAGCCGAGTTGTTGTTGTTGTCTCCTTCTGTGCTGGTTCCGCGCTTGGAGCATGCAGGTATTTCTGTCTGGGATACCTTGGCGATAGGCGAATATCTGCATGAAATCAGACCTGAAGCCGGTTTATTGCCTAGCGATCCAATTGCGCGTTCTCACTGCCGTTCGATTTGCGGTGAGATGCATTCGGGCTTTTCTGCGCTGCGCTCGGCTTTGCCGATGAACGTGAGTGCCAAGATAAAGAAATTTACCGTATGGTCCAGAGCCAAGGGTGACATCGAGCGCATCACGGAGATATGGCGGGATTGTCTTGCGCGCTATGGTGGCCCCTGGTTGTTCGGTAAGCAGCGCAGTATGGCCGATGCGATGTACGCGCCTGTTGTGACGCGGTTTTTGACCTACAACGTGGCGCTTGACCCCGTATGCGCAGCCTATTGCGAGACCGTGATGGCGATGCCGGAGATGCAGGAATGGATAGCCGCAGCCAAGCTTGAGCCGATAGACATTGAAGAACTGGAAGTTGAATTTTGAAGGCGCAATCCGCACAGTGCTGGTGCGGATTGAGGCATGAGTGCCCTGAGATGGTGTTGGGTGTTTTGCCGGGATGCTGGTTTAACGTGAAAGGCTTGGGCAAGTGCGCTGTGCAATCACCGGCGCGGCGAGCCGGATAGAAGCCTCCCCGCGAGGGAAGGCTGGGCGGGGTGGCTCATCGGCGCTATGTGCGTTTGTGTGGGTGTCAGGAAAAATACAGGATTTAAATAACAGGAGGCGTTATGTCTGAAAGTGCTTGGCAAGCATTCGATCTGGAAAATCTGAAACAGAAAGTTGAAGGCACTGAGCCTCGTTTCATGGAGTTTTTGCGGACAGCGAAAATGTCCTGTGCCATGTACCACCTGCCTGTGGGCTCGCTGGATATGCAAGCGCCCCACCTGGAGGACGAGATTTATGTTGTCCTGGACGGCTTGGCCAGGTTGCGCATGGCCGATGGCGAGCGTGAAGTCAGGCCGGGGATGGTGCTCTTTGTGAGCGCAACGACGGAGCACTCTTTTTTTGATATAGAGAAAGATTTAACGCTGCTGGCTATTTTCGGTCCCGCGCCATGATGAGAGAATATGCGGGAGGATTCGGCAAGCTAAGGCAGGGGGAGAGTGGGTGCCTGCTTTTCTTTGCTTTGCTTCATGTTGCGGCCCAGCTGCTGGCTCAGTGCATCAGCGCATCACCGGGCCTGTCGATTTTTGACAGGCCCCGTTTGCGGCTTTATTTGTTTTCCGGTTTTTCTGTGCCGGATAGAAGGGCATCAACAAACTCATGGGCGCGGAAGGGTTGCAGATCATCAATCCCTTCGCCCACGCCGATAAAACGTACAGGTTTTGGGCATTGTCGCGCGATGGCGGCGAGCACGCCGCCTTTGGCTGTGCCATCCAGTTTGGTGAGCACCAGACCCGTGACCTGAATGGATTGGTCGAACGCCTTGGTCTGCTGCACGGCGTTTTGGCCGATGTTGGCGTCAAGCACCAGCAATACTTCATGCGGGCCGGTGGCATCCACTTTTTGGATCACGCGGCGGACTTTGGCGATTTCTTCCATCAGGTGCAGTTGTGTCGGCAGGCGCCCGGCGGTGTCCGCCAGCACAATATCAATCCCGCGCGCACGCGCCGCGTTAATGGCATCAAAAACAACAGCTGCCGGGTCGCCCGATTCTTGTGCGATGACACTCACGTTATTGCGCTCACCCCAGGTTTTAAGCTGTTCCCTGGCGGCGGCGCGAAAAGTGTCACCCGCTGCGAGCAATACACTTTTGCCCTGGCTTTGGAAGTATTTGGCGAGCTTGCCAATGGAGGTTGTTTTACCTGCGCCATTCACCCCGGCAATCATGATAATGAAAGGCTTGTGCGGCGAGACATCGAGTGTTTTTTCCAATGGTGCCAGCAGGCTGGCCATGCGCTCGGCGAGCACCTCGCGTAATTGGGCGGGGCTGTCGAGCTTGTTTTTCTTCACTGCAGCCTTGAGTTCATCGAGCAGCCAGTGTGTTGCATCCACGCCGCAATCGGCGGTGAGCAAGGTGGTTTCCAGGTCTTCCAATAAAGCATCATCAATGCGGCTGCGGCTAAATAGCTCGCCCAGGGGCGTGGTGAGTGCTGCACGCGTACGCGCCAGGCCCGCTTTGAGGCGGTCTCGCCAAGGCGGGCTGGCAGCAGGCGCAGCGGGAGGGGGGGCTGATGGCGGTGTCGCTAATGATGGTGGTGCCTCTGGACTGGCAGGGGCATCCTTTTTTTTGAAGAAACTAAACATAGGGGTCGATGTCAGAGACGGAAGCGATAATATGTCGCGTAGCTGCAATCTTAACAGAGCATGAGCTTGCGTCCGCTGCGCAAACTGCACCCTGATTGCAGCTTGCGCATTGCTGCATGGGGTTTTCCTTTGCGGTGCTTTACTTTCGATGGACTACTGACCACAACCTGCCATGAAATTATTTTTTTATTGCGCGGCATTGCTCTTTGCCGCCGTCTTGCCAGCGCCGACTTTTGCTGCTCCCGTTACAACGGCGCTACCCCCGCCAACGATCTTCGAGACTACCTTGGCTAACGGTTTGCGTGTGGTTGTCAAGGAAGATCGTCGTGCGCCAACGGTCGTGCACATGGTGTGGTATCGCGTGGGCAGCATGGATGAAACAGATGGCAGGTCAGGTGTGGCGCATGCCTTGGAACATCTGATGTTCAAGGGCACCAAGCGCCTGGCCGCGGGGGAGTTTACAAAACGCGTGGCGGCGGCCGGTGGGCAGGATAATGCTTTTACCTCGAATGATTACACTGCGTATTTTCAGATCGTGCCGAAAAAAGCGCTGCCCGAGATGATGCAAATGGAAGCGGACCGGATGAAGAACCTGGTGTTTACCCCGGCTGAATTTGCGTCAGAGATCAAGGTGGTAATGGAAGAGCGGCGCTTGCGCACGGACGACAATCCGCAAGCGCAGGTGTTTGAAGCGGCGCGCAGCATGGCGTTCATGGCGCATCCGTATCGCCGTCCTGTCATTGGCTGGATGAACGATCTGGAAAACATGACCTGGCAAGATGCGCGGCAGTGGTATGCCCAGTGGTACACGCCGAGTAATGCGTATGTCGTCGTCGCAGGCGATGTTGATCACAGGCAAGTGTTCCGCTTGGCGGCGAAGTACTATGGTGTGCATAAAGCCCGCGCCCTGCCCGTGCGCAAGCCGCAAATAGAGCCGGCACAAAAAGGCATGCGGCGCGTGGTGGTGAAAGCCGAAGCCAAGTTGCCTTATGTGGCGATGCTGTGGAAAGTGCCGCGCTTGACGGACGCAAAAAATGATCGCGAGGCATATGCCTTGGAGGTCTTGGCGGCGGTGCTGGATGGCAATGAAGCGTCGCGGCTGGAAAAGCATCTGGTGCGTAGCGAGCGCATCGCCCAGTCGGTGACGGCCGGTTACGATAGTACGGTGCGTGGCGAGGCTACGTTCATGCTGGGCGGGCAACCTGCCGAAGGCCGCAGTGTGGCGGCCTTGGAGACTGCCTTGAAAGCGGAAATTGCGCGCATCCAGACCGATGGTGTGAAAGAGGACGAACTCACGCGGATCAAGACGCAACTCGTCGCCGGACAAACTTACAAGCGCGATTCACTCATGGCGCAGGCGATGGAAATTGGTGCTGTGGAGGCAGTGGGCATGTCGTGGCGTGACGTGGATTTAATGGTCGAACAAATCAAAAGCGTGCGCGCTGAAGAGGTGCAGGCAGTCGCGAAAAAATACTTTAACGACGATACGCTCACGGTTGCGGTGTTGGATCCGCAGCCTATGGAGACAAACCAGGCGCAAGCAAAGCGCACCACCCCGGACGCCAAATCGCATCTCCATTGATGGGTTGCGGTCAATGATCATTTTTAATTTTCTCAAGCCATGATGCCTAATTATTTTTCCTGTTCCTCGCGCTTTAACCCTGTTCGATCCATGCGGTTTTTGCTGATTTTTCTGGCATGCGCTGCATTGGCCATGACTGCGCATGCGGGCGTCCAGATAGATCACTGGATCACGCCCAGCGGCACGCGAGTGTATTTTGTCCAGGCGCGCGGGCTGCCAATGCTGGACATTCAGGTTGATTTGGCCGCCGGTGCGGCTTATGACGTGCCGGAAAAAGCGGGCGTAGCGAGCCTCACACGTGGTTTGCTGGACGCGGGTGCGGGCGGCTTGAATGAAGAACAGTTAGCCGAGCGCTTGCTCGATACCGGTGCGCGAATGGGTGGCGGGGTGAGTGGCGACAGGGCGAGCGTGGCGCTGCGCAGCTTGTCTTCCAAGCCTGAGCGCGAGGCCGCTTTAGGCGTCCTGCGCGCCGTGTTGTCAGCGCCGACTTTTCCGCAAGACGTGCTGGCGCGTGAAAAGCAGCGCAGCATCGCAGCGATCCAGGAGGCCGATACGCAACCTGCAACGATTGCGGCCAAGCGGTTTGCCGCAGCCATTTATCCTGATCATCCGTATGGCGTGAGTCCGACTGCGGACACGGTAGCGGCGATAACACGGCAGGATCTGGTGGATTTTTATCAGCAGCGCTACAGCGCAAAACAAGCGACGATTTCCTTGATTGGCGATGTTTCCAAAGCGGAAGCTGAAGCAATCGCCGCGCAGTTGTCGCAAGCCTTGCCTGCGGGTGCGGCAGGGGTGTCCATTGCGCCCTTGCCGCCAGTGGTTTTACCCAAGGCGCAAGTCATCAAATTGCCGCACTCTGCCGCGCAAAGCCACGTGCATATTGGCTTGCCGGCCGTGCGGCGAGGTGACCCCGATTACTTTGCCTTGCTGGTGGGCAACTACACCCTGGGTGGGGGCGGATTCGCCTCGCGCCTGATGCAGGAAGTGCGCGAAAAACGCGGTTATGCCTATAGCGTGGGCTCGTATTTCTCGCCGCAATTATTGCCGGGGCCGTTTGATATCAACCTGCAAACCAAGCGTTCACAGGTGGATGATGCCGTGAAAGTGGTGAATGATGTACTGGATCGATTCATTGCCCAGGGCCCGACGGAAAAAGAGCTGGTCGCGGCGAAGAAAAATCTGGTTGATGGCCTGGCCCTGCGCACGGATAGCAACGCCAAATTGCTGGGTTATTTATCGACCATCGGGTTTTACAGCCTGCCGCTCACCTATCTTGATGATTTTCCGGCACGCGTGAATGCGGTCACGAATGCGCAAATTCGTGCGGCGTTTGCGCGCCATGTGATGCGCGAGCATTTGGTGACTGTGATTGTGGCGGCGGATTAAATGGCGGTTGTTTTCATCATATCAGGCCGCGATGCGCCATGAGCCAGATGCGGATTACGGGGGGCGAATGGCGCAGTCGGCGAATTCAGGTCATGGACGCGCCCGGCCTGCGCCCCACGCCGGATCGCGTGCGCGAGACGCTGTTTAACTGGCTGGGGCAGGATTTGACCGGCTTGTCGTGCCTGGACCTGTTTGCGGGCAGCGGCATATTGGGCTTGGAAGCCGCCTCACGCGGGGCGGATTATGTGGCCAGTGTGGAGCAGTCCAGGGCGGTTTTTTTGCAGTTGCAAAAAAACGCGGCGATCTTTGCCTGCAGCCGTTTGGAACTGTTTTTGCGCGATGCGTTAAAATTCGCGCCCCCAAGCGTGGATGGGCGGGAAAACCAGCGGCAGTTTGATGTGATTTTTCTTGACCCGCCTTACGGGAAGGGCTGGCTGGCGCGCATTGCGCCTCGGCTGGATGAACTGGCAACGCCTGCTGCGCGATTGTATGTGGAAGCTGAAGCGCCGCTTGAAACCTTGGGGCGCTGGTCAGTGGCCCGCGCGGGGCAGGCAGGCCAGGTTTACTTTCATCTGCTGGAGGCTTTATGAGCATAAACATTGCGGTTTATCCGGGCACGTTCGACCCTTTCACGCGCGGGCATGAGGACTTGGTACGGCGCGCGGCGCGCCTGTTTGGCCGGGTGATTATTGGTGTTGCCGAGAGCCGCAAGAAGCAGCCGTTGTTTTCTTTGGCCGATCGTGTCGCGATGGCCAAGGAGATTCTGGGCGACATGAAAAATGTCGAAGTGTTAGGATTTGATGGTTTACTCATGAACTTTGTGTATGAGCACAACGCCAGCATTGTGTTACGCGGGCTGCGCGCGGTGTCAGACTTTGATTACGAGTTTCAGATGGCGGGCATGAACCGCAATTTGTATCCGGATGTGGAAACGGTTTTTCTCACCCCGGCCGAGCAATACATGTTCATTTCATCCACCATGGTGCGTGAAATCGCGCTCTTGGGCGGCGACGTGTCCAAGTTTGTACAAGCGCCCGTGATGGCGCAGTTGACCAGGAAAATAGTTTAAAGGAAGAAAAAATGTCTTTATTGATTACCGACGAATGTATTAACTGCGATGTCTGCGAGCCCGAGTGCCCGAATGATGCGATCTCGCAAGGCGATGAGATTTACCAGATTGATCCGGACAAATGCACCGAGTGCGTTGGGCATTTTGATACGCCGCAATGCCGTGAAGTGTGCCCGGTGGATTGCATCCCGAATGACCCGAACCGGGTTGAAACCAAAGACGAGTTGATGGCCAAGTTTTTGCGCATTACGGCCAAATAAGGGGCTTGATTTGTTTTGCCGGGCGCTTGGCAAGGTGTTCGTGAATCATCTGGCCTGGCACGTTGCGCAGTAAAACGTGGTGCGCTGCGCCTGTTTGATTTCACGGATGGGTTGGCCGCAGATGCGGCAGGGCTCACCGGTGCGGCCGTAGGCAAAATACTGTTGTTGAAAATACCCCGAGCTGCCGTCTGAATGGATAAAGTCGCGCAGGCTGCTGCCGCCGGCTGCGATGGCAGCAAGGAGTGTTTCCTTGATGATGGGCACGAGGCGCCGCAAGCGCGGCAGGGAAATCCTGCCCGAGGGCGTGCACGGGTTGATGCGGGCACGAAACAGGCTCTCCGATGCGTAGATGTTGCCGATGCCGACGATGCGGTGACCATCCATGAGCGCTGGCTTGATGGCCGACTTAACCCCCTTGAAATGGTTTTTGAGCCACAACGCATCAAAGGCCGGATCCAGCGGCTCGATGCCGAGCTTGGCGAGCAGGGGGTGCTTGAAAGCATCTCCCGTGAGCCACAGCACCGCACCAAAACGGCGCGGATCGCGCAAGCGCAGGGTGGTTTTTTCAAACACCAGATCGACGTGGTCGTGCTTTTGCGGCGGCGTGCCCGGCGTGTCATTGGGGAGCAGGCGCAGGCTGCCGGACATGCCCAGATGAATGAGCAAGTGGCCGGTACCAAAATCAAGCAGCAGATATTTGGCGCGGCGGGTAATGCTGATGAGCGTCTGGCCGACAAACTCGGTACGGGCGTCGCGCGGCAAGGGGTAACGCAGCATGGGCGCGTAAAAGTCGGCGCTGACCAGACGGCGGCCAATCAGGGCAGGCGCGATGCCGCGGCAGGTGACTTCTACTTCGGGCAATTCAGGCATACGGAAAGAAGGACGAAGCTGATAACATCGCCGCATTGTATGCGACGTACAGGGCGGGATTACCGGAGTTTTTAGGCATGAAAAAAATGAATGGGCGGGCAGCTGTTGGGCAATTTCAAGGCGCGTTGTGGCCTGTGGGGCGGGCAGTTTCTATGGCAATGTGCCTGTTGCTGTGCAGCACGCTGGCGTACCCCGCGCCGCTGACATCGCCTGAGCCGGACCAATCCAATGCGCCGATGCCCGTCACGCCGGTTGTTGACCCAGCGGATGATGCGGCGGATGGCTTGGCAAAGGATGCCAAAGAAGAGGCGGCATGGCCGAAGATTGAACTGACCAACAAGATGCTGTATGAATTTTTGCTGGCGGAAATTGCCGGTCAGCGTGGCGAGGCAGCCTTGTCTGCCGAGGTGTATTTTGATTTGGCCAAAAACACGCGCGACCCGCGCATCGTGCGCCGCGCAACAGAGGTCGCCTTGTACGCGCGGCAATACACCACCGCACTGGAGGCTGCGCGCATGTGGGTGGCGGTTGATCCGCAAGATAAAAAAGCGCAGCAAATGCTGGCCACCATGCTCATGGCCACAGGCCGGGGGGATGAGCTCGCTGAAAACCTGTCCCGTGAGCTGGCCAGTGCTGGCGGGCGCACGGGGGAGTTGCTGCTGGCGCAGCAGCGCGCGTTAGCGAGTTATCCGGACAAGGCGGCGGTTAAAAAATTAGTCGATAAAATCACCACGCCGTATATTGCGGCGCCGTCTGATTTGCCCGAGGCGCATTGGGTGCGTGCCCGCGCGGCGCAAGCGGTGGGCGATAAAGCCAGTGCCTTGCGTGAAATTGAACAGGCTTTAGCGCTGCGCCCGGTGTGGGATGACGCCGTGTTGCTCAAAGCGGGCCTCTTGCCAACGGGGGGGGCGCAGCGTGATTTCCTGAAAACCTATTTATCCGCCCACCGCGACGCCCAAACCGTGCGCTTGGCCTATGCGCGCGCTTTGGTGGCGGATGCGCGGTATGACGATGCGCGCGATGAATTTAAACGATTGCTCAAGGCGAATCCCGATAATCCGGGCGTACTGTTTGCCACTGGCATACTTTCGCTGCAATTGAATGATATGGCCACGGCAGAAAAAAGCCTGAAAAGGATGGTCGCGCTGGGCCAGGGGGAGCTGGATACCGCGCGGTTTTATTTGGGGCAGATTGCCGAGTATGCCGGGCGTCGCGATGAGGCATTGGATTGGTATCGGGCAGTGGCCAATGGCGAGCAGAAATTGCCCGCCCATGTGCGCGCTGCGCAGTTGTTGGCTCAGCAAGGCCAATTGGATGAAGCGCGCGAGCAGCTTGAAATTGCCAGAAGTGGCGCCGTGGATGACAGCCGGTTGGTGATTGCGGAAGCACAATTGTTTCGCCAGCAAAACCGCCATGCCGAAGCCTATGCGTTGTTGCAGTCCGCCCTGGCAGAACAAGCCGATGATCCTGAATTGCTCTATGAGACAGCGCTCGCTGCAGAAAAAGTGAATGATGTTGCCAAGATGGAGCAGCATCTGCGCCACCTGATTGAGCTCAAGCCTGAGGAGGCGATGGCTTATAACGCCTTGGGATATTCCCTGGCGGAACGCAACGTGCGTTTGCCTGAGGCGGCGGCGCTGATTGATAAAGCGCTGTCGATCGCACCGGATGATGCGTTTATTCTGGACAGCAAAGGCTGGGTTTTGTTTCGCCAAGGCAAGCTGGATGAGGCGCTCACGCTGCTGAAAAAAGCTTATGCGATTCGCCCGGATCCTGAAATCGCCGCACACACGGGCGAAGTGTTATGGCAACTTGGGCGGCGTGACGAGGCGCTCAAGATTTGGCGTGAGGCGAAGAAAATGCATCCTGATAACGAGGCGGTAAAGGCAGTGATCAAGCGCTTTTTGCCTTGATTCTTTTTAACGGGATGCTGGGCATGATTTTTTCCGGGTTTGCCCGTTTGTTTGACAGCAAACCTTGGCTGATCGCGGCAGTTTTTATAACCAGCCTGACGGCTTGTGCGCCGTTGTCACAGGTGCCTGGCCCCGTTGGCACGGCATTGACAGGGTCCCATCCGCCACTGGGCCCGCCGTTGGCGTCATTTGTGGCTGACGGCCGCTTGGCTTTGCATCAAGGCAGCCGTCAAGACCATGTGCGCTTTCGTTGGCAACATTCTGCCATAGAGGATGCGGTGCTGTTCCTCTCGCCACTTGGGCAGGGCGTGGCTGAAATCCGGCGCGATGCCAATGGCATAGAGCTCATGCAGCCCAATCGCCCCGCAATGAAGGCAGATAGCCTGCCCGCGTTGGCGCAACAAATGTTCGGCACGCCGCTGCCCCTGGATAGCCTGGTGGATTGGCTGCGGGGCGCGCGCCCGGAATGGGTGGCTGATGTGGATGGCTGGCACATTGAGGTGCTCGATGCCACCGTGCAACCGCCGGGCGCGTCCCTTGCGCCCTATGCCGAGGGTGCTTCTTTCGCGCCGTCCCGCCAGCGCCGACTTTTACGCAAAATGCGCGTCACGCGGGAAGATGTTGTGCTGCAGGTGATTATTGATTCGTGGGACGGCCTCGATGAGCAAAATGCGCGAGATAAATGAATTGGGAACTGCGGCTGCCAGATCCGGGATGCCTTTTGGCGTGAAACAACGCCATTTGATGCCGGGCCA
>DILC01000068.1:56055-70149 GCA_002424865.1 Rhodocyclaceae bacterium UBA5602 | reverse complement strand
ACTGCTGGCAGGCCAGCGCGGTGGCGAATGGCGAATGTGCGTGGATGATTGCGCCAGCCGCCGGAAATGCGGCATAAATGTCGCGATGAAAGCGTAATTCGGAGGAGGGTTTGCGGCGGTTGAATGGAGGCTGCGCCGTCTCACCAAGGCGCCCCGAAGGAAGTACCCTTGGGGTGTCGGCTTTTATCCCGACATTTACCATGTCATCCGGCGTGCAGTCTTGATGTTCAATGCCCGTCGGCGTGATGATGAGTCCGTCGGCATGGCGCACCGAGACATTTCCCGCACTGCCGCGGTTGAGGTCGTGCGCAATCAGTTTGCCTGCGGTGGCCAGCACGCTCTCGGCGAGCTGGTATATCTCCTGGTTCAGGTTTTCCATTGCGCCAATGCCTCCGCGGCGGCCACGCCACGTTCCGAGATGATGCCGGTGATCACATGCGCTGGCGTGATGTCGAACGCGGGGTTGATGGCGGGTACATCGCCCGCGCCCAACTCTGCGGCAGTGCGTTCTTCGATGGGAATATCCTGCCCTGACGGACATGAAAAATCTATCGTGGATAACGGCGCCGCGACATAAAACGGCACGCCATGCGCCGCTGCGGCGAGCGCTTTCAGGTAAGTGCCCACTTTGTTGGCCGTGTCGCCATTGGCGGCGATGCGGTCGGCCCCGACAATCAGCATATCCACCTTGCCCTGCATGACCAGCAGGCCCGCCGCATTGTCGGCAATCAAGGTATGCGGCACGCGCGCTTCGGCCAGCTCCCACGCGGTGAGCAAGCCTTGATTGCGCGGGCGGGTTTCGGATACCCAGACATGTACTGGTATGCCTGCGGCATGGGCTGCGTAAATCGGGGCAAGCGCGGTGCCGTGGGCAACCGTCGCCAGGCGGCCGGCGTTGCAGTGGGTCATGATTTGCAGCACAGCGTCTTTTGGCTGATGCAGCATCAGCAGGCGCAAGCCATGCACACCGATCAATGCATTCGTAGCCACATCCTCGGCAGCAATCGCCCGCGCCTCTTGCCAGGCCGTTTCGCGCCGTATCGCCAGCGCCGACTTTTCCAGCACACGCCGCATGCGCGCCAGCGCCCAGTGCAAATTAACTGCTGTCGGACGGGTTGCGGCCAGCAGAGCAATGACCTGCGCCAACTGGCTATCCGATGCATCGTGCCGCAGCCCCAGCGCCACGCCGTAAGCGGCGGCCACGCCGATCAGCGGCGCTCCGCGCACCTGCATGCTGCGGATGGCATGCGCCGCGTCTTCAGCGGTGTTGAGCCGCACCTGCATGGCAAGGTGCGGCAGGCGCGTCTGGTCGAGGATGAGGATGCTCCCGCCATCCTCGACCAGCGTCGGGTGAATTGCGTTCAGTTCAGCTTGCCGTGACAATGCTTGTATTTCTTGCCGCTGCCGCAGGGGCAGGCGTCGTTGCGGCCGATTTTTGGCAACACGTGCGCGGGCGTGGGTTTCTTGGCGGCCGCCACTTCCTCCACTTCCGCCGCCTCCGGCCCGCTGAAGTCAGCATGGTGGAATTCCACATGCGCCAGTTGCGGCGGCGTTTCGGCTTCTTCCAGCTGCGCTTCGTTGCGCACTTCGACCGTCATCAGCAATTTGGTGACGTCAGCCCGCACGGCTTGCAGCAGGCCTTCGAACAGGTCAAACGCTTCGCGCTTGTATTCCTGCTTGGGGTTTTTCTGCGCATAGCCGCGCAGATGGATGCCCTGGCGCAGGTGGTCAAGCGCCGACAAATGCTCGCGCCAATGCGTATCCAGGCTTTGCAGCATGACGTTACGCTCGAACCCGGCCCAGGCGGCTGGATCAACCGCTTTGGTTTTGGCGGCGTAGGCCGCATCAGCTGCTTCGATCACGCGCGTCAGCAAATCCCCGTCGGTGAGCTCTGGCTCAGCGGCCAGCCATTCGCCGATCGGCAGTTTGAGCTGCAATTCACCGGCGAGCATGCTTTCCAGTCCAGGAATATCCCATTGTTCTTCCACGGTATCTGTGGGCACATACAGGCGGAAAGTGTCATGGATGAATCCCTGCCGCATGCCGACAATGGTTTCGCTGATGTCATCGCTATCGAGCAATTCATTGCGCTGCTGATAAATCACTTTGCGCTGATCATTGGCCACATCGTCATATTCGAGCAACTGCTTGCGGATGTCAAAGTTGCGCTGTTCCACCTTGCGCTGGGCGGATTCCAGCGAGCGCGACACCAGCGGATGCTCAATCGCTTCGCCTTCGGGCATTTTCAGGCGCACCATGATGGTGTTCAGCCTGTCGCCAGCGAAAATCTTGAGCAAAGCATCGTCCAGCGCCAGATAAAACCGCGATGAACCCGCATCGCCCTGCCGCCCGGCACGGCCGCGCAACTGGTTATCAATCCGGCGCGACTCGTGCCGTTCCGAACCAATGATATGCAAGCCGCCTGCTGCCAGCACCTGATCGTGTGCCACTTTCCATTCGGCTTTGAGCTTTTCAATGCGTTGCGCTTTTTCCTCAGCGGACAACGCCGCATCTTCTTGAATGGCATCGAGCATTTTTTCGATATTGCCGCCCAGCACAATATCGGTGCCGCGTCCGGCCATATTGGTGGCGATGGTAATCACGCCCGGCCGCCCGGCCTGCGCCACAATCTCCGCCTCCCGCGCGTGCTGCTTGGCATTCAGCACCTGATGCGCGAGCTTTTCCTTATTCAACAAGCCGGAGAGCAATTCAGAATTTTCAATCGAGGTTGTGCCCACCAACACCGGCTGCCCGCGCTCGTGACAAGCGCGGATATCGGCAATCATGGCGTTGTATTTTTCTTGCGCGGTGCGATAAATCTGGTCATGCTCATCGCGCCGCACCATCGGGCGATGGGTCGGCACCACCACGGTCTCCAGCCCGTAAATCTGCTGGAATTCATAGGCTTCGGTATCCGCCGTGCCGGTCATGCCAGCGAGCTTGCCATACATGCGGAAGTAATTCTGGAAGGTGATCGACGCGAGCGTTTGGTTTTCCGCCTGGATCGCCACGCCTTCCTTGGCTTCGACGGCCTGATGCAGGCCTTCGGACCAGCGGCGGCCACTCATCAAGCGGCCGGTGAATTCATCCACAATCGTGACTTCACCGTCTTGCACGACATAGTGCTGATCAAGGTGATACAAGGTATGCGCGCGCAATGCGGCGTACAAGTGGTGCATGAGCAAGATGTTGGCGGGCTCATACAGGCTCGTCCCTTCAGGCAACATGCCCAGCCGGGCCAATATCTCTTCCGCTTTTTCGTGCCCTGCGTCCGTCAATAAAACCTGGTGCGATTTCAAATCAACGGTGTAGTCGCCCGTATCTTTCTCTTGTTCATTCCTGGCGGCTTCGCCGCGCGTGAGCAGCGGCGGCACGGCATTCATGCGCACATAAAGCGCTGTGTGGTCTTCCGCCTGGCCGGAAATGATCAAGGGCGTGCGCGCTTCGTCAATCAGGATGGAATCGACTTCATCGACAATGGCGAAATGCAACCCGCGCTGCACGCGCTCGCCCGTGGAATACACCATGTTGTCGCGCAGGTAGTCAAAACCGAATTCGTTGTTCGTGCCGTAAGTAATATCCGCCGCGTAAGCCGCTTGCTTTGCGTCATGCGGCATTTGCGAGAGATTGATACCGATGGAAAGCCCCAGCCACCGATACAAGCGCCCCATCCATTCGGCATCGCGCCTGGCCAGGTAGTCATTCACCGTGACCAAATGCACGCCCTTGCCGGACAAGGCATTCAAATACACCGGCAACGTAGCCGTCAGCGTTTTACCTTCGCCGGTGCGCATTTCAGCAATTTTGCCGTAATGCAGCACCATGCCACCCACCATTTGCATGTCAAAATGGCGCATGCCCAAGACCCGGCGGCCGGCTTCACGCACTACGGCAAAAGCTTCCGGCAACAGCGCGTCCAGTGACTCGCCCGCTGCGTGGCGGCGACGGAACTCTTCTGTTTTTGCCTGTAATGCCGCATCATCCAGCGCTTGCAAGCCGCTTTCCAACGCATTGATCTGGGTAACCGTTTGCCGGTACTGCTTGATCAAGCGATCGTTACGACTGCCAAAAATTTTTCTAAGGAATCCGGTGATCATGATTGGGGTAGGAGATGGAGGTACAGAATGGAGTATGTTGCATGCGGCCAGCTGATCCAAGCCGGATACCAACAATTTCAGGAATGATGATTTTAGCATGGGGCCTGTTGCATCTAGCCATTACCCCGCCCGACGACAAACCTGATTATTTTTAAAGCTTGCCATTCAGACAGGAATTACACTTCACGAATCCTGATCCATGCACGCTATCCATGCATAATGCCGCCGTACCGCCAGCACCGACTTTTTTCACCCACCGCACGAACAAGCCCATGGCAAAAAGCCTGCAAGAACATTTGACCGCCACGGAAAGCCTCGCCCGCTTAGCCGCCCATGCAGAGCGGCTAATGGCTTTTCAACGCAACCTGGAGACTGTCTTGCCGCCCGCCCTGGTGCCGCACGCACGGGTGGCGAATTTCAAGCTAGGAAAAGTGGTCATCCATGCCAACAACAGCGCTGTTGCCGCCAAAGTTCGGCAAATGGGGCCGCGCATTGCCATGGCGCTGAGCTCCTCCAGCAGCAAAGTCACGGAAATTGGCGTGAGTGTCCAGCCGCTCCCTGCTGCGCTGACAACCGCGGCATACCAGCGCCCGAAACTTCCGGGAGCCCAACAAAAACTGGGGTTACGGTCTTTTGCACAAGACTTGCCTGCAGATTCTGCGTTGCGGCGAGCGCTCGAACGCCTGATTAAAACAGTTACAGAATAAGCAAACGCTCAGCGGCCAGAAGCGCCAAAATTGCCAACACAAGGAATAAAGCGCCTTTTGCCACCCGGCCGGCAAATTGCAAGTATTTGCCGTTGCGGGTGAGCGCCCAGGCGAACAGGCTGCCCACCACCGCAATGCCCGAGAACATCAGCAGAATCCTGATCATCAGCATACGCAACGGGGACGCGCCAAATCAGGCAACCTGGACCACCTGCGGATATAGCCTTGCCACCCTGGACGGCGTTTCTTGAGGGTTTAAAAACGTGACGATCTCCCATGCAGTGGCATCGCTCAACAACGCACGCAATAACTGATTATTCAGCGCATGCCCTGATTTGTGCGCAGAAAATGCCGCCAGCAGCGGATGGCCCGCCAGATAGAGGTCGCCCACGGCGTCCAGGATTTTGTGCTTTACAAACTCATCGGCGTAGCGCAGCCCATCCTGATTCAAAACACGGTATTCATCCATGACAATCGCGTTTTCCAGGCTGCCGCCCAAGGCCAGCCCCTGCTCCCGCAAGGCTTCCACATCCTGCATGAAGCCGAACGTGCGCGCCCTGGAAATTTCTTTCATATACGACTGGTCGGCAAAATCAAGATGCGCAGATGAGCCTGACTGGGCAACTGCCGGGTGCGAGAACACGATGGAAAAATCCAGGCTGAAACCGTCAAACGGGGACAGGCGTGCCCATTTATCGCCATCCTTGACTTCAATCCGCTTTTTGACGCGGATAAATTTTTTCGCCGCGGCTTGTTCTTCAATGCCGGCGGACTGCAGCAAAAACACAAACGGCGCCGCCGAACCATCCATGATCGGCAACTCTGCCGCATCCACATCAATATAAATGTTGTCGATGCCAAGACCTGCCAGCGCTGACATCAAGTGCTCCACCGTGGACAACTTTGCGCCGTTTTGTTCCAGGCAGGAGGCCATGCGCGTATCCCCCACGCCAAAAGGATCAGCCTTTAAATCAACCGGCGGGCTTAAATCGACCCGCCGGAAAACCACCCCTGTATCCACAGGGGCAGGGCGCAACGACAGCGTCACCTTAGCCCCCGAATGGAGGCCGACGCCGGTGGTTCTGACAATGGATTTTAAAGTGCGTTGACGCAACATAGCGAGAAGAAAAATACAAAGATTCGTGCCGTGATTGGAACCGTTTTGATTGCTTGATGATACAGCCACGTTGGGCCACATTGAACCAGTGCGCATTGAAAAATCCCAATGCCCGATTTTGAGACAAAAACCAGCGCAAAAGCGCTTAAAAAAACTTTCGCGCCCAACTTCTGAGCCCAACCGTCCTGATCAAGTCAGGAATTTTATCATCCTGGAAACCTCAATTGGACGCGTCCGGTGGTGCGCTCGGGCGGAGGGCTGGCGCGAAGCGGCAACGCCGGGCGGCCGCAAGAGGTGCCAGCGGGTAGGTCGCCCCCCGGGAGGAGACGTCCCGAGGATGTTTTAATCGTATTGTCGATATGGCATGACGAGATCAGCCTCATGGCAAATCCGCCACACTCAGTCAGACTGCCTGCGCAAAAAGGCCGGGATATCAAATTTATCCACGCCTGAGGCTGCCATCGCGTCGGCCTGGCTGTTACGCGGAACGCTGCCACGCACGCTGGAAGCGACGCCGGATAAATCAACCTGCCCCATACCCGCATCAAACACGTGAAAATTATCTGTTCCGGTGCGCAAACCGATGGTTTCGATCATTTTCATCTCGGGCTTTTTTGCCACAATCGCACCCAAGCCGGTAGCAACAACGGTCACACGCAAACGGTCCTCCATCGTTTCATCAAACACTGCGCCACAAATCACGGTGGCTTCAGGCGCGGTGTATTGGCGTATCGTATTCATCACCTCTTTGTACTCTTTCAAGCCCAAAGTGGTGCTCGCCGTGATGTTAACCAGCACCCCGCGTGCGCCCGAGAGCTCGACGCCTTCCAGCAACGGGCTGGCAACTGCTTCTTCAGCGGCGATGCGTGCCCTATCAACACCGGACGATGTGGCAGAACCCATCATGGCCTTGCCCATTTCGCCCATCACCGTGCGCACGTCTTCAAAGTCGACGTTCACCAGGCCTGGCACATTGATGATCTCGGCAATACCGCCCACCGCATTACGCAATACGTTATCCGCCGCCTTGAAGGCTTCGAGCATGCTGACTTCATCGCCCAGCACTTCTTCGAGCTTCTCATTCAGGATCACGATCAAAGAATCCACATGCAAGGCGAGCTCATTGACACCCTCTTCAGCCAGGCGCTTGCGGCGGCCTTCATATTCAAAAGGCTTGGTCACCACGGCCACGGTCAATATGCCCAATTCGCGCGCGACTTCCGCAATCACAGGGCCAGCGCCCGTGCCTGTGCCACCGCCCATGCCTGCGGTAATAAACACCATGTGCGCGCCTTCAAGCACTTCAGCAATGCGCGCGCGATCCGCTTGCGCCAAGGCTTTGGCCTTTTCGGGCTTGCCACCCGCACCCAAGCCTGGGCCTAACTGCAGCTTGACGTGCGCATTGCTTTTTTCCAGCGCTTGCGCATCGGTATTGCAGCAAATGAATTCCACACCGCCCACACCTTCGCGGATCATGTGCTCAACAGCATTGCCTCCCGCGCCGCCGACACCCACGACCTTGATCACGGTTGAGCCTTCTGATGCGTTCTCCGACTCAATTTCTTCCAGTTCAAACATTGTTGTCTCCTTTACTTAAAAATAACCGCTGACCCAATTTGCAAAAAATTCCAGAACCCTTGCTGCCGCCGCTTCATTCTTGATACTGCCTACCGAACCTAGAAATTCCGTCCAAACCATGCCCGCATGCGGCCCAGGATCTGGGCAAACGTTTTGGGTGATTGGATCTTCAAGCCGCGTTGCCGCTGCGACACACCTTCGAGCAATAAGCCCATCGCCGTCGAATATCGCGGATTGCGCACAAAATCGCGCAAATTCCCCTCATACAAAGGCGTGACTAATTTCACGGTGTTGTGGAATATCTCCTCACCCAGCTCAGTCATGCCCGGCATTTGCGCCGCACCCCCAGTCAATACGATGCCAGCGCGCAGCAAACGCTCATAGCCGCTGCGGTGCAGCGCCTCTTGCACTTGCTGAAAAATCTCCTCAATCCGTGGCTGGATAAAACCGGCCAGCGTTTGGCGCGAGAGTTGCGAGCCCGGCCGGTCACCGACACCTGGCACCTCGATCATTTCGTCCGCGCTCGCCAACTGCTGCAGCGCCACCCCGTAACGTATCTTGATGTCTTCGGCGTCCTGCGTTGAAGTCCGCAAGGCAATGGCGATGTCATTAGTCACCTGGTCGCCGGCAATGGGAATCACTGCCGTATGCCTGATCGCACCCTGCACAAACACCGCAATATCCGTTGTGCCGCCGCCAATATCGACCAGGCAAACGCCCACATCCTTTTCGTCATCGGTGAGCACGGCATAGCCCGAGGCCAGCGGCTGCAAAACCAGATCAACCACTTCCAGGCCACAGCGATGCACGCATTTAACGATGTTCTGCACTGCCGTCACGGCGCCCGTGACCAGATGCACACGCACATCCAGCCGCCGCGCATCCATGCCAATGGGTTCTTTCACCCCATCCTGGCCATCCACGATGAACTCTTGCACCAGCGTGTGCAGAATCTGGTCGTCGGCAGAAATAGGCGTGGCGTTCGCCGCTTCAATCGCGCGATCCACATCGAACGCCGTGACTTCTTTTTCGCGCACGACCGCCATACCGGAAGAATCCTTGCTCTTGATATGGCTACCCGCGATGCCGGTATATACCTCACGCACCTTGCAACCCACCATCATTTCAACCTCGCCAATCGCCTTGGAGATTGAATTGACGGTCGCTTCAATGTTGATCACCATGCCGCGCTTGATCCCGGTGGACTCCTGCATGCCAAAGCCCAGCACGGACAGCCGCCCCTCCCCATCCACCTCGCCCACAATCGCGACGATCTTTGAGGTACCAATATCCAGACCGACAATCAGGTCCCGTTTGCCATCTTTACCCATTAACTTTTTCCCGCCTTCAGCGCAAATCCATTGGGATACCGCATATCCACCACAGCCACCGTCCTGCCCGCATGCAATTCGTTTTTAACCCGCGGGTAATAGGCCGTGAAGCGGCCCAGGCGCTCGGCCAAAGTGACTTTCGCCTGCTCACGCCCCAACTCCAGCACGACACCATCATCCAGCGTGAGCTGCCACGCTTCGCGCGGGGACAGCTTTACCGCCACCAAGTCATGGCCAACCCCTGCCAACTGCGCGGCAAACTCACCGTACTTGCCCAGCATCTCGGCGGCAGAACCCTCCGGACCCGAGAACACCGGTAGCGCCAGGTGCATGGGCGCGCCTGCCAGAAACACTTCACCCAGGTCATTCACCAAGCGCATTTCACCTTCCAGTGACGACCATTGCGCCACCGCGCGCTGCGCTTCAAACGTCAGCACCAGGCGATCCGGCCATTGCCGCCGCAAACTCGCCCGGCGCACCCAGGGCAACTGCTCAAATGCGCGCTGCGCCTCATCCAGATTGACCGTCAGAAAATTCCCCACAAGTTTCCTGCGCGCAACCTGCTCTATCTGCGCGCTGGACACCTGGGCAATCGGCGTGGCGACCACCAGGGTATTGATAGGCACAACAGGCAAACGCTGCATCACCAGCAGCAAGGTCCACAACAGCAGCAGCGCACTGACAAAAAACAGCGAATTGGCCAGCGTATTCATCAACCAGGGCGAATGCCAGAAATAATTGCCGACATGCGCCTGTCCGTTCAACGAATTGCCCTGTCGGCCATTCAAGCGATTGCCGCGTTGCTTATCCGCACGCGCCCCAGCCTTGTCTGGCTTGGCGGGGGCCTTGGCCTTGCTGGCGGACAAACCAAAGAAGCGCTTAATCACAGCGTGCCCCATTGAGCAAACCCACCACCAGATCATCGAACGCCATGCCCGCAGCGCGCGCTGCCATAGGCACCAGGGAATGGTCCGTCATGCCCGGCGAAGTGTTCGCCTCCAGGCACCAGGCGCGGCCTGAAGCATCCAGCATCACATCAATGCGGCCCCAGCCGCGGCCGCCCAACGCATGAAACGCACGCATAGCCATGAACTGGATCTCGGCCTCGCGCGCCGCACCCAAGCCGCTTGGGATGTGATATTTCGTATCGTCACGCGAATACTTGGCTTCAAAATCATAAAACTCGGTTTGCGGCTCAATGCGGATCAATGGCAAGGCTTGGTCGCCAATGATGCCGACAGTGAATTCACCCCCTGCCAAAAACCGCTCGGCGATCACGCAAGTGTCATATTTTGCGGCCAGGGCATATGCTGCCGCCAGCCCGCCCGGGGTCTTCACCTTGCTGATACCGATGCTTGACCCTTCATTTGCCGGCTTGACAAACAAGGGCAACCCCAGGCGCGCCTCAATCTCCGCAAAGGCGCTCCCGGGCGTCACAATTTCATAATCCGGCACAGGCAAACCGGCCGCCGCCCACACCAGCTTGCAACGCCATTTATCCATCGCCAAAGCGGAAGCCAGCACACCGCTACCGGTATATGGCACGCCCATTAAGTTGAGCGCACCTTGCAAGCTGCCATCCTCCCCCCCGCGGCCGTGCATGGCGATAAATACACGGCTTACCTGCAATGCGCGCAAGTTCTCCAGCGGCTGATCCCTGGGGTCAAAAGCCAGCGCATCCACGCCCTTGGCGCGCAATGCCGCCAAGACCGCAGCGCCGCTTTTTAGCGACACCTCGCGCTCCGCTGAGCTACCCCCCATCATGACGGCTACTTTGCCAAAATTCACCTAAATTTCTCCAACCGTTTTGCTTGTAAAAACATGTTCCGCAACACCCTCATCACCAACAATCCGCACCTCTGGCACGAGTTGCACAGAAAATTTTTCAGCTACGTCCGCCTGAATTTTCCTGATGAGCATTTCTATCTCATTTGCGGTTGCCTTGCCCTCTGGATTAACGATGAAATTCGCATGCAATTCAGAGACCTGCGCGCCGCCCAAGCGCCTGCCTTTGAGGCCTGCCGCCTCAATCAAGCGCGCAGCAAAGTCGCCCGGCGGGTTTCTGAACACCGAACCGGCATTCGGCAAGCCCAGTGGCTGCGTGGCAATGCGCCGCGCCAGGAGCTCGCGGATGCGTTTTCGCGCAACTTCTTGCGCGCTGTCCACACCCGGCAAAAACCGGAACCACGCCGCGATAAAAATTTCATCTGCGGCCACCAGGGGCCGCACATGGCGGTAAGCAATCTCAAAATCTTCCACGCGGCGGACAACGCATTCACCGTGCCGGCCCATCATCAACACGCGCTCGACATAGCGCCATGTCTCGCCGCCGTGGCATCCCGCATTCATTGCCAACGCGCCGCCCACCGTGCCCGGTATGCCGGCGAAAAACTCAGCCTCCAGCAAGGCATGATTTGCCGCGAAACGTGCCAGCTTGGGCGTCGCCACACCGGCCTCGGCATACACCGTGCCATCGCTTTCCAGCGCGATGTGCGACAAGCCGGCCAACGCGCCATGCGTGAACACCACCGTGCCGTCAAACCCGCCATCGCGCACCAGCAAATTGCTGCCCAAACCCACCATCAACAATCGCTCGCCCGGCGGCAATGTGCGCATAAAGGCCGCCAAGTCGTCCTTGTCCCGCGGAAAATACGCGCGCCGTGCCGCGCCGCCTGTGCGCCATGACACATGCCGCGCCATGGGCTCGTGCGCCTGCAACTGGCCGCGCAAATCCGCAGGCAAGCCGTCAGCCATGCGCCCCACCCGAGACTTGTTCGACCACCTGCATGGGCACCATCCCGATCGAGCCTGCGCCCATGGTGATCACCACATCGCCTGCGGCTACCGCGTCCACAATCGCTTGCGGCATCGCAGTAATTTCTTCCACAAAAACCGGTTCGACCTTGCCCGCGACCCTCACCGCGCGCGCCAAGGTACGCCCGTCAGCCGCCACAATCGGCGCTTCGCCTGCGGCATACACATCGGCAAGCAACAGCACATCCACGCTGGAGAGCACTTTGACAAAATCCTCAAAGCAGTCGCGCGTGCGGCTATAGCGATGCGGCTGAAACGCCAGCACCAAACGCCGCCCCGGAAAGGCCGCGCGCGCAGCGCTGATGGTTGCCGCCATCTCCGCCGGATGGTGGCCGTAATCGTCGATCAAGGTAAATGCGCCGCCTGCGGTCGCGGTCAGCTCGCCATAGCGCTGAAAGCGCCGCCCCACGCCCTTAAATTGCGCGAGCGCTTCAATAATCGCCGTATCGCCAACGCCGACTTCCGTGGCCACGGCAATGGCCGCCAGGGCATTGAGCACGTTATGCCGTCCGGGCAAATTCAGCACGATGGGCAGGCGCGACTCATTGCCATTCTTGCGCACGCAATCAAAGCGCATCACGCCGCCATCGGCTACGATATTTTCGGCGCGGAAATTCACTTCGCTGCCGATGCCGTAAGTCACCACTTGCTTGGCCACGCGCGGCAAAATTTCGCGCACATTCGCGTCATCCGCGCACACCACCGCCACGCCATAAAATGGCAAGCGGTGCAAGAAATCCACAAAGGCCTGTTTGAGTTTCGCAAAATCGTGCGCGTAGGTTTCCATGTGGTCGGCGTCGATGTTCGTCACCACCGAAATCACGGGGGATAAAAACAGGAACGACGCATCGGACTCATCCGCCTCGGCGACCAAAAAATCGCCCGAGCCCAGTTGCGCATTCACGCCCGCTGAAATGAGCCGCCCGCCGATCACAAAGGTCGGATCCAGGCCGCCTTGCGCAAGGCAGCTTGCCACCAGGCTTGTGGTCGTGGTTTTGCCGTGCGTGCCGGCAATCGCAATGCCTTGTTTCAAGCGCATCAATTCCGCCAGCATTTGCGCCCGTGGCACCACGGGCACGTACCGTGAGCGCGCCATCATGACCTCAGGATTCGTTTCCGCCACGGCAGAAGACACCACCACGGCATCGGCCTCGGCGGCGTTTTCTGCCGCGTGGCCTAGCATGATGCGGATCCCCATCGCCGCCAAGCGCCGCGTGACAGCGCTCGCCGCCACGTCCGAGCCGCTCACCTCGAAACCCTGATTGGCCAGCACCTCGGCAATGCCGGACATGCCCACGCCGCCAATGCCAACAAAATGAATGCGCTTGACTTTATGCCGCATGGCGGTCTCCCGTTCGTTGGTTGTTGGCCAGATCAGCGCACACTTGTGCCACATCGGCGGTGGCCTCCACCTTGGCCAGGTCCCGTGCTTTACTGGCCATGCGCACCCATTCGCTGCGCGGCCTGGCGCACAGCTGCGCCAGGCGCTCAGCCGTCAATTCGCTTTGCGGCAACAAAACCGCCGCGCCAGCCTGCGCCAGAAATTGCGCATTGCCGGTTTGGTGGTCATCCACCGCATGCGGATAAGGCACCAGCACGCTGGCCACACCGGCTGCGGCCAGTTCCGCCACGGTAAGCGCCCCCGCGCGGCAGACCACCACATCGGCCCAGGCATATTTTTCCGCCATGTCGTCAATGAACGCCACGCAATCGGCGCCCACGCCGACCTTTTCGTAGGCGGCCCGCAAGGCTTGCAAATGTTTTTCGCCCGCTTGATGAACCACCTGCGGGCGATCGGCTGCCTTCATCAACGCCCAGGCCTTGGGCGCCGTTTCATTCAGCGCCTGCGCGCCCAGGCTGCCGCCGACAATCAGCACACGCAAAGCGCCATTGCGCTGCGCATAACGAAAAGTCGGCGCTGGCAGGGCGGCGATCTCGGGGCGTACCGGATTGCCTATCCAGGCCGCATGGGGCAACACCTTTGGGAACCCGCAGACCGTGCGCGTAGCCATCTTTGCCAGCACGCGATTGGCCAAGCCGGCGACAGAATTTTGCTCATGCAGCACCAGCGGCACACCACGTAACGCGGCAACGAGGCCGCCGGGAAAAGTCACATAACCGCCCATGCCTAACACCACGTCCGGCCGCACGCTTGAAAAGCCGCGCCAGGCCTGGATCACACCGCGCAGCACATTCCACGGCAAGGCCAACTTGCGCAGCAAGCCCTTGCCGCGCAAGGCAGCGAAATTAAGCCATACCATCCGATAGCCACGGCCAGTGGCGAGTTTGGCTTCCATCCCCGCCGGATTGCCCAGCCAGGCGATGTGCCAGCCCCGGGCACGCAAATGTTCGGCCACCGCCAGCCCCGGCATGATGTGCCCGCCCGTGCCACCGGCCATGATGAGGATGGTTTTAGCGCGATCACTCATACGGATTGGCCTTTCATCAGC
>DILC01000068.1:28063-55955 GCA_002424865.1 Rhodocyclaceae bacterium UBA5602 | reverse complement strand
TAGCCTGCGCCGAAACCGCCAGGGCGGGCATTTTCATACGGATTGGCCTTTCATCAGCTGGCGGTTTTCCCAATCGATGCGGAACAGGATGGCCAGTGTTATGCAGTTGGCAATGATGCCGGAGCCGCCGAAGCTCATCAGCGGCAGGGTCAGTCCTTTGGTAGGCAAAAGTCCCACATTCACGCCGATGTTGATAAAACTTTGCACGCCAAGCCAAATGCCGATGCCTTGCGCGACCAACCCGCAATACACGCGGTCCAGCACGATGGCCTGGCGGCCGACGGCAAAGGCGCGCTCGACGAGCAAAGCAAACATGCCGACCACCGCCAGCACGCCAAAAAAGCCCAGTTCTTCCGCGATCACGGCCAGCAAAAAGTCGGTATGCGCTTCGGGCAGATAAAACAGTTTTTCCACGCTCGCGCCCAAGCCCACGCCAAACCATTCGCCGCGCCCAAAGGCAATCAGCGCGTGGGACAACTGATAACCCTTGCCATAGGCGTCTTGCCACGGGTCCATAAAGCCGAAAATGCGTTCCCGCCGGTAGGGTGACGACCAGATCAGAATCACAAAAGCCACCGCCATCACCAGCAGCAAGACGCTAAATAAACGCGCGTTGATGCCGCCCAAAAACAAAATGCCAATGGCAATGCTGACGATCACCACAAACGCGCCAAAGTCCGGCTCGCGCAGCAACAGCGCGCCGACCAGCACCATCACCCCGGCCATGGGCACAAAGCCGCGGCGAAAACTCGCCATATCGCCCAACTTGCGCGTGGTGTAGTCCGCCGCATACAGCACGGCAAAGAGCTTCATGAATTCCGACGGCTGCAGGTTGACCGGGCCAAAGCCGATCCAGCGCTGCGCCCCATTGACCGAACGTCCAAGGTGCGGGATCAAGACAATGATCAGCAACACAAACCCCACCACAAACAGCGCCATCGAGACCTGCTGCCACAAGCGCAAAGGCACTTGAAAAGCCAGCAACGCACCGGCCAAGCCCAGCGCCACATAAATGCCATGGCGAAACAAAAAGTAAGTCGATTGGTAACCCGTGAAGCGGCTGCCTTCGGCCATCGCAATGGATGAGGAATACACCATCACCAAGCCGAAAAAGAGCAAGCCCAGCGCGGGCCACAGCAAGAGCGGGTCGATCTCCTGCTGGTTGGCTTGCGTCACACGGCTCCAGTTATTCATGCGCTTGCCCCCCAACTGACGCAAGCCATGCGTTGACTGCCGCAATGAAAACCTCAGCGCGATGTTGATAGTCGCGGAACATATCGAAGCTGGCGCAAGCGGGCGAGAGCAAAACGGCGTCCCCGGCTGCCGCCAAAGTCCCGGCTTTAGCGACGGCATCGGCCATGTCTTTTGCAAAAACCAAAGGCACGCCACTGGCCTTTAACGCCTCGCCAATAACGGCGCCATCGCGTCCGATCAAAATTACCGCGCGCGCGTGTTCCGCCACGGCAGGCGCCAGCGGCGAGAAATTCTGCCCTTTGCCATCGCCACCGGCAATCAACACGATTTTTCGTTTTGCTTGCCCGCCACCCAGGCCATTCAACGCCGCCACCGCCGCACCCACGTTCGTGCCTTTGGAGTCGTCATACCAGGCGATCTTGTTTTGCTCAGCGATTTTTTCCACCCGATGCGGCAGGCCGGTAAAACTTTTCACGGCGGGCAGCAAGCCCGCCGCGCCATAACCCAAACCAACGCACAAAGCCAAGGCCGCCAGGACGTTCGCCGCATTGTGCAAACCCGGCATGGGCAGCGCCGCCACAGGCAATAACAACTGCTGGCCTTGCGCCAAATACAAACCAGCGGGCGTTTCAAGCAAGCCAAAATCTTCGTTCGACCCGGGCGCATCCAAACCGAAGCTCAAGATGCGCAGGGATTTTTTCTGCGCAACCATGCCCGCCACCAGGGCATCCTGACGGTTGATCACGGCCACGCCCGCGCCAGAAAAAACCTGTGCCTTGACTGCCGCATACGCGGCCAGGTCAGCATAACGGTCCAGATGGTCGTCTGAAATGTTCAACACCGTAGCCGCCGTAGCGTTCAGCGAAGTCGTGGTTTCCAACTGAAAGCTGGAGAGCTCCAGCACCCACACCTCCGGCAAGGCATTTTGCGCCACCGCTGCGCTTAACGCGGCCAATGCCGCCGGCGAGATGTTGCCCGCAACGCCGACCTTCAACCCCAGGCTGCGCAGCAAATGGCCGGTCAGCGCCGTCGTCGTGGTCTTGCCGTTGGTGCCCGTAATCGCCACAACCGGCGCGTTATTCAATTCCCGCAAGGCGCGGGCAAACAGTTCAATCTCGCCCGCCACGTCAATGCCTTTTGCATGCGCCGCCTTCAAAACCGGCAGATCGCCGGGCAAGCCGGGCGAGAGCACCACGAGATCAATACCATCGAGCAAACTGTCCGCAAACGCACCGGACAAAAAGTCGGCGCTGGCGACACGGCGTTGCAGCACGTCCAGATACGGCGGATCCGTCCGCGTATCGGCCACGCGCACCCTGGCGCCCGCCTCGGCGCACCAGCGTGCCGAGGCAAAGCCCGACTCACCAAGGCCCAGGACAAGAACGGATTTTCCGTGTAAAGCGCGCATGGTTCTTGAGTAAGTTTTAACGGATTTTCAGCGTAGAAAGGCCGATTAACACCAGCAAAATGGTGATGATCCAAAACCTCACCACCACTTGCGTTTCCTTCCAGCCGGTTTGTTCAAAATGATGATGCAAGGGCGCCATGCGCAAAATGCGCCGCCCTTCGCCATATTTCTTTTTGGTGTATTTGAAATAACCCACCTGCGCCATGACCGAGAGCGTTTCCGCCACAAACACGCCACCCATGATGAACAGCACGATTTCCTGCCGCGCGACCACCGCCACCGTGCCCAGCGCCGCGCCGAGCGCCAGGGCCCCTACGTCGCCCATGAAAACTTCTGCCGGATACGCGTTAAACCATAAAAAGCCCAGGCCCGCGCCCGCCAATGCCGCGCAGAAGACGGTCAACTCACCCGCGCCCGGGACATGCGGCAGCAACAGGTATTTGGCAAACACCGCATTGCCCGCCACATAGGCAAATAGCCCCAAAGCAGCGCCGACCAATACTGTTGGCATAATCGCCAGACCATCCAGGCCATCGGTCAGGTTTACCGCGTTGCTCGTGCCAACAATAACCAGATAAGTCAGCGTAATAAAACCCAGCATGCCCAGCGGATAGCTCACGCTTTTGAAGAACGGCACGATCAGCGCCGTCTGCAAGGGCACGGCCTCGCTGAATCCACTGCCCACCCAGTGCATGAAAAGCCGCACTACCTGCTCGTTGTTCGGCGCGGAAATGGAAAACGATATGTACACCGCGGCAATCAAGCCCACCATGGTTTGCCAGAAAAATTTGGCGCGGGCAGACAAGCCTTTCGGATTGCGGTACACCACCTTGCGCCAATCATCCACCCAGCCCACGGCGCCAAAACCGAAGGTGACAATCAGCGCCACCCAGATGAACCGGTTCGACAAATCCGCCCACAGCAGGGTTGATATGCCCAGCGAGAGCAAAATCAGCGCCCCCCCCATGGTGGGCGTGCCGGATTTGATCAAGTGCGTTTGCGGGCCGTCCGTGCGTACCGACTGGCCGATTTTTTTCGCTGCCAGCCAGCGGATCAAGGCCGGGCCAAACAGGAAGGCAATGGCCAGCGCCGTCATCGTCGCCAGTACCGCGCGCAACGTGATGTAATTGAAGACAGCAAAACCGCGGTAGTCGTGCGCCAGCCATTGCGCGAACTCAAGCAGCATGATGGTCTCCTGGCATTGGCCGTCTGGCGGGAGGGAAAATGGTTGTTGTCATGATTTATTTTTCGCTTGTTTTATCGGCTGGCAAAACAATCGCGTGAACCACCCGCTCCATGCGCATGAAGCGCGAGCCTTTCACCAGTACCGTGGTCTGCCCATCCAGCTCTGCGCACAGGGTTTTAATCAGCGCCTCGATGGTTGAAAAATGCTCGCCGCCTTCGGCAAAGTTACGCGCTGCCGCATCGGCAAATTCGCCTATGCACAACAGGCGATCAATCCCGTGGCTCTTGGCGTAACCGCCGATTTCATCGTGAAACTGCGCAGCCGCCTCGCCCACTTCGCCCATATCGCCCATGACAAAAATGCGCCGTCCGGGAATCCCTGCCAGCACATCAATCGCGGCACGCATGGAATCGGGATTGGCGTTATAGGTGTCATCAATCACGCGCGCGCCATGCAATCCGGCATATTGCTGCAAGCGCCCTTGCACGCCTTGAAAGCCAGCCAAGCCCTGCGCGACAGCCTCCAGGCTCACACCGGTTGCCAGCGTTGCGGCAGCGGCAGCACAGGCATTCATCGCGTTATGCCCGCCCGGCACTTGCAGCTGAATGTCCGTCGCGCCCCATGGGGTTTGCAAATGCAGCGTGCCGCCCAAACCATGTGGCATAAACTCACCCCGCACATCCGCCGCCTGTTTCATGCCAAACGTGAGCTGCAAGCTGTTGCCTGCCAGGTTTTGCCATAACTCGGCATGCTCATCATCGGCATTGAAGACCGCAATGCCGCCTGGGCCCAACCCGGAAAAAATTTCCCCTTTGGCCAGCGCCACATTCTGCACCGAGCCCAAACCCGCCAAATGCGCCCGATGCGCGTTGGTCACCATCGCCACGGTGGGCGCGGCCAGATGCGTCAGATAGTCAATCTCGCCCGCATGGTTCATGCCCATCTCTATCACTGCCGCGCGATGCGCCGCACGCAGCCGCAACAAGGTGAGCGGCAGGCCAATGTCATTATTGAAGTTCCCTACCGTGGCCAGCACGGCATCAGCGCCCTGTTCATCCAGTTCAGCCAAGCCATCCAGTTTGCCTTGCGCACGCAAAATTGCCGCGCACATTTCTTTCACTGTGGTTTTGCCATTGCTGCCGGTCACGCCGATCAATGGCAAGGTAAATTTCGCCCGCCAGGCCGCGGCCAATGCGCCCAGGCCCAGCCGGGTATCCGCCACCGCAATGAGGGGCAAATCAGGATACTTCCCGGCAAAGGATGCGCTCACCATCGCCCCGGCCGCACCCTGGCGGATGGCATCGAGCACAAAGTGATGGCCATCAAAATGCTCGCCTGCGATGGCAATAAACAAGTCGTCCGCCTGAACCGTGCGTGAGTCGGTGGTGACTGCATGAAAGGTATGGTCCGCGCCCTGCCACTTTGCGTGTATGGCCTGCGCTGCCGCTTGCAGAGTCATCATTTCGCTCGTCCTCCAGAAGGCGCGGGAAGGACGGCAACAGGCTTCGCCCCTTTTCCGGCCGATATTTCAACCGATGTTTCAACCGGTGTTGCAACCGCTATTTCACCCGTTATCGCGCCACGCCCCCCACCCGTTGAATACTGCTGGCGCCGTGCCGCCAGCGCCGACTTTGCTGCATCCACATCGTTAAATGCCTCGCGCACGCCAGCAATCTCCTGATACGCTTCGTGCCCTTTGCCCGCGACCACAATCACATCCTCAGCATTGGCTTGGGCAACCGCTTGCGCAATCGCCAAGTCGCGCTGTTCAAGCACGCACGCCTGCCGCAACATGCCCGCCACAATGGCTTGGATAATCTGCGCAGGATTTTCACTGCGCGGGTTGTCAGACGTCACCACCACATGGTCAGCCAGGCGCTCGGCAATGCTGCCCATGACAGGCCGCTTGCCTGCATCGCGGTCGCCACCGCAACCAAATACACACGCGAGCTTGCCGCCTCGTACCGTGGCGATCTCGCGCGCAACCTGCAGAACATTTTCCAGCGCATCCGGCGTATGGGCGTAATCCACAATCACCAAGGGTTCAGCCTCGCCGCCGACGGCCTGCATGCGTCCGGGCGGCGCTTGCAGTTGCCGCAAGGCCGCGGCAATATCAGCAAGGCGCTCGCCCTTGGCCGCGAGAGCCGCAATCACCGCCAGCACATTGGCGACGTTAAAGCGGCCGACGACAGGCACGGAAAAAACCTGCCCCTGCACGTCGAATGCCAGGCCTGTGGTCGTCATAGCCAAATTTTCCGCGGCCAGAATTTCAACGCTGGCCGCCGTATGCCGGTCTTTGATTTCCGCTTTTATCGCGGATGGCAGCTCGTCCCTGGCGCCACAAACCGCATCCAGGGTATAACCAATGATGCGCACACCCGGGCGGATGGCATTGATCAACACGGCGGCAAACGGATCATCCAGATTCACGACGGCTGCGTTGATCCACGAATTGGCAAACAGCGCCGCCTTCGCCTCACCATAGGCCGCCATCGTGCCGTGATAATCCAGATGGTCGCGCGTGAGATTGGTAAATATCGCCACATCAAAGCGCACGCCATGAACACGCCCTTCGGCCAAACCGATGGATGAGACCTCCATCACGCAAGCCCGGGCGCCTTGTGCCACAAACCCGTCCAACGCCGCATGCAGTTGCAACACATCCGGCGTGGTGTATCCCGTCTCCCGCAAATCGCCTAAAAAGCCATTGCCCAAGGTGCCCACCACCGCACAGCGCTGCCCCAGGCAAGTGAGCGCTTGCAATAACCATTGCGAAACGGAGGTCTTGCCGTTCGTGCCAGTCACCCCGGCAAGCCATAATTTTTCTGACGGGCGGCCAAAAACCTGATGCGCCAATTCGCCCGCCACGGCTGCCAGGCCATCCACGGCCAGACACGGCACATGCGCTGCGTTTGCTTGATTGACAGCTGTCTCGATGGATGCCGCCAGCTTCCCATCCTGCGGCGCACGCGCTTCATACAGGATCGCCGCCGCCCCGCGCGTGAGCGCATCGGCCAGGTAAACACGGCCATCGGCAAAATGCCCAGGATAAGCCAGAAAGACATCGCCCGCCGCTACCGTGCGCGAATCATTAGCCAGGCGTTTGACTGCAATGCCCTTCATTGCAAGCGTTTGCAACAGGCCATCTGCCTGCAAAACGGCCGTTTTACTCACATGACCTCCTGCACAGGCTCATTTTTCGCCGCATTGTTCAGGGGCTTGAATGGCGCGTCAGACGGCACGCCAAGCGAGCGCAAGCTGCCCGCCATGATTTGCGAGAAGACGGGCGCGGCGACTTGCCCGCCGTAATACTGCCCATTGGACGGCTCATCTATCATCACGGCAATCACCAGGCGCGGATTGGACACGGGCGCAAAACCGGCGAATGAGGCCACATATTTATTGGCATAACGGCCATTGACCAATTTGTGCGCCGTGCCGGTTTTTCCTGCCACGCGATAGCCGCTCACCTCAGCCCTAGGGGCTGTGCCGCCTGGCAGCACCACCATTTCGAGCATCTTGCGCACGGCATGGGCCGTATCGGCAGTAAATAATTGTTTAGTCGCTGTCGGCGCCGAGGCCTGCTTTAGCAACGACAAGTCAGGCAAGTCGCCATCGCGCGCAAAGGCCAGGTAAGCGCGCGCTAACTGCACCAGCGTGACTGAAATCCCATGGCCGTAGGACATCGTTGCCTGCTCAATCGGCCGCCAGGTCGCCGCTGGCCGCAGATGTCCACCCACCTCGCCCGGAAAGCCCAGCTGCAGCGGCTTGCCAAAACCCGCGTTGGCAAACATCGTCCACATGTCTATCGGTTGCATGGAGAGCGCGATCTTGGCCGCTCCCACGTTGGATGAGACCTGTATCACCTGCTCTACCGTCAGTGCGTCATGGGCATGGGAATCCGAAATGGTTGCCGACCCGATCATCATGCGCCCCGGTGCGGTTTGGATCATCGTTTCGGGATGCACCTTGCCCTTATCCAGCGCCAGCGCGATGGTGAAGGGCTTCAAGGTCGAGCCGGGCTCAAAGCGGTCGGTGAGGGCGCGATTGCGCAACTGCTCGCCCATCAGGCGCACGCGATTATTCGGATTGTAGGTAGGCAAATTGACCAGCGCCAAAATCTCGCCCGTGTGCGCATCCAGCACAACCACGCCACCGGCCTTGGCACGATGCGCTTCCAAAGCCTGCTTCAAATATGTGTAAGCAAGATATTGAATATCGGCGTCCAGTGCCAGCGCAATATCCTGTCCATTGGTCGGCGGATTGATTCCGCCGACCACTTCAACCACATTACCGCGCCTATCCTTGATGACACGCCGACTCCCCGGCTGACCCAGGAGCTGTTTGTCAAACGCCAGCTCAACGCCCTCCTGTCCTTCGCCTTCAACCCCGGTAAAGCCCACCATGTGCGCCATGACTTCGCCTGAAGGGTAGTAGCGGCGATATTCCGTCTTTTCGTGGATACCATCCAACTTCAGCGCATCCACTTTCTCTGCCACGGCCGGTGGCAGCTGGCGCTTGAGATAGACAAAATCACGCTCTGAAGCCAGCTTGCGATTTAAATCCTGCACATTCAAATCCAGCAGAGCGGCCAAATCCCGGGTTTCCTTCGGCTTTAAGTCCGCATCTCCAGGAATAGCCCACACCGAACGGACCGGGGTTGAGACAGCGAGAATCGCCCCATGCCGATCCGTGATCCGCCCGCGCGTGGCGGAAATATCCAGCACGCGCTCAAAACGCGCCCGACCTTTATCGCCCAGGAATTCATTGTTAATGCCTTGCAGGTAAACCGCCCGTCCAATCAGCACCACAAAGCCGCACAGCAGAGCCAGCAGCACCAGGCGCCGCCGCCATAAGGGCAAAGGCTGCGAGAGCAAGGGACTGCGGGAAAAACGCACCGACTTCATCGCGCCCCCCCCGCCTGCATGGCTTGATTTGCGCTCACCGCTTGGCGCGCTGGCGCCACTTGACGCACGGGCACGGTTTGATTGGCCGGCGTTGATGGATTTAAAGGTTTGGTTAAAGCGGCAGCCTGGGTTGCAAGTTCCGCGCTCATCACTTCTCCGGCTGCCGGCCGCTTCATGCCAAGCCTGTCTCTGGCCAGTTTTTCCACTCGCGCATTGTCAGCCCAGGTGCTTTGTTCCAGCTGCAACTGATCCCATTCAACCGACAAGTCCTTGGCATGCCTGCGTTCAGCATCCAGGGCAATGAATAATTTGCGCGCTTGATGGTTGGCATTCACCACCAACAAGGCACAGGCCACCACAGCGAGCAGCAGCATAAAATTGAGCGGGATGCGCATTAGCGGCCACCCCTCTCGCCCATCATCTCTGCCACCCGCAACACCGCGCTGCGTGAGCGCGGATTCATTTTCACTTCAGCGCCTGACGGAAAAACCGGCTTGCCGATCAAGCGCAAAGTCGGCGCTGGCAAATCGGCGGCACGCACCGGCACGCCCTTGGGTGGCTGAACGGGCGTTGCGCCTTCGCGCATGAAGCGCTTGACGATACGATCCTCCAGCGAATGAAAGCTGATCACCGCCAAGCGTCCGCCCAGGTTCAAGCGCCGCGTGCAGCCCGGCAACGCTAACGCCAGTTCTTCGAGCTCACGGTTGATATGGATTCGCAACGCCTGGAAAGTACGCGTCGCCGGGTGCTGGCCCGGTTCGCGCGTGCGCACGACGCCCGCCACGAGCGTGGCAAGCTCTCCTGTGGTTGTAATATGGCGCTCGCTCCGAGCAGCCACAATCGCCTTTGCAATCGCATGAGCAAACCGTTCTTCACCATAATTCTTTATCACCTCCCCTATTTCAGATTGCGACCCCCGCGCCAGAAAATCAGCGGCGGTTTCCCCTTGCGTCGTATCCATGCGCATATCCAGCGGCGCATCAAAACGAAAACTCATCCCTCGCCCGGGCGTATCCAGTTGCGGAGACGACACCCCAATGTCGAGCAGCACGCCATCCACCTTGGCCACCCCCAACCCGTCCAATACCGCTTCGAGCTGACTGAAATGCGCATGCACTAACGTAAACCGCGGATCAGTAACCGCGCGTCCGGCCTCGATAGCGGCCACATCGCGATCCAAGGCAATCAACCGCCCATCCGGGCCAAGTGCCTCAAGAATTTTCCGGCTGTGCCCGCCGCGCCCAAAAGTGGCATCGACATAAATGCCAGCCGGGCGAATCGATAAAGCATCAACCCCTTCGTTGAGCAATACCGTGATGTGGGTGCCTGTACTCACAGCGCAAGATTTTCAAGACCGGCCGGGAGCAATTTGTCCCCCAGCGCGAAAATCGCGTCCTGCTGGGCGCGCCAGCCAGCGTCTGACCAGACCTCGAAATGGCTGCCCTGGCCCACCAGCCAGACTTCCTTTTCCAGCCCGGCGTATTGACGCAAGGAAGGGGAAATCAGCAAGCGCCCGGCGCTATCTAGCGCCACCTCTTCAGCAAAACCCACCAGCAAGCGGCGCACCATGGCGGACTCCACCTGCAAGCTGGGCGCGGCCAGAATCTGCGCCCGGATAGGCTCCCACGCGGGCTGCGGATAGAGCAACAAACAACGGTGCGGATGCGCGGTGAGCACCAGCTTGCCTTCACCCGCCTCGATCAGCGCGTCACGATGCTTCGCAGGCGTAGCCATGCGACCTTTGGCATCCAGAGAAAGTGACGCAGCACCTTGAAACATTCCGACCCCCGTTGCGTGGAAATTAACCATAATTTCCCACTTTTCACCACTAATCTCCACTTTATGCCACTTCTTTTTAGCGGTCAAGCAAAAAAAGCGATTTTTTCATTCACAACAAGGGCTTAGGTCATATTTAGAAACTTAACCAATCATAAAATATCAATAAAAACAATATGAATAGAAATGATACTGAAAGTGCTTTATCAATATCGCGCTCAACCTCGCCACAGGCAGCATTACCCTGCAACCCATTTGCAGGGCCGCGCTGAATACAGCAAAAAGTCGGCGCTGGAAAGACGGCGAGCAATAAACCTGGAAACCTCGGATGGCCGTTTCCAATGTCGTTGAACCGCTGACGCATACTGAATTTTTCATCTTGTGCGCCCTCCCCTGCCGGGGGACTCCGCTACGCGCCCAACGGAGGTTTCCAGGATAAAAACCGAAATCAGCACGGTATGCGCGTGCGACAACGTCCTGCACGTCCCATGCATATTGCAGCCATGGGGCAGGACGGGCAGCGCTTCAATCATGACCTGGGTTTGCGGACTGGCAAACGGCAGGAATGCCGTGGGGGAGCGAACCGGACGCGAAGTAAGGGCTTAGCTCAACTTAGCCGACGCCCGCTCATTTGACATTGAAAAGCGGCTACTCCAAAGCAAGGAAACCCTGCATCACACCCGTTGCGAAATCCATGCGCATCCAACCGCATCGCTTGTCGCGACGATAGCCACTATCGCCATCCATCAGGGCGATGGATGGCCTCCCATTTCCCCACTGCCAATCAAAAATACAGTTCAAACTTCCGCAGTCGTGTGGGTATAACACTTCTTCGGGCATATTTTCATGCAGGCCTCGCAGCCCACGCAGTTCTCTGGATTGGCGATGGTCATGACCTTCTTTTCATACTCTTCGTCTTCGTCATCATCTTCAGGGTCAGCCGACACTGCGATGCGTTCGCCATCCTCGGTGAGGCCGACCAACTGCAGCACGTCCCGGCCACACACCTTGAAGCAGCGCCCGCAGCCTATGCATTTGTCTTCATTGATGGCCTCTGCATATTGCGGCGTCCATAGCTTGCCCCCTGGCAGGGTCACAGTGAACGTTGCCATGTTTAACCTCCCATTGCCGTAATGCGCGCCCTCAGCGCGGTGAGCGCAGCAAAGGCTTCATGGGCGCGCTTGGCCACATCGGGGATTTTCTCCCAGCCGATGGGCAACTCCTCGGACAAATCGTGCAGTTCCATCTTGAGGTTCATCGCCCGGGCGGAGAGCTTTTTTACCTGTGCCTTGAGTTCATCCAGCGATTCGGTTGCGGTTTCCATTGTCGTTCCTAGCCGTAGTTAGCCACATCTTTATATTGCGTCACCATGTCGATGCCCGCCGCGACATACTTTTCGCCTTCTGCGGCGAGCTTCTCCAGCGTCTCGAAACCAAAGCGGTGAACATCGCGCAACTGTTTGTTCACCACGATCAGGCGGCCGGCGATCAGCACCTGGCGGCCAAAGCCTTCATGGCTCATTTTCATCATCGGGCTCACCATCACGCCAGTGCTGCGCTCGATGGCCAGGCCCACGGCGTTGAAGAACAGCTCAAGACGCCAGAGCACTTCGGGATCCGGGTCGCCAATGATGGGCATCTCGCGGCGCTGCTCCTTGGTGATGATGTAAGGCTCCAGCAATTTGAGATCGCTCTTGCCCTCCCAGGCGCCGTGGGTATCCTGCGCACGCCACTGCTTGATAAGCTCCTTGATGAACAAGGATTCCAGCGCTGCGGGTGCGGTTGCCGGTACGACGGGTTCTTCCATAGTTTCAGCCATTGTGTACTCCACTTTCCTCTTCGTCGAAATCAAAACTCCGCTCCTGATCCTTCATCAGCGCCTTGCGCAACCAGGGTGGCGGCGTGCCCTTGAATACTTCTTGCAGCTTATCGAGAATGTCCATGATGGCTTCCGGTTGCGGCACCTTGATCGGGTGGATCTTGTTGGCCACAACGCGCGCCGCACCCGAACCGCCAATCGCCGCGACATAAAGAATGGCGCAATCCTTGATCGCTTCGATCTTGGGCGCCAGCTTGTCCTCGTTGCCGTCTTCCTGAAGGTCGCCATCAAAGGTCAAGGTCTCGATAAAGTCATAACCGTCGGCCCTTACGTCATAAATCATGATGTGTTTGGCCCAGCCGAAGTGGGCATCGACACGTTGTAAATCCTGGGTGGAAAAAGCGACTTTCATGGTCTGCTCCTAGTAGTGGAATGAAGTGGCAGGGCAGCCCGCATCGGCCACCGCCTTGAGTGTTTCCTCAGGCAAAGGCCAAGACTGCGGCGTGCCTTCATGGTGGTGCAGATCGGCGAGAAACAGGTTGCCAACCTCAAAAACAATGTCGCGCGTGCCGCGATAGCCCACCATCAGCTTGTGTCCCGCGCCCAGACGGTCAAACATCGGCAAACCGGCGCGGTAATGGGAAATATGCAAGCGCTCGGCGGCCTGGCGGCCATGGGAATGGGTAACCAGCAAATCGCAACCCTGTGCCGATTTTTCCAGGTCTTCAAGGTCACCGATCAATACTTCGGCAGTCGGCATCCGTTCAAGCAAGGGCGAGTGTGTGGTGGTGACCGCACTGGCAATGTCGCAGCCCATCTCGTTGAGCAGGCTGGACAATGCCCAGAGCAAATCCGGCTCGGCGCCGATGGCGATTTTTTTGCCACTGCAAAAGAAATGCGCGTCGAGCATGGCATCCTGCAACTGGCTGCGCTGGCGACGCCATTTTTGCGCCACCGGCGCGCCGGAAATGGCGGACAAATGGGCGAGCAGGCGGTCGTTGGCCTCCAGCCCGGCCAAGCGATCGAATAGTACAAATGGAATGCCCGTTTGCTCCTGCAACAGTTCGGCACATGGCCGCATTTGCTCACCGATGGCGATGGTGGCCACTGACGCGCCCATCTCGCGAACCTCAGCCAGGGTCGCGCCGCCCATGGTGGTCGGGCTGAACTCGTCGGACATGTGGCCATCCAGCGAACGCGACAAGTCCGGCAAGAACAACGGCGTGAGGCCAAAGGATTCGACGATCTCGCGCAACTCTTCAACGTCAGCCGGTGTCAGGTGGCAGCCTGGCAGGATATTGACTTGCGTAGGCACTTTTTCTTCAACCGGCGCCACCAGCGACTTGATGAAAGCGCTCACCGCCTTGGCCCAGCCATCCTGGAACGCACCAACATAGTCCGGCGTCGATACATAAACCAGCGCCGTATCGGTTGTTTCGGGGTGGCGCTGCTGAACCAGTTTCAGATAGCCGTCGACATCATCCCCTTTGGTTTCGGTGAGCCCGGTTGAACAAATGGCGATCAGATCCGGCTTGGCGCGTTCGCGAATATTGAGCACAGCTTTTTCAATGTTGTCAAAGCCGCCCATGACCGTGGTCGCCTCATTCATTGCTGTCGTCTGCAAGGGAATCGCTTCGCGGAAGTGGCGCACCAGAAGCACCAGACCGAACGAAGTACAGCCTTGCGAGCCATGCATTACCGGCATGCAGCGGTGCATGCCCATGAAGGCATAAGCGGCGCCCAGCGGCTGGCTCATCTTGAGCGGATTGACCGCCGCCGCCTTGAATTGGGTTTTAACAGTGGCCATGGGTTTTGCCTTTAGCCAGCACTCGATAAGGAACTATCGAGCGCGTTTTCGCCACGGCCTTCCAACGGCCATCCTTGCGCGGCCGGGCGATTCGGCAGGCGCACAGAGGCGCTAGGCAAAACCCCTGCCACATCCCAGGGCGCGGGCAGGCGTACCTGTTCCCACACCGGGTTGTACAGGGTCTTGTCAATTTCCTGCACCAGCTTGACCATGCCCTCGTAACCGGCAAAGGCATGATGGCGCTCCTGGTTGATATCGAGCCAGGGCATCTTGGCCTTGAGCGCAATAAACTGCGAACGGCCGCCCGAGAGCATGATGTCGGCGCGCGCTTCTTTCAGCATCTTGTACATTTCGCGCGGCGGCATGTCGTCAATCATGTGCGCTTCTTCGCCCATGATTTCCTTGATGCGTTCCTTGTCTTCCTTGGTCGATTTCTTGACGCTGGTGCCGACGATTTCGATACCTACTTCCTGCAGCGCCGCCACCACCGACCAGGACTTGACGCCGCCGGTAATCAGCAGCACGCGTTTGCCCTTGAGCCGCGCCTTGTAGGGTTCGATACGCGCCCAGGCGCGGGCTTCTTCCGCGGCAATCAACGCTTCGGTGCGGGCAATGATGCCGTCCGGCGCGCCCTGCTGGACCAGCAAGCGGGCAATCTCGCGCAGGCTGTCGGACATGTCGCCAATGCCATAGAACGAGCCTTCGAAGAAAGGAATGTTGTAACGCTCTTCCATCTTGCGCGAGATATTGACCATCGCCTTGGAGCACACCATCATGGCGGCCTTGGCACGATGCGAATAGGCCACTTCCTGATACCGCGCATCACCGCTGATGCAGGCGAGCACGCGCACGCCCATCGCATCAAGCAGCGGCTTGACCTGCCACAATTCGCCAGACAGGTTGTACTCGCCAATGATGTTGATGTCGTAGGGCGTGGTGTACTCCGGCTCGGCCGTGCCAATCACATAATCGAGCAACGCCTCGCCACCGAGTTTATTGCCGAGGTTTTTAACCCCGGCAAAACCTGGAGAATTAACCGGAATAACGGGTTTATTGAATTTTTTGCCGGCCGCCTTGCACACTGCCTCAATATCATCGCCAATCAGTGCGGTGACACAGGTCTGATAAACGAAGACCGCGGGCGGGTCATACTTGTCGATGATTTCCTTGACGGCCTTGTACAGGCGCTTCTCGCCGCCATAAATGACATCCAGTTCATTGATGTCGGTAGTAAAGCCCGTGCGGTAGGTGGCAGCACCGGAAGACAGCGCATGCCGGTTGTCCCACGAGTTGCCTTCGCAGGCAATGGGACCATGCACCAGATGCGCGACATCGACAATCGGCTGCAAGGCAATCTTGGCGCCGTCAAAAGCGCAACCGCCTGCAGCCGCACCGGGAGAGAGTTGCTTGGTGCATCCCTTCTTGCGCTCTTTATCCGACTTGCCCTGGTTCTTGTCGCAACCAGGTTCGTTGAAAACATCCTGAAGCTTTTCACTGAGTTGTGCGCCCATGTCCGAACCCCTTGACTTGATGACCCTTGGAACCTGAACTGCAGAATGCCGCCAGCCCAACAACAATCCAGGCGAACCGGGCGGGCTAAAAAAGCGGCCAACCCGGTGTCGGCATTAACGGATGATGTCGTAGGAGTAGTCCGTCTTGCCTGGAATGATGGTGTTCGCATCCAGCGCCTCGAAGAACTCGTCCAGCAGCATCACCAGCACGCGCATCGCCCCTTCATAACCCCAGATCGGCATACGGTGGTAGTGATGCCGGTCGAATATCGGGAATACGAGGCGGATCAGCGGTGTCCCCGTATCGCGCTCCAGATACTTGCCGTAGGTGTTGCCGATGAGGAAATCCACCGGCTCGGTAAAGAGCAGCGAACGCATGTGCCACAAATCGCGCTTCGGATACACCTTGCAGTTCTTGCCGAAGGGCGAGGCATCGAACAATGCCTGCACCTTGGCCGCCCATTTATCGTCACCATTGGTAGACAACACATGCGTGGGCTCCGCGCCCAGTTCGAGCAGGAACTGGGTCAGCCCCAGCATCAGGTCCGGGTCGCCGTACAGCGCATACTTTTTGCCATGCAAATGGGCCTGTGAATCGGCAATCGCATCCACCAGGCGTCCGCGCTCAAGTTCCAGTTCAGCCGGGATCGGCTTGCCCGTGATGCGCGAGAGCTCCATCAGGAACTGGTCCGTGCCGGCAACGCCCATCGGATGATTGAGCGATACGACTTCTTGCCCATGGTCGGCGATCAGCTTGGCGGTTTTCTCGGCCGAGAACTGCTGAAACACGATGGTTGCCTTGGCGTTCAGCGCGTCTATCACCTGCTGCTTGGTGGTGCCGCCGTCATACATGCGGTAGGTGCCGTCGGTCGGCGTATTCCAGTTGTCCGAAGGGTCGCACAGGAAGGTGTGCTCGATGCCCATGGTCTTGAAAATGCGCCGTATCTCGGGGATGTTGCCGACCACGAAGCCATCGAAGCCGCCAATGAAATTGATCGACTCGTTTGGCACACGCTCAAGCTTCGGCGCGGTGTCGGCCTTGCCATCCCAGAAGTGCCTGAGTATGCCCATCAAGGCGTTGTCATAGCCGGTGATATGGCTGCCGACAAACGCCGGGGTATGCGCAAAGGGCACATCATATTCCATTGGCACACTGCCCTTTTCCTTGGCTGTCTTGATGAAAGCGTTCAAGTCGTCACCAATCACTTCGGCCATGCAGGTGGTGGATACCGCGATCATGTCGGGCTTGTACAGGCTGTGGGTATTGGCCAGGCCGTCGATCATGTTGTTGAGGCCGCCGAACACCGCGGCGTCTTCGGTCATCGAAGAAGAGACGCAGGACGTCGGCTCCTTGAAATGGCGCGAAAAGTGCGAGCGGTAGTAGGCGACGCAGCCTTGCGAGCCATGCACGAAGGACAAGGTCCTGGCAAAGCCGTTGGCCACAAACACGGCCCCCAGCGGCTGACAGGCCTTGGCGGGATTAACGGTTAGCGAATCGCGGGCAAAGTTCTTTTCCTGATAGTCCTTGGACTTGGTCCACTCGATGATTTCCTTGACCTTGTCGACGGGGACGGAGAACTCGAAGTTTTTCTTCTTGTTCTCGAACATCTCAACATATTCCGGCTGACGGAACAGGTTCTCGTGGTCAAGAATATTCTCGGCATTTTGCGGCATGATAAAACTCCTTATAAGCTATGGTTCGGTTTGCGGGGCGGTGTCTTGCGTCGCACCACCCCGCCATCCCCAACTGACGTTTAGGCTGCTTTCTTCCAGGGCGCCTTCGACAGGCTCCACACGGGGCTGTTGATGGCCATGTCCATATCGCGGGCGAAAATGCCAAACCCGTCATAGCCGTGATAGGGGCCTGAGTAGTCCCACGAGTGCATCTGGCGGAAAGGCACGCCCATCTTCTGGAACACGTACTTTTCCTTGATGCCGGAACCCACCAGGTCGGGCTGGATCTTTTCGACGAACTTCTCGAACTCGAAGCCGGTCACATCGTCGTAAATCAGCGTGCCATCCTTGACGTAATGCGTCGTGCGCTGATAGTCGTCGTTGTGGCCAAACTCGTAACCCGTGCCGACCACGTTCATGCCCAGGTCTTCATACGCGCCAATCACGTGGCGCGGACGCAGGCCGCCGACGAACAGCATCACGGTCTTGCCTTCCAGGCGCGGCCGGTACTTGGCGATGACCGCATCGGTCAGCGCCTTGTATTTGGCGATGACCCGCTCGGCGCCTTCCTTGATCTTGTCGTCGAAATGGCTGGCGATTTCGCGCAAGCTGGCGGCGATCTTGGACGGGCCGAAGAAGTTGTACTCGACCCAGGGCACGCCATACTTTTCTTCCATATGGCGGCTGATGTAGTTCATCGAACGGTAGCAGTGCAGCACGTTGAGCTTGGCCTTGGGCGTATTTTCCAGTTCCGCGATGGAGCCGTCGCCCGACCACTGGGCGATCACGCGCAGGCCCATTTCTTCCAGCAGGATGCGTGAGGACCAGGCATCGCCGCCGATGTTGTAGTCACCAATGATGGCCACGTCATAGGGGGTGCTTTCGAACTTGTTCTTGTCCGGATCCATCTTGTCGAACACCCAGTCGCGCACCGCGTCGTTGGCGATGTGATGGCCCAGCGACTGCGATACGCCGCGGAATCCTTCGCAGCGCACCGGCACGATGGTGTGGCCGTTGTATTCCTTGGTCTTCTTCTTCGATACCGCTTCGATATCGTCGCCGATCAGGCCAATCGGACACTCGGACTGGACCGTGATGCCCTTGTTGAGCGGGAAGAGTACCTGGATTTCGTCCATGATCTTTTCCAGCTTCTTGTCGCCGCCGAAAACGATGTCCTTTTCCTGGAAGTCGGAGGTAAATTGCATGGTCACGAAGGTGTCGATACCCGTCGTGCCGATGTAGTAGTTGCGCCGTGCGGCCCAGGAATACTGGCCGCAGCCGACCGGGCCGTGGCTGATATGGATCATGTCCTTGATAGGCCCCCAGACCACGCCTTTCGAGCCTGCATAGGCGCAACCACGGATGGTCATCACGCCCGGAACCGATTTGATGTTCGACTTGACGTTGCAGTCGGATTTGCCTTCCTCATGGGTATTGAGGTGTTTGGCGCGTCTTTTCGCCGTCTTTTCCGGATAGGCCTTCAAGACCTCTTCGATCAATTCTTTGTTGCGTGCCTTGGTTTCTTCAACGGTGAGGCTCATGTCATGCCCTCCAGTTCAGGTTGATGGATATACATCTGCTACTGCTGTCTCGCTCGGTGGAGCGTTCCACAAAGACCCGGCTGACACTTCAAAAACCGGGCCTTTGCGCAAATCTCCGAAACCGCGGCGGCAATCATCAGGACCGCCGCCGCGATCCCTTTCCAGCAGAACTGCTTAGGCAGCCAGTTCAGCCGCCGTCTTGCCGACCTGCGACTCGTCAATCGCCTCCATGATGCCGTGCGCCATCAGCAGGTCCTCCAACTGATCCATGGTGATAGGCGTGGGAATCGTGCCATTGCCCTCGTTGGCATGGATCTTCCTGGCCAGCGTGCGGTACTCTTCCGCCTGCTTGGACTCGGGCGCGTACTCCAGCACCGTCATCCGCCGCAGCTCGGCGTGCTGAACAATGTTGTCACGCGGGATGAAGTGAATCAGCTTGGTGCCCAGCATCCCGGCCAATGCTTCGGCCAGTTCGTACTCCTTGTCGGTCTGGCGCTCGTTGCACACCAGGCCGCCCAGGCGCACGCCGCCCGAGTTGGCATACTTCAAAACGCCCTTGGAAATGTTGTTGGCCGCATACATGGCCATCATTTCGCCGGACATGACGATATAAATTTCCTGCGCCTTGTTCTCGCGGATCGGCATGGCGAAGCCACCACACACCACGTCGCCCAGCACGTCGTAGGAAACATAATCCATGCCATCGTACGCACCCTCTTCTTCGAGGAAGTTGATCGAAGTGATCACCCCGCGGCCGGCGCAACCCACGCCGGGTTCCGGGCCACCGGATTCAACGCAACGGATGTCGCGGTAACCGACCTTCATCACATCCTCGAGCTCGAGGTCTTCCACCGAACCCGCATCCGCTGCCAGCGACAGGATGGTGTCCTGCGCCTTGGCGTGCAGAATGAGACGGGTGGAGTCAGCCTTGGGATCGCAGCCGACGATCAGGATTTTCTGGCCCATTTCGGCCAGCGAGGCGAGGGTATTCTGGGAAGTGGTCGACTTGCCGATGCCCCCCTTGCCGTAAAACGCGATTTGCCTGAGTTTTGCCATTTCAAATTCTCCTTAAGTAAGCCTGTTGAGAGTTGAGTTAAATAAAATTGCCATGCAGTTCCATCTGTGCTCGAAAATGCATCCAGCTGCGCCTCTCTACGTAACCCTTTAGGTCTTCGTTTGTAGTCACTCGTTCGGCAAAACATCTGCGGTGCAGGCTACTCTTAGCAACCGCTGTGCCACTTTCTAAAAAATCAAGCAACACACTGTTTTTATTGAATAATTCAATTTATACGGCAACCTGACCCAAGCCGTGAAGGATGTGGGGAAACACACAAGGATGAATTTTCCTGTAGGAAACAAGACAAGTTCATTTGGCGCTGCCGATATAACCGACAAGATAAAAATTTCCTGTCGCTGCCTGCTATTCCCTTGCTGTCAGCAAGGCGCTGGCAAACGCTGACGCCAATAAACATGCGCTTTGGAACAGCAGGAATAAAACTTGCTAAAGCTCGCATGAAGATCACTTTCAAGGAGTCAGCCATGCAAATCGGGGTAGAAGCGCAACGTGCCGTAGAGAACCGGCGGGTATTTGTGCTGGACGAAGACGAAATCACCCGGACTGTCCTGCAATTCATGCTCGCAGACGATAACGAGACCCACGAATTCGCCACCATCGACGCCGCGCTTGAAAAAGGGCTGGACTGGCAACCGGATCTCGTCCTGCTCAGCGCCGCGTTTGTCATCAGGGATGGCACAGAACTGCTGCACAACCTGCGTTCGGCCTGGCCGGGCGTAAAGCTGCTGGTGATTTGCGAAGCCGATGACGCAGCAGGCGTCGCGGCCGTCATGGCTATCGGCGCGGACGACACGCTGACGCGGCCATTCAAGGTGGAACCGGTGCGGCGCAAGATAGACCGGCACCTTGGCCGCAAGGTCGAACTCAAGATTCCAGTCGTTGTTTCGTGAGCGCTTTGGCTATGTCACAGCTTATTGATCAACCTGAGCAACCCATTCTCGCCACCGCGACGCAACGCCCGGCCAACCTGCACTTTGACAGGATAGGCGGCAAGGATGCGATCCGCAGGCTGGTTGACCTGTTCTATCACTACATGGACACCCTGCCCGAAGCGCAAACGATTCGCGCCATGCACCCGCCCGAGCTTGCGCCCGTCAAGGAGGTGTTGTTCAAGTATCTCGTCGGCTGGCTGGGCGGGCCGCCGTTGTATGTTGCCGAGCGCGGCCACCCGCGCCTGCGCAAAAGGCATCTGGCCTTTCCCATTGGCGAGGCCGAGCGCGATGCCTGGATGGCCTGCATGACGCGCGCGATCGACGATGTGGTCACCGACCCTGCACTGAAAACCGAACTGACCCAGGCATTTTCCAAGACCGCGACTTTTCTCCGTAATCAATAAGGCAATAAGGCCATCGCCGTAGCGCCAGCGCCGACTTTTTTCAGTTTTTTTCAAAACCGCCACTTATCCACTTTAGCAATGCCCCTTCCTCAACCCCTCCTCAAGGACATCCCATGACCTCCATCACCGACACCCCATTTGCCTCCCTGGATGCCGACGGTCGGCTGCTCAGCCCTGTGTTCAAAGGGCTGACCCAGCCTGACGAATTCGGCTTTCGCGGCGAACTTGCGCTCAAGATGGCCGAGAAATTGTCAGACGAAGCCCGCCCGCCTGAAATCAAGTTCGACCAGGTGATGATGACAGCCCCCATCGGCGCAACGGCGATCCCCTTCCTCACCGGTTTTTCACCCAACCTGGAGCATCTGGCTTTGTTATGCGAAGTGCTGGGCGACAAGCTCACGGCCACCGGCAAGTATTTTTTCTTCGCGGGCAACCTCGACATCTCGAAGAAATACCAGATTGCCTACGGTGGCGCGACGTTCTGGGTGTTGCCGCTGGATGAGGCCACGGTCTATAACGAGTTGCTGGAACTCTTCCGCGTCGAGCGCTCTGACCTGAAAAAGCTTGATACCGCAGGCAAACTCCACGCTGTCGCAGCCAAGGCCGCCGAGTTTTCCGAAAAGTGGCCGGAAATCAGTTTTGCCGAAGCGCTCAAGATCATGGGCCCGGTCAAGATCAAGGAAAACCGGCCAGTGTAACGAGTGTAACGACGCTCGTCGGCATTGCCCATGGCATTCGCCAGCTATCGCAGCCATAGCACGACACTGGTGGGCATGCCGGCGGCCTTGCTGGCCAGCGTCGACTTCAACGCCTACCCGTTGCCGCTGCACATCAGCGGCACGCGGGAAGCCAACAGCAGCCTGTTCAAGCGCCTGGAGCAGATCAACGACAGCGCGCAAGCGGCCGCCTGTTTTCAGGACTACATGGACGTGCTGTTCGGCTTTGAGCCGGAGCAGCGCAAGGCTATCGGCAGCGATGGCCGGCGCCGCTTTCATTCCAGCTATCTGCGCCTGCTCAAGGGCTGGGCGTTTGATGCCAACAGCCGCGAAGCCGCTGTGCTCAAGGGCTGGGTGGAAAGCCGCTTCGGCCTCTTTCCCACCTTTCATAAGGCCGTGATCACGCGCTTTTCCGCCCCGGCATGGATCGCCTATATCGAGGAAAAAATGTCCAGCCGCTTTCACAACAACAGCATCAACATGCAGCTCGACCTGCTCTATGAATTCTGCCAGTGGTCGCTGGCGCGCTTTCACAGCCGGGGCCGCAAGCACTTGACGCTGTTTCGCGGCACCAACAATTTTGACGAACATCCCCTGCTCGAACGCATCGACAAGCGGCATGCGGTCATCCGCCTCAACAACCTGGTGTCATTTACCGCCAACCGCGACATCGCCTGCCAGTTTGGCGACTACATCCTCGAAGTCGCCGTGCCGCGCGTCAAGATCCTGTTCTTCAACGACCTGTTGCCACTGCATGCCTTGCGCGGCGAATCCGAGTTTCTGGTGATCGGCGGCGATTACCCTGTCAAGGTGAGTACGGAATGACTGCGGTAACGCATCCGCTGTCGCTGCGCGAACGCGCACTGGGCGCCTATTTTGGCCTGGCGGTGGGGGACGCGCTGGGCGCGCCGGTGGAGTTCATGACGCCCACAGAAATTCAATATGCGCATGGCACGCTGCGCCACATGGCCGGAGGCGGCTGGTTAAGGCTCAAGCCGGGGCAGATCACCGATGACACGCAAATGTCGCTGCACCTCGGCCGCGCCCTGATTGCCCACGGCGGCTGGGATGCCCGCGCGGCAGCCGAAGAATGGGCTGCCTGGTGGCGCAGCCGACCGATCGACATTGGCAACACCTGCCGCCGTGGCATTCTGCGCTTCATCAAGCAGGGCTCGCTCTCCGGGCCCGCCGCCGACGGGGATGGCGGCAATGGCGCGGCCATGCGCATTTTGCCGCTGGCGCTGGCGACGCTCCATGACGATGCGCATTTTGCCGCCGCCGCTATCGAACAGGCGCATGTCACGCATCACCATCCCCTGTCCGACGCGGCCACCGTGACCCTCGGGCGCATGGTGCAGCAGCTATTAAACGGCCGCGGCATGGCCACCAGCCGCGCCCTGGCCGACGATCTGGCGGCGCGCCACCCGCAGTTCCGCTTCGAGCCCTATCCGGGGCGCGCCTCGGGCTACATCGTCGATACGGTGCAGACGGTATTGCACGGCTTTTTCACCACCACGCGCTTTGCAGATTGCCTCATCGCTGTGGTCAATCGCGGCGAGGACGCCGACACGACCGGGGCGATTGCCGGCATGCTGGCTGGCGCGCTCTATGGCGTTGCGGCCATCCCGCCTGCCTGGCTGAAGAAGCTGGAACACAGCGTGGCCAATGAAATCGAAACCCAGGTGGATGCGCTGCTCAGCTTGGCGCACCGTGCCGTACCGGAAACCAGCCTATGAACCGCTTATGAACCTAATCGACACCCCCGACACGCTGGCGCAAATACTCGCCTATCACGAGCGCACCAAGCACCGGCCGGAACGCTATGCCGCCGGGCCCGAAGCGCTGGACTGGGATGCGCAGCCCAGCCCTTTCCGCGAATTTGCCGGCGCTGGTTTGGATCCGCGCCCGGACAAGACGGCAGCCTTCCAATTTCAGCCCTGGCTGGCAGTGAATATTCCGTAAAGCGCCATGTAACGGCCAGCCGCTTTACGGAAAGCGCCTGACGAGGTCGCGCGTGGATTCTTCGACGACACTTTTCATGGGCACGTATTCCTCAGTGAGCGATTCATGCGAAAGGGTTGACTCCTGGGATCCCTCCCAGGCGATGGAGCCATCACGGCTGTCCCATATCTGCAGGAAAAGCCGGATGGTGCTGGATTTGGTTTCCACCACGCGCACGCCCAAAAGTCCCCAGCGGCCCTTTGCTTCCTGACGGAATGCGCCCAGTTTGAGTTGCGCGATATACCGGCTTCCGGTCACCTTCGCCACTTTCTGCAGGGTGTCGCGTTCGAATATGCCCGTTAATCGGTAGTCTTCAAACATCTTTTTATATTCATTCGTCATTCCCACGCGATTGATCGCGCTCAATGTTTCCGGCAGGGAAACAACACGCAGCGTCGGCAGGGCTTCTTGCAAGACGCCCGTAAAAGCGAGTGCCAAAGCCTGCTTATCCTCTTCCTGCCCAGTGGCCGAGGATGGCGTAATGATGGCAATCCCGCCCGCTTGGAGATCCCCAGTGCGCAGATTGTTCGCCAGCACTTGGGTAGCGGGGCTAAGCATTTCGGCTTTGCCATCTTGTTTGGTTTCTGTCCTGGTTTTCTGGCTGCCACACCCTGTTAGCAGGAGCCCAAGCACAAGAAAAGCCAACACATATCCCGGCGCAACGCCTATTGTTACCCCAAGGAATAAATTGCCACCCACGCGCTGATCGTCCGTCTTCATTGCAGCCCCTCTCCATTCTCCCGATTTAAACATACCCCAAACCGCATCCGCAAGGATAGGACAGCACGCCCTTATCCAAGCGCATCGCGGTATAGGGTGCCTGTCATTAATTTAGCATCAACCTTATTCAGGAAATTAGCCTAATGCTCATGGTAAGTAAATATCACCCGCTGATGATGAAACACGCGAAAGGCAGCATAAAGGCCCGCCCCTCCCAGCCGCGAGGCGAGACACGGCTGGCTGTGCAAAGTCGGCGCAGGCGTCGCGAATTCCCGCCCCTCCCATCCTCCCCTCGCGGGGAGGTTGCTCTCTGGCTCGCTGCGCGAGAGGCGTGGCCCGGCATCAAATGGCGTTATTTCACGCTAAACGCAATTATTGAACCGTTGTTTGCAGTACCGCTGGATGCAGCCTGCCAAATTTCGTGATGGGCATCCGCGTTTATGCGCTTGCATTTAACTGAGCAAAAGACGGAGAGGAATCATGGCTGAAGAACCGAAGCCATGCCGCTGATAAAACCTTTGCGCTGATTCATTCGCGCGATCGGTAAGCAGGGTAATGCGCCTGCATCCGTTCAAGCGCGCGGTTTGAATTGCCTCGTCCAGAAGCCGGGAACCTACGCCAGCGCCACGCGCGGCGGGGGAAACCACCATATCTTCCAGTAGCGCAACGCGCTCGCCCAGCGCCGTCGAGAGGGTGTAAAGAAGATTCACCATGCCGACAATTTGCCCATCGCGACGGGCAACGAGGACCAGCCCCAACGCCGGGTTGCCAATGATGCGCGCCAAGCCACGGCTTTGTGCGGCGTAGTCTGGCTTGAAGTCTGCCTCCTGCGAGAACAGGACAGCCAGCAATTCACACAGGGCGGGGATGTCCGCAACGCTCGCGGGGGTGATTTGCATTTTTGTACCCATTTTTTCCTGGGATGCCACAAGGCCGATAACCATAAGGCACATGCCTCAACAGATGAAAAAAGTCGGCGCTGGCGACACGGCGGATAATGCGGCAAACGCCATGGAAAGCAGCCTGTCAGCCAGTACGGATCGCCGCCGGGCATTCGCCATTGAGATACTTCCGCCACATCGTGTCATACAGCGTTTCAAGATGGCGGGTGTAGTTCTCAACATCGAACAGCGCGGTGGTCATGCGGTTGGCGGCCAGCTTTTCTTTGAGCTGCGCGAGCTTGTCGGCGTCGCTGGTCAGCGCCAGGGCCAGCTCGAAATACTGGTCGAGATCGGTCGTCACGAGCTCTTCCAGGCCGACGGCATGGAGCACGCTGCCGGCCACCCGTGAAGGAAAAGTGTCGCCCGCACAGGTGATGATGGGCACGCCGGCCCAGAGGGCGTCGCTCGCTGTGGTGTGGGCGTTGTAGGGCGCGGTGTCGAGCACCAGATCGGCCAGTTGCAGCCGCGCCAGGTGGTCGCCTTGCGGGCAGTTGGCGGCGAAGACGATGCGGTCTGCGGTAATGCCGCGGTGAAATGCTTCGCGCAGCAGGTTGCCCTCGGCCAGCGGGGTTTTCAGCAGCCACAGCACGCTGTCGGGAACGCTCAGCAGCAGGTGGCACCAGACATTGAAAATCTCCGGGGTGATCTTGTAGGCCTGGTTGAAACAGCAAAACACGAAGCCCTCTTCCGGCAAACCCGCCTCTGCCCGGCTGGGTTTGGCGCTGATTAAGCCGTGCCGACCGTGCGGCTGGTAGCTGTCCGGCATATAGGCGAAGGCTTCCGTGTAATCCGGCGTACTTGCGGGCGGCGTGATGAAGGCATCGGTGACGATATAGTCGCAAACACCCGCGCCCAGCGTGCCCGGATAGCCCAGGTAATTCACCTGGATTGGCGCTGGCCGAAAGTTGAGAATGGCGCTGCGCGTGCCCTGGGTATAGCCTTTCAAGTCAATCAGGATATCCACTTCATCGCGATAGATCAGGCTGGCGGCTTCGATGTCCGTCAAGCCCTGAATGTCGGCAAAGCGGTCAAAGCTGGCCTCCAGGCGCTGGCGCATGCCCTTGCCGTCGTCAGCGCCGCACGAATAGGCGAATACCTCGAAGCGCCCATGGTCATGGCTCTCGAACAGTTCCACCATGAGCAGCGCGGTCGCATGCTCGTGGAAATCGGCGGAAAGATAACCCAGACGCAGCTTGGTTTTTTTCAGCCGCGGAAAGATGAAGGCAAGAGCCGCCCGTTCCAGCCGAGCCGTGACCAGCTGATCCCGCACCCAGAGCTCGGCGCAGTGGCGCTGCTCGTCAGCGCTGACGCCGGAGAGCGCCAGCAGCAAAAAAGGCGAAACCTGGCGCCCCTCCCCGCGGCTGAGCACGCCGCGGATTTGCAAGCGCCACGCCTCCAGCGTATCCCACTCGCACATGCTTTGGCTGCGCGCGTATTGCTTCATGGCAATCACGCAGGATTCATGCGGGGACCTGCATGCCGTGCTCGTCGAAGCGTATGACGGTCAGTTCTTCATCCGCCACAAGCAGAACGCCCGCCCAGCTGATCTGGCCGTTGGCGTGATACGCGTAACGATGCTCGATTTCAATCTCGCCGTAGACCACTTTCTCCACGGCAACCAGACGATCCTGCGCGTCATAGTAGCCGCGCATATAGGTGTTGCGATTGCGCGTATCCGCCTCGCTGAGCGGCGTGACCAGATTCAAGGGCAGTTTCACCCCGCTGTAAGTCAGGAAATAACGGCATTCGCCATCCGAATGTGCAGGCATTTCGCTCCTCTCGCTCATGTTCCTGCGGCTAACCGATGGTGATGTTCAGTGGATCCAGCCTCTGCACCATCGCCTCGATCCTGTCGCCCTTGACCACCGGCCCGACACCGGCAGGCGTGCCGGTAAAGATCAGATCCCCCGGGCACAGCTCGACCAGGTTTGACAGGCGGTTGATGATGTCAGGAATCTTCCAGATCATGTCGCCAACGTCGCCGCTCTGGCGTACTTCGCCATTCACCTTGAGTTCTATCTTGCCGCGGGCGATCACCCCGGTATAAAACTCAGGCGTAATCGCCGAACACGGCGCGGAAAAATCAAAGCCCTTGGCCATGTCCCAAGGTTGCCCCTTAGCCTTGGCGGCCGCTTGCAGGTCACGCCGGGTCATGTCCAGGCCGACGCCCTTGAAGATGCAATCTGCGGTATCCATTTCCGCCACGACAAAGGCTTCACCCATATCAAGCCGCCTGTCCCAGGCCCATGCCGCGAAAGAATGAGCAGCGCAGCCACATCCG
>DILC01000068.1:945-28014 GCA_002424865.1 Rhodocyclaceae bacterium UBA5602 | reverse complement strand
CAGCTATTGCAAGATTTGCTCCCGCACGCCCCTAAAATCCCTCCTCCGGTTTTCCCCAGGGGTGTGAACCCGGCACGAAAGGCGCCTTGATGCCAGCCTTGGCTACCGCTTCCAGCGTTTTGTAATAAGTGGCTTCATGCACCAGCATACCGTTCGCCGTTGTCACCGCAACGTATTTCGCCACCGTATCCACATCGCACAGGTAGCCGCCGCCCGGATCATCGGTGCTGCGCGCATGGCCATCCCAATCCACAAAAAATCCCGCACTGCCTGTCATGTCACCCGCCATCACGTCCTCCTCAATTGAATCGAATGTCGGCAACCGGCCGACAAATCAATTCTCGCAAAGCAAGCTTCTTGCCACCCCATGTATGTATGGAAGTCGACAAAATCGCTTGCGCATGTGGCGGGTTATGTCCGACAAATAGCCCGCCCGATATTGATGCGGACTTCGCCATCTGCCGGTGAATGCCTGTCGCCATGCCGTATTGCAAGCAAACATGCGGTGCTAGCACAGCACTTGCTTAGGATAAGCATCAAGCAAGTACGGAGCATTGAAAATGCTGGAAGTAGCAATCGTCGGCGGTGGTTTATGTGGCCTGGCATTGGCCAGCAGCCTGCATGCGCAGGGGCAGCGCACGTTCGGTGTATTCGAGGCGCGCCCGCGGCTTGGCGGGCGCATCCTGTCGTCGGCCTATACGAGCAATAACCTGCCGAGCAATGGCCTGACGGCTGACCTGGGGCCGACCTGGTACTGGCCGGAAACCCAGCCGCTCATTAGCCGTCTGGTGGCAGAGCTTGGCCTTGCCAGCTTCGTTCAGCACGATACGGGTGTTGTGCTGCGCCTCACCGATCCGGACAAGGCGCCCGACCGTATGGAAAGCGAAGCCGTCCATGGTGGCGCACGGCGGATCACAGGCGGCATGGCAACGCTGGTGGCCGCGCTCGCCAACGCCTTGCCCGGCGACACAATCCAGTTGAGCCACGAGCTGACTGCCATTGCCGATCGCGGCGACCATGCAGAACTGCATTTCCGCTGCGCCGGGACAGAAAAAACCATACAGGCCAAACAGGTAGTGCTGGCAATGCCGCCACGCCTCATCGAAGAACACATCAATTTCGCACCGCCGCTGAATGGCCAGGTACGCGCAGCCATGCGCGCGACCTGCACCTGGATGTCCGACCAAGCCAAGGTGGTCATCGCTTACCCTCAGGCGGTCTGGCGCGAGGCCGGTTGCTCGGGCAACGCCTTTGTCACCCACGAACAAGCGGTCATCGGCGAAATTCATGACGCTTGCGATGCGGACGGAAGCCGGGCGGCGCTGGGTGGCTTTATTGCCCTCTCGCCTGCATTGCGCGAGTCTTTTCGCGATGGCCTGCCCATCCTGATGGACAACCAGATGGCGCAAGTGTTTGGATCCGGGTTTGGCGCAAAACTTGAACAGGGTGAACAGCATTACCATGACTGGGCAACCGAGCCCTACACCTGCAGCACGCTTGACCGGGCGCCGCACGCCGGGCATCCGCAATATGGCAATCCCATGCTGCGCAAGGCGCAATGGGGCGGCAAACTGCATCTGGCTGGCGCCGAAACAGCCGCTTATGCGGGCGGTTACATGGAAGGCGCGCTGGAAGCGGCCGCACGCGCCATGCGCGCCATGCCAGAACCCGCACGCCAGCCCGAACAGGCTGTAAGCCGCCATGCCCACGCCAATCAGGACAGCCTGGCGCGCTTTAGCCTATGGGTTTCCACGCAACGATCAAATGCGCTACAGCGCTACCGGTTGCAGCTGAACCAAGGCCTTGCCACACAAAACAAGGATCAGCTGACCCAGCGCGCATTGCTCGGCAGCGTCGAGCAAATCTACAGCGAAGCCCTGCGCGAACTGGATGCCCTGCCTTTCGATGTCAGCGCCATCGCCATCGAGCGTGGCCGCTCTGCCCTGACGCCTGATGTGCTTGACCCCTTTGATGGTTTCATCAATGCCTTGATCGAAGAAGCGGTGCAGTTCAACCGCACCTCCTGCGCCATCTCGAATTTCCCCGGCGAGCACAAGCCGGACCAGGAATATGTGCAAACCATACGCCGTGATCTCGCCGCCGCCTGGCGCGAATTCGCGTTTTCCGCCAACACCGTGCTGGTCACGAAAAACGCTTGTGAAGGAGCAATCAATGGGTGACATCAATCGCGAGCCGGACACCATAGAACTTGCCGAACCGCCACGCTTTCGCTTTGGCGAACGGGTCATTTGCCGCTCGACCGTGCGCAACGACGGCACTTTTGCCGGCAAGGATGTCGGCTACGTGCTGGTGAAAAAGGGGGATGTCGGCTACGTCCGCTCCATCGGCACCTTCCTGCAGCAATACTTCATCTATAGCGTTGAATGGGTGGAGCGCGGCTACCAGGTGGGCATGCGCGCCAAGGAGTTATGCACGCTGGATGACCTGCCGCCCGAGGTGCTGGAAAAATTCGCCGACCGGCTGGATGTCTTGAACCAGATCGGCAAGGGCGACAACGTCGTCATCAAGTCCGCGGAAGAAATGGCCGGCGATGCTGCCGAAGCCTGAAAACAGACCCACTCACCATGATTTATATCGTCGAATTTCCCGACCAAGGCAGGGCCAGGTCCTGGTTCGCCTTCGATACCGATGATTTCGCGCGCAAGGTCTATGCCAGCGACGAGCGGGATGAATGGGAGATTTTCGATGTCGTGACCGTCCGCGAGCTGCTCGAAGGCGCGGGTGAGACGCCCGAATCGCCGACGGCCAAGCCAAAATTTCCGGCCATCTATGACATGGGCAAACAGCACGGCTGGGACACGCCCCTGTACCGCGCGGATTATCTGCTCGGCGCAGGCAACTTCCAGCCCGCGCCCGTCCGTGAAGCCGACGCCTGTGCTGCCGCCCTGGCGCAGCGCGTGAAACTGTGCCGCGTGTATTGGTCAGACTCAGAGGCGACCGCCGCGCTGGAGGGCGAGCCGCTGTTCGAAGGCAAGGATGGCTTCTGGGGCCGCGAGGCGCTACGCGAACAACTGGTGGCGCTGGATGTATTGGAAGGTCCGCAAGGATAAGCGGGATAAGCAGCCAACCCAATGTTCAAACCGAGTTTTTAACCTGCAGTTTTTTAATGGAGAACCATCATGGCTTTATGTACTGGCGAAAGAAAAGTGAACCATCTGCAATGCAACGGCACGCTGTACCAATGCGAATGCGGCGCGACGGGCTGCAAGCAGAAATATGACGACGATTGTTCCGCGCAGGGTTTCGATGTCAAGGGCAAGTGTTTGAAGTGTGGCGCAGTCGGCAAATACACGAGCATCAGCTCGGTCACGGCCGACCACGCCCCGCGCAAAACACCGGCTTTTCTTTGAAAATTTTTTATGCGAGGTGACTTGTGAGTACGACTTACACCTTTATCAAGCACACCGAAGACGGCCGCAAGGTTGAGGTGATCGGCGCCGCCATCTGCCTTAATGGTGTGGAAGAAGCCTATGCGCTAGTGCCGCTTGAAGAACACCCGAACCGGCAGGCGATCCTGCGTGTCATGCCCAATGCCAGCCACATGGCCGGCCGTTTGGCACTGACCCTGCACGAAGCCGGCGCAGTGCATTCCGCGCTCATGGCGGCCAAGCAGGATTTCGACCCCAGCCCCAGGGCGGTCATGGAACGCCTGCGCCTGGCCGTGATTGAAAAAGCCCGCATGGAAGGGATTGAATAACATGTTTGCCAAAGCCTGCGATGAAAGCGAACTGAGGGAAGGCAAGTATGAAGTGGCTGCGGTCAACCGCACCCTGGTGCTGGTGGTGTGGCCGAATATCCGCTGAAGATCGACAGCGGTGAAGTACTGGTTGATACTGCGGATGTGGTGGCGAATTACCTCGCGTAGTGAAGACGCCGCTCGGCCAGGCCCGACAAATCCACATCAAGCATAATCAAGCCTGAAACGTGAACAACTCAGGCTGGCTCTGGCGATATACCCGCAGCCACATCAGCGTGGCGGGCACGAGCGAGCGCACCGCAAACCACAGCGCGTCGTTGAACGCCTCTGTAAATCTGCCCTGCTCATCCGCATCCTGGGTGAATACCTTATTCAGCACATGCGCTGTGCTGCCCCAGCCTGCCCATTCCAGCTCCGGCATCTGGCTGCGGGCCTGGGCGGGAACCATGTCCATGGTGTCAGCCATGGTGCGCAACTGGCGCAACACTTCGGCACGGGTCAGCCGCGAAGCCAGCAGTTCCTGCTGCGTGACCTCTTCAGTGAGAATCATGACTGCCGCAGCGGCCTCTTCAATCATTGCGAACAATGCACCATTCAGCATCCAAGCTCTCCCGACAATTTTGTTTGACTAATTTGTTTGACTAATCCGAACCCATGCAAAGCGCATGCCGATCAACCGAAATGGAATACCTGCCCATTGGAAGCACAACGGAAACAAAACGCCGAACCGGTTTTACCTAACGCCCAATCAAATAAAGCGAGCCGCCCCTCATGAACCTACTTCCGCTGCATGAAGAAAATTTCAACCAAATGGTGGATGCCGACATCCGCTTCGCCACCATTTATGCCGAGACCGAACGTGGTCTGGCGAAATCCTTTGGCACGCGCTATCAGCGGTTGGATTTTCCATCTCTAGCCGCCACCGGCGTCACGCACGAACAACCGGGTGCGCAGCATGGCTTCGATGTCATTTGCATCCATCATTGCCGCCTCCCCTGCTTTGGCAAAATGGTACACACGCCCGCTGTGCGGCCCTTTGAGCGCGAGGGGCTGGTCGCCGGTATAGCGAACGAGGCCATCTCCCGGCCCGGGATTGATTTCCTTGGCGGCGGCGGTGGGCGTCGGCCTTGCTGAAGGCAGGGAAGAACCCTGGCTGCGCCCATGCATGGCGCTTGACGCTGCTGCTGCACGTTTTTGTCCGCAACATGACATGACAATGCTCCTTTGAAGTCTGGATCAGGGAGAAGAACCCGGCAGGCGCTCCAGCAGGTTTTCGAGGAACGCAGCGCCACCCGAGATGGCGAGCCAGGCCGCTATCCACGCAGCGGCTGAATCGGCAAGCGCCGCTGCGAACGGCGCCGCTATCCACAGGCTGAGGCAATAGGGGCAGTCCATGAGTTGCCCCGCGAATCCGCTGCCGACGCGTCCGCGCAGTTTGACGATAAGATCGAACGGCCCGTCCTCTCGGGCAACAAAGCGCGCCAGACGCCACGTTGCGAGAACCGCGATAACGAAGTGAAACCAGGGATTGCCGTCTGCCAAGGGTTTGCCCGACGCGCGGAAAACTTCCGTTCCCCGCGCGTACGCCTTTTTGCCCGTTGCTTAGTTTGCTTAGTCCGCGTTGATCACTGAAAACAAAAAGTACGGCGTGACGTGGATATCCGCTGGATCGTATTCATACATCGGCGTTTGCAGATGGCCGGTGTCGCCGCCTGCCGGGTTGAAGGCGCGACTGGCCGCCCAGGCGCTGAACGAATAGGTGCCCTGTAGCGCGCTGGCATCAAGGTTGAAGAAGGCGGTGATGGCCACCGAGTTGTCGCCGGGTGTTTCGTGCCAATGCGCCACACCGGTCGGATTGAGCGACGGCGCCGGAAACCAGCCGGAAGGCGCACCCGAGACGTAGGTGATCTCGCCGCCGCCACAGCCGCCGCCGCCCATCGTCACGTTGCGCAGATGGCTTGCCGAAGCGGTGAACGTGACCCGGAATTCGATGTCCTGCGCCAGCGCACCGCGCTTGACGACGGGACAAGGGAAAACCAGCGGCAGGAACGGGCCTGCACCATTTTTTCGGTATTCCACCTGGAAGCCCGTCGTCGGATAGCTGTTGTCCACGTGGAACGCCACCGTATCCGTGGCAGGTTGCGGGGAGAGCGGTACGCCACCTGTGCCCAGCTCGATCTTGAGCACATGCTTGCCGTTTCCGGTCTGCCAGGTATTCCAGTCAAGTACCAGCTTCTGCGGTTCCCAGTCGTTCGGGTTGGCGCCTTTCGGAATCACGATGTCATACCAGCCGCCGGTGGCGGGTACCACGTGGTGATACTGCGTCACCATCCCCGACGCGTCCAGCCGCGTCACCCACCAGGACTGGTTGAGCACCGGCAGGAAGGGGCCGCCGTTGTAGCTGTCCAGCACGCGATACTGCGTCGCCTTGGTGCCCACATCGACACAGCCGTAGATCGGCACGACGCCATAGAACGGTGACTGGGCATCCGGATTGGGCAAGGGGTCGACGGGGTTGCCGGCCGGGTGCGGGCGGTTGGGGCGCAGCGCATACCCGGCCACCGGGTCGTACATGCTGGCATCGCCGCGCACCGGCATGCGCCCGGCACGGTAAATGGCAGGGATGTTGCCGCAGGGGATGTCGATGATCTCGCCGCATTCGGGGATTGAGATAGCCATCGGCGAGACGATCAGTTTGACGGGGGGCAAGGTACCCGCATCCCAGCGCACCTTGAAAAATCCTTCTGCATAGATTGTCTCTTCGACACCGTCGCCATTGACGTCCTGGGTGACCCGGAAGGTGATATCCGGAATATCGATGATCGGCGCCCACTCCGGTATATGGACGTCGACACAGCGACGGAACGGGCCGATGAATTGGCGCAAGTCAAAGCTGTCCAAGGCCGCGACATCCATCCTGAGGCGGGCGCCCACGCTGGCACGCACGCCGTCCATCGTCAGGCGCGGCGGCGCCGCCTTGCGCGCGTCGATGCGGTGATCGACCATGCGGAACTCGCTGGGCAGGGGCGGCGCGAGCGGCGCTTCAAATGCATCGTCCTGCAACATGTCCATCGCATCGACCGTGCTCGCGCCAAACGACAGGCGACTCAACGCCGCGCCCAGGCGCCGCGCGGTATCGCGCCCCAGATTTTGCTCCACAGTGGCCAGCAGTTGCCCGCGATCATGCCGCAACAAAGGACCGGGGTCGGGGCCTGGCCCGGGTTTGGGAAAGGGGATTACCACGGGGGGAAGCAGTTCTTCGATGATGTCGGCCAGCGAAGGCCGTTCGAAGATGACCGGAAAGCACAGGCGCTCCTTGCGCCATTTGAGAATCCAGTCGATGTCCCAGCGCGGGATGTACACGCAGAAGTTTCCGCACTTGTCGGTCTTTACCGTACCGATGATTTCCCGGCGGCACTTGAAGGGGAAGTACCACGAGTATTTGGCTGCAACGGGAAAATACCCCAGAAAAGAACAATCCGTATCTTCGACATGGACGGTCGCGTACGCCACGGGGTACTCGATGCCGGTAGCCGGATCCTTCTTGACGACCTTGCCGCAGATCTTGCGGAAGAAGAGCAGCGCGGGATCAATCCTGAAATGGAATTTTTCGCTGATCTGCGCCACCGTCAGGCCGATCAGCTCTTTGGCGGGAACGTCACTCAATGCGCCCAGGCGCTCTGCCTGGATGGCGGTGAGCTTGATCTTGTCCGGATGAACACCCAACAGGCTGGATTCAGTATTTTTCATGCAAGTCTTCTCCTTGGTTGAAAACGCGACGCGATGGAAACACGATGGAATTCAGGTACGGAATGAATACGGCGGGAATGCTGCGGAATGAAAAATCTGCCTTGACTGTTTATGGTGTGGCAGGCTCCTCCTCGCCAGCGGGGCAGCAGCGATACGCCTGTGATTTTTCGAGCAGGGCGATTTGCTTTTTGAGGAGCTCGTTCTGCAATTGCTTGTGTTCCAGTTCCAGCTCGATCTCTTTTTCGCGCGACGGTTCGCAGACATTGCAGTCATCCAGACAGCCCTTGACCATCAAGCCGGGCGTCGGCAGCGAACTCACGCGCTCAAACGACAGCTCGGCGACCAGTTCTTCAGACACTTTGCCGCGTTTGTCGATCAGCCCCGCCTTGTTGAGTTCCTGATCCACTTGCTGCAAGGCGCGGAGTTTGATGGCGGACGGCAAGGGTTGCGCGATATTTTCGAGGGCGGAGGCGCGCAACAGGCCGACACTGGCAGCATCGCGGCCCAGAATAATGCCGGCGGACTCGGCACGCTGCTTGGCCCACACGCTGTCACGGCCGGCAAGCTCGATTTTCAGGCGGTTCGCATCGGTCGCCAGCACGGCGTTGGGGATGGCTGACACGCCGCCATCGGCAGCAAAGGCATTGTTCGAAACGCGCGTATCGGCCGCCGGATCGATCACCCGTCGCTGGATGGCGACAATCTTGAATTTGACCGTCTGGGTCTTGTTGATCTGATAGAAGTAATAAGTGACCGCGTGGCAGCGATTTGGATTTGAAAATTCCCGCGACGACGATTCGTAGTGGTCCTCCGACTCGCCCTGAGTGTGCGAGCGGCTGGAAACTTCGCCGACCGACACCGAACTGGCCGCCCGCGTGGCCGTCTCGGAGCGACGGTCCGAGGCACTGGCATGCTGGCTTAGCTCGCGCAGGAACGAGGACGTGGACGACGCATCGTAAGAGCCGCTCACGTCGACCGACGGCCCGGAGAAAATGGCGCCAAGGGCGCTGCTGGTCTCCCCATGGCCGCGCGCCGAACCTTTGTTGCTTGAATTGGCGCTGCCTGAATCGCGCACTGCGAGGTCGGACATGAAATCGTGCATGCTCGACAGGTAGAAGCGCTCTTCGGATGTTTGCTCGTGCCGATAGCTCACCCGGCTTTCGCTGTCGATGCTAAATCTCGTGCGCCGGTCCGCAGTAAACAACCGCACCTTCTCACCGGGCAGCAAGGTCGTGCTGTAAACAAGATCGCCCATGGTCAGCGGCCCTGGACAACGCTCCAGGCGGGCATGGATCAATACCTCGACCTGAACGCGGCGGCCGCCCACGGCCACATTCGTCATATGCCGCGTTCGATAGTGGAAATCCAGCACATCGCACACCGTGTCTTTGGCAAGCGCCGGGCAGCACGGCACCTCCTCCATTGGGTTATTATTTTCGGTTGCATTCACTTGCATTACCTCCTGAGTAAAAGGGGAATCGAAGATGCCCGTCCAGTAAGGCAAAGACCATGCCGGTTAAATATCCATAATGAATTCATTGGGTTGTAGAAATTTTTCGGAGATATTTGCAAATATCCTGTCGCCAATCGACGACATTTATTCACAATGAAAAAATCAATCTCATGATTTATTGGAGTTTTACTTGTCGCCAGAAACAGACATCGGCGATAGGGTCAAAAATTCAACCACTTTTCCTGCGGAAGCCACACTTGTGCATAAAGCTGGCGCTTCCATCCGCCGTTTCCTGCCGCTGTGCCCCAGCCTGCGCGGATGAGTTGGCGCAATCCGCTACGGGTGCGTCGCCGCCTGTCATTGCAAAGGCAGGAAAGGCGATAGAGCGAGGCACACACTGCCGCCCGCGGTGTTGACATGGCTGTAAAGGCTGTCGCAAGGAAGGAGGATCCAGCATCCGCGCCTTCCTCATCCGCAAGTAACTGGGCCTGGCCGGGCTAGTTCAACGATGGAACTTCCGTAACGGGCCGAGAGTGCGCAGCGGCATTTATAAGCAAAATAAGCAAAGCCGACGCCAGGCAAGACCGCTGACTTGTGGCCAATATCCGTGGCGTATTCAACTCACGCCTGTTTTCCAGGGATTGCGGACAGCGCCACCTGCAGGGCGTCATCCACCTGCTCCAGCCACACGAACTCAAGCTTGTCCCGTGCTTCGGCCGGAATGTCTTCCAAATCCCTGCGGTTGCGGGCCGGCAGCATGACGGTCTTGATGCCGGCCCGCAGCGCAGCGAGGACTTTCTCTTTCACGCCGCCGATAGGCAGCACGAGCCCGCGCAGGCTGATCTCGCCGGTCATCGCCACGTCGCTGCGCACCGGGCGTTGCGTGAGCAGCGACGAGAGCGCGGTGAACATCGCCACGCCTGCGCTGGGGCCGTCCTTCGGCGTGGCGCCTGCGGGCACATGGATGTGGATGTCGGATTTATCGAACAGCGCGGCGTCGATACCCAATTCGGCCGCACGCCCCTTCACCAGCGACAATGCAGCCTGCACGCTTTCCTTCATCACGTCGCCAAGCTGGCCGGTGATGATGAGCTTGCCGTTGCCGGGCATGCGCGCGGCCTCAATGAACAGGATGTCGCCCCCCACCGGCGTCCAGGCAAGACCAGTGGCGACGCCGGGCACGGCGGTGCGCATGGCGATCTCGGCTTCATATTTTTCCGCGCCGAGGATGGCGGGCAGGTCAGAGGCATCGACCGTGATGCGCTCCTCGCCGCCTTCGGCAATACGCAGCGCCACATGGCGGCACACCGAGCCGATTTCCCGTTCGAGGTTGCGCACCCCCGCTTCACGCGTGTAGTCCTCGATGATGCGGGTCAACGCGGCCTCGGTGATCTCGCATTGCGCCGGCATCAGGCCGTTGCGCGAGAGCTGGCGGCTGAGCAGGTAGCGCTGCGCGATCTGCAGCTTTTCCTGCGTGGTGTAGCCGGGCAGATGGATGACTTCCATGCGGTCGCGCAGCGGGCCGGGGATGGTGTCGAGCACGTTGGCGGTGCACACGAACAGCACCGACGACAGGTCGTAGGGTACCGCGAGATAGTTGTCGCGGAAGGTGCCGTTCTGTTCAGGATCGAGTACCTCGAGCAGCGCGGACGATGGGTCGCCGTGGAAGCCGCCGGCGCCAAGCTTGTCGATTTCGTCGAGCATCACCACCACATTGCGCGTGCCGGCCTTCTTCATGCCCTGAATGATGTTGCCGGGCAGGGCGCCAATGTAAGTGCGGCGGTGGCCGCGGATCTCGGCTTCGTCATGCACGCCGCCCAGGCTCACGCGCACGAACTCGCGCCCGGTGGCGCGCGCGATGCTCTGGCCGAGCGAGGTCTTGCCCACGCCGGGCGGGCCGACAAAGCAGAGAATGGGCGCTTTGCCCCCGGGGTTGAGTTTCTTCACCGCGAGGTATTCGAGAATGCGCTTCTTGATCTTCTCCAGCCCATGGTGGTCGTGGTCGAGCGTGCGCCGCGCCTCGGTTAAATCAATCGCTGGCGCATCAGCTGTCTTCCAGGGCAGCTCGGTGAGCCAGTCGAGATACGTGCGCACCATGGCCTGCTCGCCCGCGCCTTCGGGCATGCGCTGCAGGCGCTTGAGTTCTTTCCGCGCCTGTTTTTCAACGTCTTCGGGCATGCCGGCCTGGGCGATGGCTTTTTCGAGCTCATCGAGTTCGGCCGTGTTCTCGTCGCTTTCGCCAAGCTCCTTCTGGATCGTGCGCAATTGTTCCCGCAGCATGTGTTCGCGGCCTTTTTCACCGATGGACTGTTTGGTGCGTTCGTCAATCTCGCGCGACAGGCGCAGCACTTCAGCGCGGCGCGAGAGGATGTCGAGCAGGCGGTCAAGCCGTGCGCGCAGGTCGAAAATTTCGAGCAGCGCCTGCTTTTCCTCGGTGCTGACATCCAGCAGCGCGGCGATGAGATCGGCCAAACGGGAAGGCGACTCGATGGCCTTCAAGCCATTGATCATTTCTTCCGGCATGGGTTGCGGCAATAGCTGGAGAATCTCGACGGCGCGTTGGCGCAGCGACAGCGCACGGGCTTCGATCTCCTTGTCATCTTGCGTGCTTTCTTCGATGCGCTGCACCCGCGCGGCCATGAAGTCGTAACCGTCGAGGAATTCGAGTACGCGAAAACGTTCTTCACCCTGGCAGACGAGGTGATGCGTGCCGTCGGGCGCGGTGACATAACGCACCACGTTGGCCGTGGTGCCCACCCAATGCACGTCATCGGGGCCGGGCTCTTCGACTTCGGCCTGCCGCTGCAGCAATATGCCCAGCGGGCGCTGGGTACGGGCGGCCTGCTGCGCGGCGGCAAGGGAACGTACGCGGCCGACGGTGAGCGGCACCACGGCGCCGGGGAACAGCACCATGTCGCGCATCGGCAGGATGGCTATGGCATCCTCGGGCAGCGGCCGCGATTTGCGCGCGTCAGCGGTGGCTGACGCGTCAACTGCCGCGCCATCTGCCGTGAACGCAGGAGTGTTCGCCTCGGCCTGCGCCGGTTCAGCCACCGGGGCAGGCTGGGGGCTGGCCGCAACGTCGCGATCCGGATTGCTGTGATTTTCGTTCATGGTATTTACCTCACTTTCTTCAGGCTAAGCACCAGGCAGCCGTCGCGCCATTGCGGCGCGCCGATTTCCAGCGGGATGGCGGGCAGGATCAGGCGGCGTTCAAAATAGCCGTGGGGAATCTCCATGCGTTCGATAGCGTAGTGGCGGTCATGCAACGGCACGCGGCGCTGGGCGCGGATCAGCAGCGTACGCCCGTCGAATACGGCCTCGGCATGGCCGGGCGCAACGCCTGGCAGGGCGACGACGACAATGAACTCGGCCTCGTCCTCGAACACGTCCACCGGCGGCTCCCACGCGATGCGGGCACCGCGCGGAAAATCGAGCCGGAAGAATTGCCGCTGCAGGCGCTCGGCCTGCGCCAGTACCTGGCAGGCCTCGGCCCACATCCAGCCGATCGGGTCACGAGATGTCATGAGTAGGTTCCTTCCAGAAAGGATGTATAAGTATGCTCCACATGAACTGCAATATGGGAACGAACTCATGATATTCAACCATGCACGCGGCAGCCAGCGGCTGCTCACATTTCACGTCCGAATCGCCCCACACGCCGCATCACCAGCGCGCCCCGGAGGAATCCGGAATGGCTTTGCCTGCGTCGTTTGCGGGCTCAGCCCACGCCGCAGAGGCTTCATCAGTACCCTTGGGGCCGACTTTTACAACGTCGCTTTTACAACGTCGCCAGACCATCGCCTCCCGGCCAAGGCGGCCTTTTATCGCGCTTTAACAACAGGCAAGCACACGGCAGCGATCATGCCCAAACGGCATAAACCCTCATGGCCATGAAGTGGCTCGACCATCTGCGCATTCGATATGCGCTTGGCCACTATCCGCTGCCCCGCGAGGCATGGGACAAGCTGATGCGCGAAGCGGATATCTTCAGCGGCCTGAGCGCTGTGGAAAGGGCCCACCTGCGGGAACTGGCCACCTTGTTTTTGCGCCGCAAGGAGCTCATCGGCGTACAGGGCTTGACCGTCTCCCCGGAAATGGCGGTGAGCGTGGCGGCTCAGGCTTGCCTGCTGATTTTGCGGCTGGGGCTGGATTGTTACGACGGGTGGGTTGAAGTGGTGATTTACCCGGGCGCTTTTCGGGTGGCGAGAGACACGACGGTCACGGCAGGCGCCATAGGGCTGGTCTCGCATCAGGAACAGGTATTGAGTGGCGAATCCTGGTCGCGGGGGCCGGTGATCCTCTCCTGGGATGATGTCGCCGCTGACCTGGCGGCAACCCATTCCGGCCACAATGTGGTGGTGCATGAATTTGCCCACAAGCTGGACATGCTCAACGGCAACGCCAATGGCATGCCACCCCTGCACGCCGGCATGGTGAGGGCGCACTGGACAACGGCATTTAGTGAAGCTTTTGCCCACCTGCAGCAGCAAGTGGCGCATCCAGGAGAGCACCATCATCATCCCGCCATGAATGCTTATGGCGCGACCGCCCCGGCAGAATTCTTCGCCGTGGCGAGCGAAAGCTTTTTCGCCAATCCACACAAGCTGCGCCAGCAGTTTCCGGCGGTGTATGCGCAACTGGTGTTGTTCTATCGGCAGGATCCGGCAAGCCGGCGGCAGGCGTTTGCGCTATCGCGAGTCGCCCATCAGCATCAGGGGAGCCGCTGAGACCGTGCGGGGGATGCAGGCGCCCGACGCGGCGATTGTCCGCGCTGTAGCGGCTCCGCTGCGCGCACCGAACCGTACTCATCGCCCGAAAAGCCGACACCCCAAGGGTACTGATGAAACCTCTGCGGCGTGGGCTGAGCCCGCAAACGACGCAGGCAAAGCCGCTCAGGATTCCTCCGGGACGCGCTGGCGAGACGGCAGCCTACCAGTTCAAACCGCCCATACACGCACCTCCGGCGCAGTGCCTGCCTCCCGCGCCGCCTTACAGAAATTACAGTCAAAGGTATGCATAACGGCGGTACCGCAAGCGGCCAGATGCAGCGCGTCAGCAAAATCGGCGCCTTGCTCATACCAGTCGAGCGCGTTACTGACTTCTTCAGCCGCATCAATTACCGTATTGTCGGTTTCCAGCAACGCGCGGAAAAACGGCAACAGTTCGGGGGCTGTTTTCTTGTAGCGGGCGCGCAGCACCCATTTACGTCTATTGATGCAGGTCGAAACAAGCGCAGCTTCGGTGTTCTCGAAAAGTCGGCGCTGGCGAGACGGCGGAGTAAGTGGCAAACCGACCATTCTCCGCCCTGGTCGGCTGACTGTTCCGTGGACATTGCTGACATTGGGCTGTCTGGGCGGCTGATGTATGTCTAGCCATCCTGGTTTCAGAAACCGAAACACTAAGAAGTCTCACGGACAACCCATTAGAATGGTGACCCGCTGTGCCACCTCGGTTACTGAGCCTCGGCCGGACACGAGCGGGGAAAAATCACACAGGCAAGATGCCCCATGAATGCAGTAGAAATCGAAGAAGCCATATCGGACCTAGCCCTTCAGCCCTTCGACGCGGCGGAGTTTCCGTTCGCCTTCCTGGCCGCTTTCGGCAATAAGGACACGGCCCTCAAGCGCCTGAGGTCAGGCAACAACAACGCTTCGGATCTGCCCGGTGGCGTGCTCCAGCGCAACAACATCCATATCGCGGTGTGCAAACCAGACAAAACCGGTGGCACCGTGGGCGAAACCCTCAAGGCCTTGCGCGCCAGCCCGGCCACGACAAAAGCCCGCGCCAAATTCATCCTCGCCACCGACGGGCAGACCCTTGAGGCCGAAGAACTGGCCGGCTTTGAGACCATCGCCTGCGCCTACCCGGATTTCCCCGACCATTTCGGGTTCTTCCTGCCGCTGGCCGGCATCTCCACCATCAAGGAGATCAAGGACAACCCCGTCGACGTGCGCGCCACCGGACGGCTAAACAAACTGTACGTCGAGCTGCTGCGCGAGAACCCGGACTGGGCCAGGGACGAGCGCCGCGCCGACATGAACCACTTCATGGCCCGGCTGGTGTTCTGCTTCTTTGCCGAAGACACCGACATCTTCAACGGCGAGGGCCTGTTCACCCACACCATCGAGCAGATGAGCGAGCGCGACGGCTCGAACACCCATGCGGTGCTCTCTGAAATCTTTCGCGCCATGAACGTCAAACCTGCCGAGCGTGCAGCCGGGAATTTCCGCCCCTGGGCGGATCAATTCCCCTACGTCAATGGCGGCCTGTTCTCCGGCAGCACCGACGTGCCGCGCTTCACGCGCATGGCGCGGACATATTTGACCCACGCTGGCAACCTCAACTGGAAACAGATCAACCCCGACATCTTCGGCAGCATGATCCAGGCCGTGGCCGATGACGAAGAGCGCGGCGCACTGGGCATGCACTACACCAGCGTGCCCAATATCCTCAAGGTGTTGAACCCCTTGTTCCTGGACGGCCTGCGGGCTGCTTTGAATGATGCGGGCGATAACAAAATCAAGCTGCTGAACCTGCGCCGCCGCATGGCGCGCATCCGCGTCTTCGACCCCGCCTGCGGCTCCGGCAATTTCCTGGTCATCGCCTACAAGCAGATGCGCGAGATCGAGGCGGAGATCAACCGCCGCCGGGGCCAGCCGCACCTGGGCAGCGAGATACCGCTGACCAACTTCCGGGGCATCGAACTGCGCGACTTTCCGGCAGAGATTGCCCGCCTGGCGCTCATCATTGCCGAGTTTCAGTGCGATGTGTTGTATCGCGGGCAAAAGGATGCGCTGGCGGAATTTCTGCCGCTGGATGCGCAGAACTGGATTGTTTGCGGCAATGCGCTGCGGCTGGATTGGTTGAGCGTTTGCCCGCCGACGGGGACGGGCGTGAAGCTGGTGGCCGATGATTTGTTCGGCACGCCGCTGGATCAGTCGGAAATTGATTTTGAGAATGAGGGTGGGGAAACGTATATCTGCGGGAACCCGCCTTATCGCGGCAGCAAGTGGCAAACGGACGAGCAGAAAGACGACCTTGCAAACGCTTGGAGCAAGCACCCCAAGCTTGCCAAGACCACCGACTTTGTGACCGGATGGTTTGCGCGTTTTTTCGATTACGCAGACAAAGATCCGGGTGCAGTGTCGGGTTTTGTGGCTACCAACAGTGTTTGTCAGGGCCAGCAAGCGAGTGATATATGGCCGACTGCATTTGAGCGCGGTTGCGAAATCCGCTTCGCGCATACTTCGTTCAAGTGGGCGAACCTTGCCAGCAAAAACGCGGGCGTAACCGTAGTGGTCCTTGGCTTGGGCAAGAACTCATCCAAGCCCAAGAAACTGTATCAGGACGAGGTGGTCAAGCAGTGTTCGGCCATCGGGCCATATCTTGTGCCGGACAGTTTGGCTTATGTACAGAAGGCCAGTGAGCCGATTGGCGAACAGTCAACCATGCTGTTCGGCAACATGCCGCGCGACGGCGGCCATCTTCTGATGGATGCTGAAATGGCCGCGAAAGTCGGCGCTGGCGATACGGCGGCCCGACCTTTCATCAAGCGATTCGTCGGATCGGAGGAACTCATCAATGGCAAGCTGCGGTATTGCCTGTGGATTGAAGATGACGAGGTGCCGGCAGCAAAAGAAAGTGACTTCATCGCGCAGCGCCTCAAACTGGTGGCAATAAACCGCAGCGAATCCCCAGCCGAATCCACGCGCCAGTTTGCCAAGCGCCCGCATCGCTTTGTGCAAATTGCGGGGGTTGCAATAAACAGCGCAATCATCGTTCCCAAGGTCTCATCTGAGGCGCGTCCGTTTCTTCCCGTTGGTTTCGTTACCTCGGAAACAATCGTCAGCGACCTCGCCTTCGCCCTCTACGACGCCCCCCTCTGGAACATGGCGCTCATCGCCTCCCGCCTGCATCTGGTCTGGATCGCCACCGTCTGCGGCAAGCTGAAAACAGATTTCCGCTACTCCAACACCCTCGGCTGGAACACCTTCCCCGTGCCGCTGCTCACCGAACAGAACAAGGCCGACCTGACCGCCTGCGCCGAAAATATCCTGCTGGCCCGCGAGGCGCATTTCCCCGCCACTATCGCCGACCTGTACGACCCGGACAACATGCCGGACAATCTGCGCCGCGCCCACGAGCGCAACGACGAGGTGCTGGAGCGCATCTACATCGGTCGCCGTTTCAAGAACGACACCGAGCGGTTGGAAAAATTGTTTGAGCTTTATACCAAAATGACAGCGGCAGCCAAGCCTGCGCCGAAAGCGAAAAGGGGGAAAATCAAGTGAGCGATCCACGCACGCTGGCCTTGATCGACGAACTTCGCCTGATTCCGGCGGAAACATCGTGGGTGGAGTTCAAGGAAAACAATACCGATGCGCTGATGATTGGCAAGCTGATCTCGGCACTGTCCAATGCGGCGCGTCTGGCCGATCAGCCGTTTGCCTATGTGCTGTGGGGCGTGCGCGATGCCGATCACGCCGCTGTCGGCACCACGTTCGAGCCATCCGGCCAATTGCAGCAGGGGCAGCCGCTGGAACTGTGGCTGGCCCAACGCCTGCAACCAGCCATTGCCTTCAGCTTCAATCCCGTCAATTACCATGGAACACGGCTGGTATTGCTGGAAATTCCGGCAGCAGCAAGCAGCCCGGTGGAGTTTGACCGGCAAGCCTTTGTCCGCATCGGCAGCGCCACGCCCCGGCTTTCCGATCACCCGGAACGGTTGAAGTCCCTGTGGGCTAAATTGCAGCCCTATGCTTGGGAAACAGGCATCGCGGCGCAGTTCCTGAGTGGTGACGAGGTGCTGGCGCGGCTGGATTACGCCGCCTACTTTGACCTGACCGGCCAGCCTTTGCCTGATAACCGCGAGGGCATTTTTGACAAGCTCACTGCCGACCATCTGGTGCAGGAAGATGTTGGTGGGCATTGGAACATCACAAATCTCGGAGCCATCTTGTTTGCCAAGCGGCTGGCAGATTTTTCCCCTTCCATTGCGCGCAAGGCTATCCGTTTCGTTGCCTACGGTGCCCTGAGCCGTGCCGACACGGTGACGCACCGGCAAGACGGGCAGAAGGGATATGCCATCGGCTTCACTGGCCTGATCGACTTCATCGACGGCCTGATGCCGCGCAATGAATTCATCGGCAAAGTCTTCCGCGAGGAGCGCCCGCTGTTTCCGGCCATTGCCATCCGCGAATTGGTGGCCAATGCGCTGATTCACCAGGACATGACTGTCACAGGCGCAGGCCCCTTGGTCGAGATGTTCAGCGACCGGCTGGAAATTACCAACCCCGGCCAGCCGCTGGTGCAGCCGGAGCGGTTTCTGGATTTTCCGCCGCGCTCGCGCAACGAGGCGCTGGCCTCGCTGATGCGACGGATGCGGTTGTGCGAGGAACAGGGCACCGGCATCGACAAGGTGATCGTGGCCGTGGAGTTGCACCAGTTGCCGCCGCCGGACTTCCGCGTGGAAGGCGATACGGTGCGTGCGGTGTTGTACGCGCCGCGACGCTTTGCGGAGATGACACCACAGGAACGGATGCGGGCCTGCTACCAGCACGCGGCGCTGAAGTATGTGTGCGGCCAAAGGATGAAAAATGCTTCGCTTAGCGAACGCCTGGGCATCGACCCGCAGAATGCTGCGCAGGCATCAGTCGTGATCCGGCAGGCACTGAAAGCAGGATTGATCCGATCCGCCGACCCTGCCCATCCCCGCGCGGGCTATGTCCCGTTCTGGGCCTAGATGAGAAAATTTTGATCTGGTTTTGATTTTGCTCGCAAAAAACTTGGCCGCCACCGACAGGAAGGCACGAAAATACATGTTGAACAATGAGTTAAAAATGGCATCAAGGTCTGGAAAGTTTTGATCGGGTTTTGATTGTCCAACAGCCTGTTGGACGATTACTTCAGCCCATTGGCGTGCCAAAGGCGTAAATTGTGCAAGCGGTGCTTGCACAATCACCCTAGTAGTACCAGCTTGCCCAGCATCGAGCAGATTGAGCGCGAACTGGCGGGCGACGACACCTCCCTGGAAGACGATCCGCAATGACCAAACCAACCAACCCAACCAACACCTACACCGTTCCATCGGTGTCCATCACCACGGCACACACCGGTGCATCCAGCAAGGCCAACGCGCTGGGCATGCGCGCCATGCAGGAGCGCGCCTATGCCAAGCGCGGCGAGCAGTACCTGCTGATCAAGTCGCCGCCGGCATCGGGCAAGTCCCGTGCGCTGATGTTCATTGCGCTGGACAAGCTTAACAACCAGGGCTTGCAGCAGGCCATCATCGTGGTGCCGGAGCGTTCCATCGGTGGCAGCTTTGCCGATGAACCGCTGAGCCAATACGGCTTCTATTGGGATTGGCAGGTGGCCCCGCAATGGAACCTGTGCAACGCCCCCGGCGTGGACGAGCCACGCGTGGCGAAGTCCAAGGTGGATGCGGTGCGCAAATTTTTGGAAAGTACCGACAAGTTGCTGGTTTGCACGCATGCCACCTTCCGCTTTGCGGTGGAAGAGTTGGGCATCGAAGCATTCGATAATCGTCTGATTGCTATCGACGAGTTCCATCACGTCTCCAGCAACCCGGACAACGTGCTGGGCAGTCAGTTGGGCGCGTTCATCGCACGCGACAAAGTGCATCTGGTAGCCATGACCGGCTCCTACTTCCGTGGCGATAGCGAGGCCGTGTTGGGGCCGGTGGATGAAGCAAAGTTCGAGACGATCACTTACACCTACTACGAGCAGCTCAACGGCTACCAATGGCTCAAATCGCTGGACATCGGCTACTTCTTCTACACAGGCCCATACGTTGATGCCGTCACCAAAGTGTTGGACCCGACATTAAAAACCATCGTCCATATTCCCAATGTGAATGCCCGCGAAAGCCTCAAAGACAAAGAGCGCGAGGTGAACGAAATCATGCACGGCCTGGGCGAATGGAAGGGGGTTGACCCGGACACCGGCTTCCATCTGGTGAAGACTAAGGAGGGTCGCACGCTGAAAGTGGCGGATCTGGTGGATGACAGCGATCCGGCCAAGCGTTCTAAAGTGCTTACTGCCTTGAAAGATCCGGCGCAGAAAAATAACCGCGATCATGTGGATGTCATCATCGCGCTGGGCATGGCGAAAGAAGGCTTCGACTGGATCTGGTGCGAACATGCATTGACCATTGGTTACCGCAGCAGTCTGACTGAAATCGTGCAGATCATTGGCCGCGCCACCCGCGATGCCGAGGGCAAGGAACGGGCGCGCTTTACCAATCTGATTGCTGAACCCGCAGCCGACCAGGCTGCCGTGACCGAGGCGGTGAACGACATGCTCAAGGCCATTTCCGCCAGCCTGCTGATGGAACAGGTGCTGGCGCCACGCTATGAGTTCACTCCCAAAAGCAATGGCCCGAAGGAAGGTTTCGATTACGGCGAGGGAGGCTACAAGGACGGCGGCCACAACATCGGAGTCAACACGGACACCGGCCAGATTCATGTCGAAGTCAACGGGCTGACAACACCGCAAAGCCCTGAGGCGACGCGCATCTGCAAGGAGGACTTGAACGAAGTCGTCACCAGTTTTTTGCAGAACAAGACCGTGCTGGAGCGGGGTTTGTTCGACAAGGAAAACACCCTGCCCGAAGAGCTGACCCAGTTACACATGGGCAAGATCGTGCGCGAGCGTTACCCGGATTTGAGTGACACCGATCAGGAAGCTATTCGTCAGCACGCCATCGCTGCGATGAACATCACCCAGCAGGCCAAGTTGGCCTTGGCTCAGGCAGATGCGAATGGCGGTACAGGCGGCATGGCGCAAGGCAGCACGGCATTACTGGATGGGGTGCGCAAGTTTATCAATGTGCGCGACCTGGACATTGACCTGATCGACCGCATTAACCCCTTCGATGCGGCCTACGCGGTGTTGGCGAAAGCGATGGATGAAAAATCGCTGCGCCAGGTGCAGGCCAGCATTGCTGCCAAGAAGGTGAGCATTCCTCGTGACGAGGCGGTTGAACTGACCGCCCGCGCCAGAACTTTCAAGCAGGAGCGTGGTCGTCTGCCAGACATCAACTCTGCCGATGCATGGGAAAAGCGCATGGCCGAAGGCGTGGCCGCGTTCATGCGCTACAAGGCTCAGGAGTTGGCTGCCAAGCAAAGTGGGGTGAGCCATGGCTGACATTGACGAAGACGAACTGCTCGCTGATCTTGGCCTTGAAGTCACCCCGCTCAAAGCCGCCAGCCGAACCCCGCGCGAGGAACGCATCATCGCGGGCTTTGAAGACATTTTGCGATTCCATCAAGCGCATGGCCGTGCCCCGCTGCATGGCGAGGGTCGTGACATCTTCGAGCGCCTGTATGCCGTGCGCCTGGATCAACTGCGCAGGTTGCCGGAAGCGCAAACTCTGCTGGCTGGGTTGGATGGCCCTGGCCTGCTGTCTGGTGCGGCAACAACTCAGACAGATGTGAGTGAGTTGGACGAAGATGCCCTGCTGGCCGAGCTGGGTATCGGCGTGGATGGGGGCGCTAAACCCGCCGACCAGAACGACATCACTGTGCTGCGCCATGTGCGTTCTCGCGTTGAAAAGCGTGAGGCAGAGGAAATCGCCGACCGTACGCCATGTGCGGATTTTGACAAATTCCAACCGCTGTTTGAGCAGGTGGAGCGGGAGTTGAAGGCCGGACTTCGCAAAACACTGCGCTTCGGACGCGATGCCAGCATTGTCAGCGGGAACTACTTCATCGTCGGCGGGCAGCTTGCGTGTGTTGCCGAAGTGGGTGAAACCATCAAGGCTCCGAACGGTGAAAGCGATGCTCGTCTGCGCGTCATCTACGCTAACGGCACGGAAAGCAATTTGCTGCGCCGCTCGCTACAACGTGCGCTCTACAAGGACGAAAACGGCCGCCGCCTGACCGATCCGGACATGGGGCCGCTGTTTGGCGATGCGCCAGAACCAGACGACATTGCAACTGGAACCATCTACGTGCTGCGCAGCCTGTCCAAGCATCCATTCGTCGCCGAGCACCGCGAGCTGATCCACAAGATCGGCGTGACCGGTGGCAAGGTGGAGTCTCGTATCGCCGGTGCAGAAAAGGATGCCACCTATTTGTTGGCCGATGTGGAGGTGGTCGCCACCTACAAGCTCCACAACCTGAACCGCACGAGACTGGAAAACATCTTCCACCGCTTGTTTGGCGCAGCACAGCTCGACTTGACCATCGAAGACCGCTTCGGACATCCGGTCAAGCCGAGAGAATGGTTCCTGGTGCCGCTCCATGTGATTGACGAAGCGGTTCAGCGCATTCGGGATGGGTCAATTACCGAAGTGGTCTATGACCCGAAGACGGCTCTATTGGTAGGTTGAGCTTGTGCAGAATTCTATGGGTTTGCGCTGACAGCTTCGCGTTTTAATGCGGTACTCCTCAGGCACTGATCTGCCGACAGCTTTGGCCGAGGATCAGTCGGCCGACCAGAACGGAGAATGGCCGGTTTGCCACTTTCCCGCCGTCCCGCCAGCGCCGACTTTTTGCAACATCGGCCTGGCGGTGACACAGCCAGCTCACACCCCCGCTTTGGCGCGCTTCACCAGCGCCGCGGTGAATTCGCGCGTGTTCGCCGTGCCGCCCAAATCGCCCGTGCGCACGTTGTCGATGTTCAACGTTTCATCAATCGCCCGGCGCAGGCGGTCGCCCAGGTCGGCGCGCTTGACGTGGTCGAGCATCATCGCGGCGGCGAGCAGCAGGGCGGTGGGGTTGGCGATGCCTTTGCCGGCGATGTCGGGGGCGGAGCCGTGCACGGCTTCAAAGATTGCCGCGTGCTCGCCGATGTTGGCGCCGGGCGCCATGCCCAGGCCGCCGACAAGGCCGGCGATCTCGTCTGACAGGATGTCGCCGAACAAATTGGTGGTGACCAGTACGTCGAATTGCCAGGGGTTCATCACCAGCTTCATGGCGCAGGCATCGACGATGATTTCTTCCATGGCGATCTTGTCCTGATAATGCTCGGCGTGAATCTCGCGCGCGGTTTCAAGGAAGATGCCNNGTCAAGGCTTTCATGATGTTGGCCTTGTGCACCACGGTCACTTTCTTGCGCCCCTTGCGGATGGCGTAGTCGAAGGCAAAGTGGCAGATGCGGCGGCAGCCCTGACGGGTGTTGATTCCGGTGGACATGCCGACGGCATGCGGGTCGCCGTCGATCGGGATGAAGTGCTCGTAGCCCATGTAGAGGCCTTCGTTGTTTTCGCGCACCATCACCAGGTCGATGTTGTCAAAACGCCCGCCGGGGATGATGGTTTGCGCCGGGCGCAGGTTGGCGTAGAGCTTGAATTCCTCGCGCAGGCGCACGTTGGACGAACGGTAGCCGCCGCCGACCGGGGTTTCCAGCGGCCCCTTCAATGCCAGGTGGGTGCGGTGGATGCTGTCCAGGCAGGCCTGGGGCAGCGGGTCGCCGCAGGCGGTGACGCCTGCGGCGCCGGCCACTTGGCGGTCCCAGACAAAAGGCGCGCCGAGCGCATCGAGCACGGCCAGGGTGGCTTCGGTGATTTCCGGACCGATGCCGTCGCCCGGAATCAGCGTTGCGGGAATGGGGGTGTTGGCGTTAACCGTCATGATGGAGTTCCTGCTTGGTTGCTTGTGGGAAGGTCGAAAAAATGCGCAAAGCTATTCTAACCGGCACGATAGGGTATCGGCCGACGGGAAGGCATGCGCTGTCATCAATTGTCGTGCGCCAAAAAATCCAGAACAGGCTACAGCCCCTCCTGATAAGGCACGACCTGACCGGGCGCCAGCCCGTGCGCCGCCAGGGTTTCAGTCGGCAGGCCGGTGACGGTCGAGACAACGTGCTCGTCCGTCAGCCCCAGATTCTTGATGACCAGCATCACGGCATCATCGTCCGACGGGTCCCACGCTGCGTAGAGATCTACCTGTTGCGCGCCCTCTGCCGGGTTGCCCGATGTCACCTGTATCAACCATCCGTCCATGATCCAACTCCTGTCCCAAAAAATTCAAAACCAGTCAGCCGCGCGGCCGCTCTGATGGCTTGTAGTTGCTGAAGTGCCCTTCCCTTGCGGCCTTCTTGCGCGCACGCGCGATGATGGCGGCGGATTGCCCCGGCGCGACAGGCGCCGAGACCTGTTTTTCCAACTGCTGGCTGCCGCAGGCAGGGCACGTTGGCACGGTGCTGGCCCTGACCAGCAATTCGAATGTTTTGTTACACGCAGTGCAGCGATAGTCATAGAGCGGCATGACGTTTCCTTATTTAGAAAATAACATGTTGGCCTGCCCGGGCGCGGTTGAAAACCCATGCCGGACAGGCCGACAACCAGTTGCTCACCTTGTTCCCGCAGGCAAGCAAACACAAACAAACAATGGCGAATAGCGCAATCAGGGATAGCCCATTACTGCATCGACTTCAATTCCTCCAGCCGCTGGCGTTTGATCAAGAACACACCGCGTCCGCCGCTCAACGCCCTGTAACTATTCACCGTATATTTACTCAGCAGCGCAAACCATTGTTGCGGACTGGCCCATGCCGGACTCTCGCCGATGGCAAGACAGGTGCCGTCGGGGGCGAAGCTGGCATGGATGATGACATCGCTGCTGGCTGGCGCTGCGGCTTCCGTCGCAGCTTCCACAGTAGTTTCCGTGTTTTCCATTTTGCATATCCTTTCAGTTAGGGATCGGGGCGCTACGGGCAAACTGACGCTCATCGTCCCGATAGGCCACCCCGCGAATCATGAAATCAATCAACCTCATTGCACCAAGGGCTGGCAAATGAGCCCGCCCCTCCCATCCTCCCCTCACGGGGAGGCTACGCCATGGCTCGCTTCGCTCGGTGATTACATAGCGCGCTTGGCCCAGATATTTCACGTTAATCTGTTAACTACTTGCTTACCGCAGCAACCTGGCCGCCAATATCGCGCGCCAGCCCTGCGTCGGCAATCTCGCCAGCATGAATCTGCAAGCCTCGCGCAAGGCCGGGGTTCTTGGCCAAGGCTTCCGCCAGACCGAGATTGGCCAGCATCAGCGCATAAGGCAGCGTGGCCTGTGTCAAGGCCAGGGTTGCCGTGCGCGACACGGCCGCAGGCATGTTGCTCACGCAGTAATGCACCACGCCATCGACGATATAAACGGGATCGTCATGCGATGTCGGGTGCGATGTCTCTGCCGTTCCGCCCTGATCGATGCTGACGTCGACCAGCACGCTGCCCGGGCGCATTTCACCCAGCAGCTCGCGCGAGATCAGCTTGGGCGCGAGCCGCCCCGGCACCAGCGCGGCGCCAATGGCCAGATCGGCTTCGGCGACATGCCTGGCCAGCAGCATCGTATTGCTGACCACGGTCTTGATGCGCCCCTGATAAATCCGGTCCAGCGCTTCCAGCGGTGCTGTGGTGTCGTTGAGTATCGTGACATCAGCCCCCATGCCCACGGCAATCTGCGCGGCATGGATGCCCACATTGCCGGCGCCGATCACGGTAACCTTGGCGGGCGCCACACCGGGCACGCCGCCCAGCAATACGCCGCTGCCGCCATTGGCCATTTGCAAAGCCCACGCGCCCACCTGTGGCGCAAGGCGGCCTGCGATCTGCGACATGGGCGTGAGCAAAGGCAGGTGGCCCAGCGCATCGGTGACCATTTCATAGGCAATGCAGGACACGCCCGCGTTGAGCATGGCCTGCGTCAATTCGGGTGCAGGGGCAAAGTGGTGGTAGCCGAACAGGATCTGCCCGGCATGCAGCAGCGGGAATTCGACGTCTTGCAGCTCCTTGACCTTGATCACCAGGTCAGCGCGGCGATAAAGCGCTGCCGCGCTATCGACGATGCTGGCGCCAACCACTTGATAGCTCGCATCGGAATAACCGACGCGGGCCCCGGCCTGCGTTTCCACCAGCACCGTATGGCCCGCCTGCACCAGCGTCTGGACGCCTGCCGGAATGAGCCCGACCCGATATTCGTGGTTCTTGATTTCCCTGGGGCAGCCGATAATCATGGTCGTCTCTCCGTTGTCAAATGGAGAATTCTAGACAGTGTCCATGGCCAATAGCCAGCGGTCGCCAGCGGTCAAAATCCCGAACCAAAACCCAGCAGTTCGACGGTGATGTTTTCTTCGCCGAGCAAAGCCTGGCAGGCCAGGCGCGACTTGGAGCCAACGCCGGGAATGGTGTCGAGCTTTTCGTTTTCAGCGCGCTGGATTTTGGAAACGCTCTTGCGGCCTTCCTGCACAAAAATATGGCAGGAGCCGCATTCGCCCTTGCCTTCGCATTTATGCAGGATGGATTCCCCGGCGGCCATGATGGCGGCAAGGATGGTGCTGCCGACGGCGGCTTCAAAGGTTTTTCCGGATGGCTGAATGGTAACGGTAGGCATGAAATATTCTCCTGATGGTAAGTAAGTAAGTAAAAACTAAGCAGCTGCGGCAAGTTTCTGGTGGATGAGGGCCGTTTCAAAATCGGCCAGCGACATATCTATGCGGGTAATGTTTTGCTCTTCGAGAAAGCGGCTTTCATTGCGGCTCAACTCGCCGGGGAGCACAGCCCAGTGCTTGTCTGATGAGCGCTTCATGATCTGCCGCGCGAAAGTGCGCTGCAACTGGTCGTTGAAACGGCAGCCAAGGAATAAAAAGCCCCGCCCAGTGCGCAAGTCCTTGACGCGGGGAGGAATCGGCGTCTGGATATCGATCTCGGTCAATACCTCGACGTAATCGGAATCGGAAACGAGGTAGTTTTTTGCCGGCGCTATGCCGCCGATGGGTTTGTAGAGCAATGTGCCCCAGCCTGCCGCGGCTTCTTCGCTGGATGTGTTGCCCCCGCTATCGTAATAGCCAATCCATTGGCCGAAATACTCAGACTGGGAAAGTCCCTGTACCTGGCCCCAGTTGGCGCGCCCCATCAATGCGGCTGCCGTGGCATTGTCATACCAGGCATCCACTACCAGCGGCAGGGTGGGCAATGCGGCAATGTAGCGATGCAAGGCCGAAGGCGTCACGGCAGGCTGATACGCTTCGCTCATGAAGGCGACCACCGACTTGCGGTGCTTGAAGTTCTCGATGAACTGCGCGGCCTGGGTGAGCCGGTTGCGAATCTTGTGCGGCACGGTCACCTTGCTGGTCAGTATGGCCGCCAGCGCCTCGGGCGTGGCGGGCACCGGCGAACCGCCTGCAA
>DILC01000068.1:0-849 GCA_002424865.1 Rhodocyclaceae bacterium UBA5602 | reverse complement strand
TTACAGTTAAATACGGAGATTCGGTCAATAAATAGCGGCGCCCGCGCCAACGTTGATCGACGAATCCTTGGCCGTGCCGACAATGAACTCGATCTCATCATCCGTCAGGCCGGCATGGAAAGGCAGCGCCAGCGAGCGGTCGGAAATTTTTTCGGTGACGAAAAAATTTCCCCTTGCGTAGCCCAGTTGCGTGTAGAAATACTGCACATGCATGGGATTGCAGTAAGCCGCGACCTCGACCTTTTCCTCTGCCATGTCTTCGATGATCTGATTGCGGCTGCTGCGCGTAAAACGCGTGCCTAAATGGACGATGTAGAGAAACCAATGCACTTCATCCACGTCCGGCCCCAGATAGGGCGGCTTGATGCCTTCAAAGGATTGAATGTGCTTGAGGTAATAGGATTCGACCTGCTTGCGCTTGGCGAGGATTTCATCCATCCGATCCAGTTGCGCAAGCCCCAGTGCAGCAGAAAGGTCGCTCATATTGGCCTGCCAGGGCACACGGCTGCCGACTGAAACCGAGAGGCGATCATCAAGGCTGTGGCTGCGCAGGTAACGCAACTCGCTGGCCAGGGCCGGATCATCGGTGAGGATCATGCCGCCTTCGCCACACGCCAGCGCCGAAGGTTGCGAAAAGTCGAAGATCGACACATCGCCAAAGCCGCCCACCATGCGCCCCTGATAAATGGAACCAATCGCCTCGGTGGAGTCTTCTATCAGCGCCAGATTGTGCGCCACGGCGAGCTCACGCAAGCCCTGCCACGGCGCCGGATGGCCGTTGGTGTTGCCCGCCATGATGGCTTTGGTGCGCGGGGTGATTTTCTCTGCCACTTTGGATGGCAGCAGCGT
>DILC01000050.1 GCA_002424865.1 Rhodocyclaceae bacterium UBA5602 | reverse complement strand
CACGCCTGGAAAGCGTGTTTAGGATAATATCCTAACGAGGGTTCGAATCCCTCCCTCTCCGCCAAACACCTTGATTTTTAAGGCGATTTGGCAAAATCATCCGCGAGGTGGCAGACCGTAGCAGCAGCAAAAAAGCCGACGAAAGTCGGTCTTTTTATTTTCTACTGCCCCGAGAAAGCCCCGAATGTCCCTAATTGGACTTGGCTGTTTGCCCCGAATCTGCCCCTAGTAAATGCCGAGCCCCAAACCCTGTCGTTCTAGCATTGCTTCAACCTCAATCAGTCTATTTGAAATACGCAACTACTTCGGTAATGGCTTATCTCGCCTAGATTGTTGTACGGCCCATCCCAGACCGCTTTGCCAGAACTGATCCACTGAAATTCGCCGTTTAACTTCGCATGAGTGCGGGTAGTAATCCGAATCTGTTCAGCAGATGAAACAGTAAGGCCCCGCCCGCCTGGCTGAAGGGCAGATAGGCCAGCGAACGCACATCGCGTTCCGCTGTTTCCGCCCGAATCAACTCGTCCAGCCACTGCTCGGGCTCCAATTGGCTGTGCCGGGCCTTGGCCACCAGTTCTGGCCAGCATTGCGCCATGCCGTGCAATTTCAATGCCTTCAGTCGCGCCATCAGCTCAATCGACATCACTCACCCCCGTGCGCAGATGGTCGTATCGGGTCACATTGGCCTGTGGCTCTTCCTTGATCGCGAGCGCCGTTTCCACCGTGGCTGGACGGTGTGTGGATTTGAGCCGTGCCAGCACGTTCATGACATGCTCTGCACTGGGGCGACCCGATTCAAGCGCCAGTTCCACGGCGACCACCACCGCCTCAAGGCCGTGCGGCACAATCGCGCCCAGAACATCGGTCATGACCCGGTCGCCACCGGTTTGCTTGAGCAGGTGGCGTTGTAGCGTCAGGAGGGATAGCCTTGAGCGACGATGGCTTTGTGCATCGCCAGTAGGGTGCGCCGCTCGCGTTTGGTCCGGTGACTATTACCCCGTCAGGTGGGTCAATTCTGGTTGCACGTCAACAAAATATCAACTATTTTTTAGTTGTTTTTCCCGCGCGAGAGAAAATTTTTCGTTGGCATGCCTTCTGGCTTGCCTGCGGCCTGGGTACTTCCTCTTAGGATCCCAAGGCGAAAAAGTGGGCCATGAGCATCACAAACAGCATGATGGCCACGGTGATGCGGCTGCCATCATCTTTAATGGCATACACCACCGGATCGTCATGCATTTCGCCGCGCGAGGTTTTAATCCATAGCCTGCCCAGCCAATACACCAGGCCAATGGCGACGAGCCATAAGAGTTGGGGCGTGGCATAGCGCGTTTGCGTTTCGGGCGAGCTGATGAATAAACCAAATACCACCACTGCCGAGAGTGCGGTACCCACACCCAGCGGCCACAGCACGGTTAAGTCCGTGACGCGATAATCGCGGCCGTGTGCTTTATCAAGGCCTGATTTTTCCAGTGAGACAAGCTCCGCGCAGCGTTTAACCAGCGCCAGGCTTAAAAAGATAAAGACCGAAAAAGCCAGCAGCCATGAACTGGTGGCAACCCCAATGGCTACGGCGCCTGCCAGAATGCGCAGGGTGTAGAGCAAGGAGAGCATGATCGCGTCAATCAAGACATATTTTTTCAGCGTCCAGCTGTATGCGCTGGTGAGCGCAAGATAGGCGAGCAGCATCAGGCAAAAGCTGATGGAGACGCAATAGGCCAGCAAAAAGGCGCTGGCTAAGCTCGCACCGGCAACAGCCAGGCCATGCAAAACGGAGAGCCTGGCGCTGGCAAAAGGACGCAGTCGTTTGCGCGGATGGAGGCGGTCGCTGTCCAGGTCCCATAAGTCATTGACAATATAGGTGGCTGATGCGGCCAGGGAAAAAGCCAGAAATGCCAAACCCATGGAGAATAATTTGTTGATCTCCATGAAAGAGAATGCGGTGAGCAAAGGCACGAAGAGCAGCAGGTTTTTTATCCATTGATGCACGCGCAAGGCACGCAGCCAGTCGGTCAGGGTGGCTTTTTCGTTGGGAAATTCTCGTTCGATGGGGGTTTTTTCACGCACGGTCGCCGCAAGCGCTGGCGGGACGCCGACCAAAATGGCGGCTTTGGCAGCTTGCCAGATGGGTAAATCTGCCTGTGTGTCGCCAGCATAAACAAAGGATGAACCCGCATTTTCCTGGATGGCTTTTAATTTTGCGCGGCCTTTGAGGTTATGGCCGGGTGTCGTGGCGAGCACCTGGTCAAAGAGCCCAAGCTGCCGGGCAACAGCGTCAGCAATGGTGGCGTGGGCAGCGGTGGCGAGAATAATCCGGCGGCCTTGCGCTTTTTCTGCGCGCAAATAGGCAACGAGCGGCTCACGATAAGGCAGGCTCCCGGCCGCAAGACAGGTTTTTTCTGCAATGATGGCTTTAAAACCTGCACGGCCTTTGAGTAACCAAAGGGGCGCACGCAACAGATTCAAGGGCGACTGCTTGATGAGATGAATGAGCGACTCGACCAGGGTATCCGTGAGCGTGAGCGTGCCATCTAAATCTACAACGAGTGGCGTGTTGGTTTTGCTTGGGGTCTGGCTCATTGGTGTGGCTGCGCGGTTGGAATATGGGCGGAATTATAGTCAGTGTGCATAAAACGCCTATGCCTGGCATTCGCTGCCATTTTGCTGCCGTCTCGCCAGCGCCGACTTTTTACGCATTGCATTTTGTATCTTGCGGTGTTTTTTGTCTTGCGGATTTTGTCATGCTTTATTTGCCCTGAGGCCACTTGCCAGCTATAATCTTGCGGTTTGCCAAATACCGCAAAATTTCTTGCGGATCTGGTTTTATTTACTGCAAGATTCATCAAGGAGCCTACTGTGCCTCATTTTCCGCCCGCTCTTCTCGCTTTGGCCGACGGAACGATATTCAGGGGCAAAAGCATAGGCGCTTCCGGGCAGCGTGTGGGTGAGGCGGTGTTTAATACCTCGCTCACAGGCTATCAGGAAATTCTCACCGATCCTTCCTACACACAGCAAATTGTCACGCTGACTTATCCGCATATCGGCAATTATGGCGTGAATGGCGAGGATGGTGAATCCGGTCGCATTTGCGCCTCTGGCCTGGTGATACGGGACTTGCCGTTGCTGGCTTCCAACTTTCGCAGCGAACAATCATTGGACGCTTACTTGCGTGCGCAAAATGTGCTGGGCATTGCGGATGTTGATACCCGCAAACTCACGCGCCTGTTGCGTGAAAAGGGGGCGCAGGCGGCTTGTCTGGTGGCTGGCGATTCCATCGGCGAAACCTTGAATGCCGAAGAAGCCGTGCGCCAGGCGCAGGCTTTTCCGGGTTTGGCGGGGATGGATTTGGCCAAAGTGGTTACCACGCCAGCACCTTATGAATGGACGGAAGGCGAGTGGGCTTTAGGGGCTGGATTTGCAGCGCAAGCGGCAACAAGGTTTCATGTTGTGGCTTACGATTTTGGCGTCAAGCGCAACATTTTGCGCATGCTGGCTTCTCGTGGTTGTCGGCTAACCGTTGTGCCTGCAAAAACACCTGCGGCTGAAGTTCTGGCGATGAATCCCGATGGCGTGTTTTTATCCAACGGACCGGGGGATCCTGAGCCTTGCGATTATGCGATTGCGGCGATTCGTGAATTCCTTGGGCAGCGCGTGCCCACGTTTGGCATTTGCCTGGGCCATCAGTTGATGGCCTTGGCCGCTGGCGCGAAAACGCAAAAAATGAAATTTGGCCATCACGGCGCTAACCACCCGGTAAAAGACTTAACGACGGGCAAAGTGCTTATCACAAGTCAAAATCACGGCTTTATGGTCGATCCGGCGACTTTGCCTGCCAATGTGGGGGTGACGCACATTTCCTTGTTTGACGGCAGCCTGCAGGGCATGCAGTGGACGGATCGTCCGGCCTTGTGTTTTCAGGGGCATCCCGAGGCCAGCCCGGGGCCGCATGATGTGGGTTATCTCTTTGACCGTTTTATCTCTTTAATGGCTGAATCTGGCGCTCATGGCAAGTAAATGCCGCCTGCGGATGATGCAACACGCGAAAGGCAGCCTAAAGGCCCGCCCCCGCACGGTGGGGCATCTGGCCCGCTGCGCGAGCGGCGTGGCCCGGCATCAAATGGCGATGTTTCACGCTAACAACTAGATCAATTCAGAACCAGACCAGCAAGACTAACAAGGCCGAGAAAGCAAAAACGCACTATGCCCAAGCGCACAGACATTAAAAGTATTCTCATCATTGGCGCAGGCCCGATCATTATTGGTCAGGCTTGCGAGTTTGACTATTCCGGCGCGCAGGCGTGCAAGGCATTGCGTGAGGAAGGCTACCGCGTCATTCTGGTGAATTCCAATCCGGCCACGATCATGACCGACCCGGACATGGCGGATGTGACCTACATCGAGCCGATCACCTGGCGCGTGCTGGAAAACATCATCGAAAAAGAGCGCCCGGATGCGATCTTGCCCACCATGGGCGGGCAGACGGCGCTGAATTGCGCGCTGGACCTGGCCAAGCATGGCGTGCTGGAAAAGTTTGGCGTCGAGATGATCGGCGCTTCGCGCGAGGCGATTGACAAGGCGGAAGACCGCGAAAAGTTCAAGCGCGCGATGACCAGGATTGGCTTGGGCTCGGCGCGTTCCGGCATTGCCCACAGCATGGAAGAAGCGCAGCAAGTGCAGGGGGCGATGGGCTTTCCGACCATTATCCGGCCATCCTTCACCATGGGCGGCTCGGGCGGCGGCATTGCCTACAATCAGGAAGAGTTCGTTGAAATCTGCAAGCGCGGCCTGGAGGCGTCGCCCACCAAAGAGTTGCTGATTGAAGAGTCGCTCTTGGGCTGGAAAGAATATGAAATGGAAGTGGTGCGGGATTGCAAGGACAATTGCATCATCATTTGTTCCATTGAAAACCTGGATCCGATGGGCGTGCATACGGGCGACTCGATCACCGTAGCCCCGGCACAGACGCTGACCGACCGCGAATATCAAATCATGCGCAACGCCAGCATCGCCGTGTTGCGCGAGATTGGCGTGGATACAGGCGGCTCGAACGTGCAGTTCGCGGTGAATCCGAAAAACGGCCAGATGGTGGTGATCGAGATGAACCCGCGCGTGTCGCGCTCTTCCGCCCTGGCCTCAAAAGCCACGGGTTTTCCGATTGCCAAGATCGCCGCCAAGCTGGCTGTGGGCTACACCCTGGATGAACTGAAAAACGACATCACGGGCGGCGCAACACCCGCGTCGTTTGAGCCTTCGATTGATTACGTGGTCACCAAGATCCCGCGCTTTGCGTTTGAGAAATTTCCGCAAGCCAATGACCGGCTGACCACGCAGATGAAATCCGTGGGTGAAGTCATGGCCATCGGCCGCACCTTTCAGGAGTCCATGCAAAAAGCCTTGCGCGGGCTGGAAGTCGGCGTGTATGGTTTTGACGAAGTGGCCGCGACCAAAGAAGAAATCAATCATGAGCTGGCCAACCCCGGCCCGCAGCGGATTTGGTATGTCGCGCAGGCTTTCCGCGAAGGCTATACGCAGGACGAGCTGTTTGCCTTGACCAAAATCGACCCCTGGTTCCTCGCGCAGATTGAAGACATCGTTAAAACCGAATCCTGGTTAAGCTCGCAAAACCTGGCCGATCTGGATGCAGCCACCTTGCGCCGCTTGAAGCGGCAAGGTTTTTCAGACCGGCGCATTGGCGTAAAAGTCGGCGCTGGCGAGACGGCGATACGCGAACGCCGGCATGCCATGGGTATCCGTCCGGTGTATAAGCGCGTGGATACGTGCGCGGCGGAGTTCTCTACGGCGACTGCCTACATGTATTCGACATACGAAGAAGAATGTGAAGCGCAGCCTACCAAGCGCCGCAAGATCATGGTGCTGGGCGGCGGGCCGAACCGCATTGGTCAAGGCATCGAGTTCGATTACTGCTGCGTGCATGCGGTGCTGGCGATGCGCGAGGATGGGTATGAGACCATCATGATCAATTGCAATCCGGAAACGGTATCGACCGATTACGACACCTCGGACCGCTTGTATTTCGAATCGTTGACGCTGGAAGATATTCTGGAAATCGTGCATATCGAACAACCCGAAGGCGTCATCGTGCAGTTTGGCGGGCAGACGCCCCTGAAACGTGCGCGTGAGCTGGAAGCCAACGGCGTGCCGATTATCGGCACGAGCCCCGACATGATCGACGCTGCAGAAGACCGCGAGCGGTTCCAGAAGCTGTTGCATGATTTAGGCTTGAAGCAGCCGCCGAACCGCACCGCGCGCACGGAAGCCGATGCCCTGCGCCTGGCCGAAGAAATCGGTTATCCGCTGGTGGTGCGTCCATCGTATGTGCTGGGCGGGCGGGCGATGGAGATCGTGCATGAGCAAAAGGACCTTGAGCGCTATATGCGCGATGCGATCAAGGTGTCGAACGATTCGCCTGTGTTGCTGGATCGTTTTTTGAACGACGCGACCGAGGTCGATGTGGATGCCTTGTGTGATGGCAAGGATGTCATCATTGGCGGCATCATGGAACATATCGAACAGGCGGGTGTGCATTCGGGCGATTCCGCTTGCTCCTTGCCGCCGTTTTCGTTGTCCCCGGAAATTCAGGACGAATTGCGGCGGCAAACCAAAATGATGGCGCATGGCTTGAGCGTGGTTGGCTTGATGAATGTGCAATTCGCCATCCAGGGGCAGGGCGAGGACGCGGTGGTGTATGTGCTGGAAGTGAACCCGCGCGCCTCGCGTACCGTGCCGTTTGTGTCCAAGGCCACCAGCTTGCCGCTGGCCAAAATCGCCGCGCGCTGCATGGCCGGGCGCAGCCTGGCGGATCAAGGCGTGACGAAAGAGATTATTCCGCCGTATTTCTCGGTCAAGGAAGCCGTGTTCCCCTTCATCAAGTTCCCCGGTGTGGATAGCATCCTGGGCCCGGAAATGAAATCAACCGGTGAAGTCATGGGCGTAGGTCGCACGTTTGGCGAGGCCTTTGTCAAATCACAGTTGGCGGCGGGCACGCGCTTGCCCAAAGCGGGCAAGGTGTTCATCAGCGTTAAAACGGCGGATAAGCCCAAGGCGGTGGATGTGGCCTCGCAATTACATGCGCTGGGCTTTACTTTAAAAGCGACCAAGGGTACGGGCGCGGCGATTGGCGCGGCGGGCATTCCTGTCACCATCGTCAATAAGGTGAATGAAGGCCGCCCGCATATTGTGGACATGATTAAAAATGGCGACATGGCCCTGATTATCAATACGGTGGAAGAGAGCCGGGGTGCGATCAACGATTCCCGCTCGATCCGGACCTCTGCACTAGGCGCGCGGGTGACGTTATTTACCACCATCGAAGGTGCCCAGGCGGCTTGCGCGGGCATGCGCCACGCGGGCTTGGAGACTTATTCACTGCAACAATTGCACGACGAGTTTTTAGCATGAGTGGAAAATTTCCTATTACTTTGCATGGCGCTGAGTTGTTGCGCACGGAGTTGCAACGCTTGAAGACGGTGGAGCGTCCGGCAGTGATTGCCGCCATTGCGGAAGCGCGCTCGCATGGCGATTTGTCAGAAAATGCCGAATACGATGCCGCTAAAGAGCGGCAAGGCTTTATCGAAGGCCGCATCGCGGAAGTCGAAGGCAAGCTGGGCAATGCACAGATCATTGACCCGGCCTCGCTCGATGCCGATGGCCGCGTGGTGTTTGGCGCAACGGTCGAACTGGAAAACATGGAGAGCGGTGCGGTTGTCACCTACCAAATCGTGGGTGACGATGAAGCGGACATCAAACTCGGCAAAATTTCATTTAACTCGCCCGTGGCGCGTGCGCTGATTGGCAAGTTCAGCGGCGATGATGTGGAAGTCCAGACGCCTGGTGGCGTGCATGAGTTTGAAATTCTGGATGTCAAATACGTTTAAGGCATGTCCCGCTTTTTTGCTTCTCGGGTGGGTGGCTTGCGTTTGGGTGACTCTTTGTCTGCGCTGATCGCGGCCATCTGGCTGGGTAGCCAGATGGCGATAGGCTACATTGCTGCCCCTGTGCTGTTTTCAAAATTAGCCGACCGGGCGTTGGCGGGCGAGTTGGCCGGTGCGATGTTTACGGTGATGGCCTGGGTCAGTATCGTTTGTGGCGGCTTTTTATTGCTGTATCTGCTCCTGACGCACGCCAGGCGCGCGGCGGGACTGGCGGTGTTTTGGCTGGTGGTCGGGATGCTGTTAATGACCATTGCGGGCCACTTTGGCCTGCGGACTGAGATGGCCAGGCTAAAACAGTCAGCCTTGCCCCTGGCCATATCAAGCATGTCATCAGATAACCCGTTGCGTGTGCGCTTCGGGTTGCTGCATGGGGTTTCCAGTGGCTTGTATCTGATGCAAACCCTGATGGGCGTAGCGCTCGTGGTGTTGCAAGCGCGGAGCAGAAAGCCTGGGGGCGGGGTTTACGCTGTTTCAGCGGCTAGATCAGGGGATTTCTGAGTTCGCCTGGGCCGAATGAAGATTTAGCCTGTTTTAACGCGTGCGTTTTTTCAGGGCTTCGGTGCGGGCAGCTTCCTGTTTTTTAGTGCCTATGTGCCGTGATGCGCGCCGTGTCGCCAGGGCCGAGTTTTTCACCGCTTCATCAGCAGGCTTCTCGCGCCAGAGCACGAGCAGATTGCCGATGTGTTGCACTTCGGCACAAGCAAGGGTTTGGCAGATTTCGGCAAAGAGCGCAGGCCGTGCTTCGCGCTCTATCCCGTATAGTCTGACTTTGATGAGTTCATGGGCCTTCAGGCAGCGATCAATTTCGGCCATGACGGTCGGGGAAAGCCCCTTTTGGCTGATCGAGACGACAGGGTTTAAGTGGTGTGCGGCGGCGCGAAGGGCGCGGCGCTGGGTGGGGTTTAATTCAATCATGGGCGAATTGTAGCGTGACCGAGAAAATCAAGCGTAATAAAAAAAATAAAGCCTGGATGATGGAGCATGTCACGGACACGTATGTGCAACGCGCCAAATCCGAAGGCTGGCGTTCGCGCGCCGCTTTCAAGCTCATGGAAATTGATGCGGGCGACAAGCTGTTGCGGCCGGGCATGACGGTGGTTGATCTGGGTTCGGCGCCCGGCAGTTGGTCGCAAGTGGCCTCAAAGCGCATCTTGCCCAATGGGCGGCTGATTGCGCTGGATATTCTGCCGATGGACAGTTTAAATGGCGTGGATTTTATTCAAGGCGATTTTCGTGAGGATGAGGTGCTGCATCTTCTGGAAGAAAAACTGCAGGGTCGCCAAGTAGACCTTGTATTGTCCGATATGGCCCCCAATATGTCAGGCATAGAGTTGGTGGATCAGGCGCGGGTCATGTTGCTCGCTGAGCTTACGCTGGACTTTTGCGGGAAAAACTTGAAACCTGGCGGCGTTATGCTGGTCAAAGTTTTTCAAGGTTTGGGTTTCATGGAGTTGCGCGCTGCGGTCTTGAAAATGTTTAAAACAGTGCAGGTGAGAAAGCCTGCCGCTTCGCGGGGCAGGAGCGCGGAGAGTTTTTTGTTGGCGCAAGGCAAGCGGTAAGCGGCGTTTTTTCCGGGCTTTGCGTTGCCGTGGTTTGCGCATTATGGTCTGCAGCAATAGAATGGGCTGACTGCATAGCCTGTAGAAAGATGAGTTATTGTGAATAATATGCTAAAGAATATATTGATCTGGTTGGTCGTGGGCGTCGTTTTGATGACGGTGTTCAATCAGTTCAGCTCGCACCAGTCAGCCCAAAATACGCTGGAATACTCCCAGTTCCTGGAGGAAGTAAAACAAGGGCGCATTAGCAAAGTGGTCATCCAGGGGCGCACACTGGAAGCGACGACAACAGATGGCAGGCGTGTCATGTCTTACGCGCCACAAGATTTCTGGATGGTGTCTGATCTTCTCAAGAGTAATGTGGCGGTGGTTGCCAAGCCCGAGGAAGAGCAGTCGTTCCTGATGAGTATCCTGGTGTCCTGGTTCCCCATGCTGCTGCTGGTCGGGGTGTGGGTTTATTTCATGCGTCAGATGCAGGGCGGCGGCAAGGGCGGCGCGCTCTCGTTTGGCAAGAGCAAGGCACGCTTGCTGGATGAGTCCACCAATGTGATTACCTTTGTGGATGTCGCCGGTTGCGATGAGGCCAAGGAGGAAGTCTCGGAACTGGTGGACTTTTTGCGCGACCCGACCAAGTTTCAAAAACTCGGCGGGCGCATTCCGCGTGGCGTATTGCTGGTAGGTAGCCCTGGAACGGGTAAGACTTTGCTCGCTAAAGCCATTGCGGGCGAAGCCAAAGTGCCGTTTTTCTCTATTTCAGGTTCTGATTTCGTTGAAATGTTCGTGGGCGTGGGCGCATCCCGTGTGCGGGATATGTTCGAACAAGCGAAAAAAACGGCTCCTTGCATTGTGTTCATTGATGAAATTGACGCAGTAGGCCGCCAGCGTGGTGCGGGGCTGGGTGGTGGCAATGATGAGCGCGAGCAGACCTTGAACCAGTTGCTGGTTGAAATGGATGGTTTCGAAGGGGTGTCAGGCGTGATTGTGATCGCCGCCACCAACCGCCCTGATGTGCTTGATCCTGCATTGTTGCGTCCCGGCCGCTTTGATCGGCAAGTGGTTGTGCCTTTGCCGGACATCCGCGGCCGCGAGCAGATCATTAAAGTGCATATGAGGAAAGTTCCCGTTGCGCCGGACGTGGATGCCAGCGTGTTGGCGCGTGGCTGCCCTGGATTTTCGGGCGCTGACCTGGCCAATCTGGTCAATGAAGCTGCCTTGTTCGCAGCGCGTGGCAACAAGCGTCTGGTGGATATGGAAGATTTTGAGCGCGCCAAGGACAAGATCATGATGGGCGCTGAACGTCGCTCCATGATCATGCAGGAAGAAGAGCGCAGGAATACCGCTTACCACGAGTCCGGCCATGCGGTGGTGGCCATGTTGTTGCCTAAAACCGACCCCGTGCATAAGGTCAGCATCATGCCGCGCGGGCGTGCCTTGGGGATCACCATGCAGTTGCCGGAAGAAGATCGTTTCAGCCAGGATAAAGTGCGTTTGTTGTGCACCGTGGCGGTGCTGTTTGGCGGCCGCATCGCTGAAGAACTGTTCATGCACCAAATGACGACCGGTGCTTCAAACGACTTTCAGCGTGCGACGGATTTGGTACGCCGCATGGTGACGCAATGGGGCATGTCCGACGTGCTGGGCCCCATGGTGTATGGCGAAGAGGAGGGCGAAGTATTCCTTGGCCGCTCCGTGACCACGCATAAAAATATGTCTGAAGCCACGATGCAGACAGTGGATCAGGAAATCCGCCGCATTCTGGACGGCCAATATGCCCTGGCGCGCCGCCTGCTGGAAGAAAACCGCGACAAGGTAGAAGCCATGGCCGCAGCGCTTTTGGAGTGGGAAACGATTGATGCGGATCAAGTCAAGGACATCATGGCAGGCAAGCCGCCGCGCGCACCCAAACTGGTGACGCCACCACCTGCACCCAAGTCTGATGGCGATGGCGCGGCGAGCGGTGCGGCTACCAGCACCGCACCGGCTTGATTCTGTGCCCGGCGTGAGTCCCGAGACGTCATTGGACCAGGATTTGTTTTAACCAGGTTTTCGCGTGAAACAACGCCATTTGATGCCGGGCCACGCCGCTCGCGCAGCGAACCAGACAGTTTGCTTACCATGAGCGTTAGCCAGGACAGCCGCTGGTGTCAATGATGCGCGAGTTGCAATGTGGCCGCTATATGCTGGACTTGACGCGGCCGCGCATCATGGGGATTGTTAACCTCACGGATGATTCCTTTTCTGGCGATGGCTGGCAAGGGCAGGCCGAGGCAGCGATTGCGCATGGCTTGCGTTTGATTGACGAAGGCGCGGATCTGCTTGACCTGGGGGCGGAGTCTTCCCGCCCAGGCGCTGCGCCCGTTTCGGCACAACAGGAAGTCGACCGGCTTTTGCCCGTCCTGCAGGGCTTGGCGGCTTGTGGTGTGCCCCTGTCTGTGGATACCGCCAAGCCTGAAGTCATGCGCATGGCATTAGCCGACGGCGCTGACATGATCAATGACATTCAAGCCCTGTGCGCACCCGGTGCGCTTGAATTGCTCGCGGCCAGCGCTGCGGGCATATGCCTGATGCACAAGCAGGGCACGCCGCAAACCATGCAGCATGCGCCCCATTACGCCGACGTGGTGCGGGACGTGGCTGATTTCCTGGCTGGGCGCGTGAAAGCGGTACAGCAAGCAGGGATAGCCATTGCCCGTGTGTGTATTGATCCGGGTTTTGGTTTTGGTAAAACACTTGAACATAATCTACGCTTATTGCATCATTTGGATCAAATGGATGTGCTAAAACTTCCCTTGTTGGTTGGCTTGTCGCGCAAGTCCGTGTTGGGCGCGGTGACAGGCCGCGAGCCAAAAGAACGGCTTGCGGCAGGCATAGCGGCACACGTATTGGCAATGGTTAAAGGCGCAAGGATTTTGCGCGTGCATGATGTAGCCGCTACCCGCGATGCGGTGGCGATTTATAACGCGGTAGAGGTGGCGGATGGCTAGACGTTATTTTGGGACAGATGGTGTGCGCGGACGTGTAGGCGAGGCGCCGATTACGCCGGAATTCGTGATGCGTTTGGGTTATGCCGCAGGCGTTGTGCTGGCAGCAAAAGAAGAGCATGCGGTGGAGCATCCCACAGTGCTTATTGGCAAGGACACGCGGATTTCCGGCTATATGCTGGAAGCGGCTTTGGAGGCTGGATTTGCCGCTGCCGGCGTGGATGTGATGTTGTGCGGTCCCATGCCAACGCCGGCTGTCGCTTACCTCACGCGAGCCTTGCGTTTGCAGGCAGGGGTGGTGATTTCCGCTTCCCACAATCCGTATGATGATAACGGCATAAAGTTTTTCTCGGCCCAAGGCACCAAGTTGCCGGATGCCATCGAGCTGGCGATTGAAGCGCAGCTCGATCAACCCATGGCATGCATGCCCTCGGCACGCCTGGGCAAGGCGCGGCGCATGGACGATGCGGCCGGGCGATACATCGAATTTTGCAAGAGCACTTTCCCCAATGAGCTGGATTTGCGCGGCTTGAAGTTAGTCGTCGATAGTGCCCATGGTGCAGCGTATCAGGTGGCGGCCAAGGTGTTCCATGAGTTGGGTGCTGAAATAGTCGGCGTTGGCGACATGCCGAATGGCCTGAATATCAACGATCACGTGGGGGCAACAGCGCCGCAGGCGATGCGCGAAGCCGTGCTGGCGCACCAGGCCGATGCGGGGATTGCATTGGATGGCGATGGCGACCGTTTGGTCATGGTCGATGCCGCAGGCGGGATTTATGATGGCGATTGTCTGCTTTACGTGATCGCACGCCACCTCTCGCGCACGACCAAAGTAGCGGGCGTGGCGGGTACCTTGATGAGTAATCTGGGTTTTGAGCATGCGCTGTCCAGGCTCGGCATCCCGCTCGGCCGCGCCAAGGTGGGCGACCGTTATGTGCTGGAGATGATGCAGGCGAACGCTTGGCTGTTGGGGGGGGAAAATTCCGGCCACATGATTTGTCTTGACCGGCACACCACGGGTGACGGCATTATCGCCGCTTTGCAGGTGTTGGCGGCCTTGCGTGCGGATGAAGAATCCCTGCAAACTGCCTGCGCGGATCTGGTGCTGTATCCGCAAAAACTCATCAATGTTCGTCTTGTTGCCGGTTTTGACTGGGAAAAGAACGCAGACATTCTGGCGGCCGTGGCAGCGGCTGAAGCGGCATTGGCCGGGAATGGCCGCGTTTTGCTGCGCCTGTCGGGCACCGAGCCCTTGTTACGCGTCATGGTGGAGGGACGTGATGCGGCCCTCGTCATGCACCATGCGGAGCACATTGCTGGCGTTTTGCGGCGGGCGATCGAGTGTTCTGCGCTCAACGAAAAGGCTTGAGCCGAGCGTTTTTTTGGCCTGTTTTTTGGCGTCAGTGAGGCTGCCTGCGACCTCATGGTGTGAATGGTATTGCTGCGGCGAGGCGACAATACAACCCAGCGAGAGCGCCGTTATCGGGGTGAATACCCGTTCGCCCTGGCGATTTTCGGCAGTAAAGCCGCGCATTGCCAGATGTTCAGGCGCTACCAGATGCACAAGCCGCTGGTCAAACAGGGCCAGCGCATTCTGGCAGCGTGATTCCCAGTCGCTGCTTTGAAACAGCACCATGAAATCATCCCCGCCAATGTGGCCGAGAAAGTCCAGGCGAGGGTCGATGACTTCACCCAACACCTGGGCGAGCATCAGAATGACATCATCGCCCCGGCGAAAACCATAGGTGTCGTTATAGGGTTTAAAGGCATCGAGGTCGGCATAACAGGCAACAAACGGCGTATTGCTGGCCAGGAGGCGGTCAATGTGCTCGTTGATCGGTACATTCCCCGGGAGTTGCGTTAACGGGTTGGCATAGCGCGCGGCCTTGATCTGCATGTTGGTAATCATGTTCATCAGCTCACGGCTAGAGCCTATGCCCAGATAACGCCCCTCGCGTGTGATGATGAAATAATCCTGCAGGGTTTCCTGCTCGCTGCCGCTGATTTTGCAAGCCACTTGTTGCAGGCTGTCGGCATGGTCGACGATCAGGATGGCTTGATTCATCAGCGTGCGGCATGGTTTCTTGCCGAACAGTTCGCGGCGGTAGGGCCGCGCAAAATGATCACTGAAGGCATGGCGATAGATCATGCCGATGGGTTGGCCATTGTCGACTACCGGCAGGGATTGGAGTTTTGGTTCGTTTTCAAAGCGCGTATATACCGCATCATTTTCGGTATCCGGATCAATGGGCGCCATGACGCGAAGCAGTTGGCTGATCGGCGTGTGGCTGGAATTGCTGGAGTCTTGCTGCGGGAAAACAATGATGCGCGCGCTGGTACGGAGTTGCTGGATGTGCTCGCTTGCTGTGACGGCAGGCTGGGCATGGGGTTTGGCAATCAGATAGCCTTGCGTGAAGCGGATGCCCAGGTCGCGTAGGGTGGTGAATTCGGCTTCGGTTTCTATGCCTTCCGCGATGAGTTGCGAGCCGCAAGTCTCGGCAATCTGGTGCATCGCGCGCACGAGCTGGAATTTCAATGGATCGTCGGCAATGCCGGTAATGAAATGGCGGTCGATTTTGACAAACTCCGGGCGCACTTCCGACCACATGCGCAAGTTGGAAAAGCCTTCGCCCAAATCGTCCATCGCCAGATCAAAACCCAGATTGCGATAATCGGCCAGCACATCGTGCAGGGCTGAAAAGTCGCTGACCAAATGATTTTCGGTGATTTCGATGACCACATTCCTGGGCGCAATGCCCAGCGCTTGCATGACGGGTAATTCATCCCCACGGCGGAATTGAATGTCATTGAGACACGGGATGCTGGCATTGATGAAAAGTTTTCCTGGCAGCTTGAGTTGCGCATAGTCCGCAAAAATGACCTCGCGGCATATATGTTCAAACTCGTCGCTCATGTTCAGCTGCCGCGCGCAATCAAACAGCGCTTGCGGAGAATAAAAGTCGGAATGTTGCGGTCCGCGAATGAGGGCTTCAAAGGCAAAGAACTTGCCAGAGTGCATGTCCAGGATAGGTTGAAAGACTGCATGCAGATGGCGCGTGTTGATGATGTTAACAAACTCTGCCAGCGGGGCAGACAACGCTCCGTCTATCGTAACGGGCATCAAGGTTGTCCTTTGCTTAAATTTTTTCAGGGTATTGTCGTGCTTTTGCATTGTGTCGTTTCGTTTTAGAGGCCTGGTTTGAAATCGGGCGGGACAAGCGCGGTTTCGAGGCTTTTTTCTTCTTCAGGGGAGGGTGTTGCATTGATGTGTTGCCAATTGTGGATTAACTCCATGCGGCCATCGAAGTGTTCGACAATGGCGGTACAGCTGTCTACCCAGTCGCCGCAGTTGATGTAAGTCATGCCATCGACTTCTTTTATCGCGGCGCTATGAATATGGCCGCAGATCACGCCATCCAGACCCCGGCCGCGCACGGCGTGCATGACGGCATCTTCAAAGTCAAAAATGAACGATACGGCGCGTTTTACGCGTCGTTTGGCGTAGCCTGCCAATGACCAGTAATCGGCAATGCCAAAGGTGCGCCGCACCCAGGCAAGCCACACATTGGCGCGCACCAGAAAGTTGTAACCGACATCGCCCAATACTGCCAGCCAGCGGTGATGACGCGTGACTTGATCAAAATCATCACCATGAATGATCAGGAAACGACGGCCATCGGCGGTGATGTGGATATGCTCTTTGGCGACCATGATGTCGCCAAAGGCGACATCATGATATTCGCGCAGGGCTTCGTCGTGGTTGCCGGGAATGAGCATGACTTGTTCGCCATGCCGCGCACGGCGCAAAATTTTTTGCACCACGGTGTTTTGCGCAGGCGTCCAGTGGATGCTGCGTTTCATCGCCCAGAAGTCGATGATGTCGCCGACTAGAAAGAGCTGTTCGGCTTCATGGTGGCGTAAAAATGAGAGGAGCCGGTCAGCTTGGCAACCGCGTGTGCCGAGGTGGATGTCAGAGAGAAAAATCGTGCGAAATTTCATGCGGTCAGGCGAGGTGTTTGGGTGGCTTGGTGGGCGGGTGCGTGAGGCGTTTAGTCGGGCGCAAAGCGAAAAATAAGTTCAGCGTTTTGTTGCCGTTGGTGCGACTTGATGGTGTGATAAAAAACATCCGAGAGATCGCCACTGATTTCCGCCCAATCCAGATGACGCACGCTTTGATGCGCCCGTTCGCGCAGCGTTTGGATTTGTATCGGGTTTCTGGCCAGTTCCGTTGCTGCCGAGATGAAGGCCTGGGGCTGATTGGCTGGCACAGTGCGGCCATTGTCACCATCGCGGATGAGCTCGCTGGCCGCCGCGCAGTCGTAGCTCAGCACAGCCAGGCCGCTGGCCAGGGCTTCTAGCGTGACATTGCCGAAGGTCTCGGTCAGGCTGGTAAATAAAAACAAATCGGCTGAAGCGTAGTGCGTCGCTAAATCTTCATCGCGGCGCATGCCGACAAAAATGAAGCTTGGGTCGCTGCGTTCGAGTTTGCTGCGCAAGGGGCCATCGCCCACGAAAAGCAGGCGTGCGGTGGGTATTGCCTGGCGGATGCTGTTAAAGGCCTGAACAACCAAGGGCAGGTTTTTTTCGGCAGCCAGCCGCCCAACATAGGCAACCACCAGCTCATCCGCTTTAACGCCCCACGCTTCGCGCAGGGCAGCGCTCCGCCGCTGTGGATTGAATAATGACGTATCCACGCCACGCGACACGACGCGCACGGTTTTATAGCCGGCATTGGTGAGTTCATTGGCTACAGCAAAAGTCGGCGCTAGCGTGACGGCGCTCTTGTTATGCAGGCGGCGCAAATGCATGGCGACCAGGCCTTCTATCCAGGCAAAGCCGTAGTGGCGGCTGTAGGCGTGAAAATTGGTGTGAAATTCCGACACGATAGGGATGTCCAGCTGTTGCGCTGCGGCCATGGCTGACGCGCCCAAAGGGCCTTCGGTGGCGACCTGGATCACATCCGGACGGTCTTCTAGCCAGGCAGATAACAAGCGCGCTTTGGCAGGCAGGCCAAAGCGCAAACCGCGATAACCCGGGATGGGGCAACCTGCCACGAGTATTTCCCGCAGGTTTGCTTCTTTGGCAGCCAAATCCTGTGCGTGTTGCCTGGGGCGAACCAGGGTGAAACGATGCCCCATTTGCCGCAGACCATCCGTTAACCGGCCCAGCGTCATGGCCACACCATTGATTTCCGGCCGCCAGGTTTCAGTCACCAGGGCAATATGCAGCCCGGCGCTTGCGGGTTTTTTAACCTGCTGCCGGACCGGGCTTGACTTAGCTGATCGGGCTAATGGGCTTTTTTCAGGTGGGCGGGTAGATGTCATCATGGCTCGTAGTCTGCCAAGCGACTGTGGCGAAAGGATGACTAAGCTGTGACAAATTTATGACAAGGTCTTGAGCAGCGCGAGCGCTGAAAAAAATTTAGTCAAGCAGCACCAATAGCCAGACCGCGGCGACATTGATGAGGGCAATCAGCACCGCCGCACTGCCAATATCCTTGGCGCGTTTGGCGAGGCGATGATGATCCAGTGAAATGCGGTCAACAGTCGCTTCAATGGCTGAATTGAGCAGTTCAACTACCAGGACGAGCAAGACGCTGGCGATCATCAGGGCGCGGCCGAGCGGGCTTGCGGGCAGAAAAAAGGCCAGCGGAATGAGCACGAGGGCGAGGTGTATTTCTTGCCGAAAAGCATCTTCATGGCGATAGGCGGCTTTTAGTCCAGCGAGCGAATAGTGAAAGGCATTCCAGATGCGCACCAGACCGGTACGACCCTTAAAGGGGCTTTCTTCCATAATGGGTTTTGATGTAATTGGATAGCAGATGAAGATGATAGGGCGTTATTGCCGTATTGCTGAATAAAAGCGGCTAAACAAGCCCAAAGCCCGGGCTTGCGTCTTATTCGCCAGTCTTTGTTTTGGCTAATGCACGGTACAGTTCGCTCAAGCGTCCGGCTTGCGTTGCCGCATCCCATTCGCGCGCAAAGAGAATGCCTTCCTGTCCAAGCCGGGCGAGCTTTGCTGGTTGGTCGAGCAGGCTGACTAATTGCCCCGCGAAGGGTTCAGGCGCGTCAATGGCGGCGACAGCGCCGCGTTGCGGGTGGATGATTTCGGCTGCGCCAAGGGCCGGGAGCGCCAGGACGGGCACACCCACGGCCATGGCTTCGAGCAGCACCAGACCCTGCGTTTCAGTGCGTGAGGCAAAGGTGAATACATCCGCTGCCGCATAGCAATCCCTAAGCCCCGTTTCACGCGGCAGATAACCGACAAAGCGCACATGGTCTTGCAGGCTGAGTTGTCGGCTTTTGCGTTGCAGGCTTTCTAGCGCGGGGCCTTCACCGGCAATGACGAGCAAGATGTCAGGGCGTTGCGCGCGGGCATGATGGATGACATCCAGCAAGAAACTGATGTTTTTCTCAAACGCGGCGCGGCCAACAAACAAGGCAACTTTCCTTTCCGCGCCAATGCGGTGCGTAGCGCGGAAACGCAGGCCATTACCGCGAATGAACTGACTGTCGGGCAAGCCGGTGGGAATGACGTGCATGGGGGCGGTCACGCCATAATCACGCAAGGTATCCGCCATGGGCTGCGAGGGCACAATGATGGCATCGAGGGCATTGCACTGCCCGCGTGCCGTCCGCCGTGCCAGGCCCCGCAAGGCGTGTTTTGGCACGATGGGCAAATAATGGAACAAGTATTCCTCAAAATGCGTGTGATAGGTGGCAATGACGGGCACGCTGCGTTGCTTGGCGATTTTTATGCCTGCGTAATGGGCGGCAAAGGGCGTTTGTACATGCACCAGCGAAAAGTCGGCGCTGGCGATACGGCGTGAAAAGTCCTTGACGCCAGCGCGCGTCATGAGCCGGTCTTCGGGGTCGAGCGGGACTTGCCGGGAGGCGATGCGCATCACTTCATGTGAGGTGTGAGACGCAGCGGGGTGGCTTGATATTGTGTGGTTTTCCGATTCTTCCTTGGGGGGCGGGATGTCCTGATGTCCTGGATACTCCGGCGCCGCAATGGTGAGTCTTACCCCATGCTGATGGAGTGCATGGCGAAAGGTGTGGATGGAAGTGGACACACCATTGATGCGCGGGAAGTAAACATCGCTCAACATTAAAACGTGCATGGCAAGGGTCGGGTCGGGTGAATTTAACGTGGAATACCTGGGCAAGCGCGCCATGTACTAACCGGGCGCCGCGGGCCGGATAGAAGCCTCCCCGCGAGGGAAGGATGGGAGGGAGGCGGGAATTCGCGCCGCCTGCGCCGCCGCAGCCGACTGTGCAAAGCCGGCCGTGTCTCGTTTCCCCGAGAGGGGGCGAGGCGGAAATTCGCCTCGCGGATGGGAGGGGTGGATCCATTTGCCAGCCCTTGGCGCAACGAAGTGGATGGAGTTCATGGTTCGGGGCGGCTCATCGGCGCCATGTGCGTCAGGCGGGACCCAAATCAACGCATCATGTTGCTTGTGTTTCAATGAAGTGACGCTGATAGCGCGCGTTCAAGCGTTCCATGGGCAGCATGAGCAGTAAGTCAGCTGTGTTGAAATCCGGATCCCAAGCCGGTTCGCCACACACCAGGCCACCGGCGCGCAGGTAACCTTTCAGCAAGGGGGGAATCAGGGCAGGCTGGCCATTGGCCAGGTGTTCAAACGGCAGCGGATAGCGCGGGAAAACACGATATTCCAGCGGCGCTTGCTGGGCGCTGGTGAGCTGCTGGTAAATGTTGGCCGCATTGTGGCCGCCATCGGCCATGCTGATCGACGCGCAGCCAATCAGATAGTTGTAGCCGCGAGTGACCATGTAATCCCCCAGGCCAGACCAGAGCAGGGCAATGGCAGCGCCGCTGCGGTAATCGGCATGAATGCAGGAGCGGCCGATTTCAACCATGCGTGGACGCAGGTGCTGCATGCGGGTCAGCGAAAATTCACTCTCGGAATAATAGCTGCCTACGCGCTTGGCCGCTTCGGGTGACAGGATGCGATACGTACCCACGACTTTGTCTGTGGCGTCATCACGCACCAAAAGATGGTCGCAATAGGGGTCGAACAAGTCCGTGTCATGCCCTGGCACGCGCGTGGATAAGCGCGCCCCCATTTCTTCGCCAAAAATCTTGTAGCGCAGACGTTGCGCTTCGCGCACTTCACCCTCGTGCTGCGCCAGGCTGATGCGCAAGCTCGGGCGGACCCGCGCCTCGCGCCGTACTTCAGAGCGTCCTTCTGCATGCGCGCCAGCCAGAAGGGATTGAATTTGAATGTCTGCATCCATGAGTTTCTCCAGAGGTTAGATTGGTATCCATTCTGGAAAACCCATATTACTGGCTGATTGCTTTTGTGTTGCAAAAAAGTGAAATATGACCATCCGCCAAGGGATTTGAAGTCAAGTCCGAATTTTGCTGTAAATCCGCTGCGGCGAGGAGACCTGCCTGCGAAGCGGAATTTCAGGCCTGCAAGGCTGGGCGTTTTTTGCCTGACCGCCTTGTGGCGCATCTCTAGTTACGCGGGCAGGGTTCTTTCCTGCCTCTTCTTATTGGGCAGGTGGTTCATCAGTTGCTTCATCAGCGCCGGCTTTTCAGCGGGCCATCCGATGCTTTCCTGAGCTTAAGCTTGCCGCTGGCGGCGGCTTTCAAACAGGCACAAGCCGGCGGAAACGGAAACGTTCAGGCTTTCCACGCTGCCATGCATGGGGATATAGGCGAGCTCATCGCACGTCTCTTGCGTCAGGCGGCGCATGCCGCTGCCTTCGGCGCCGAGCACCCAGGCGGTGGGGCCTTTTTGGTCGATGGCGTAGATTTCGCGTTTGGCGTCGGCTGCGGTGCCGATCACCCAGATTTCCCGTTCCTGCATTTCGCGCAATGAGCGGGCGAGGTTGGTCACCACAATGTAAGGCACGGTATCCGCTGCGCCGCTGGCGACTTTAATGGCGGTGGCACTCAAGCCGCAGGCTTTGTCCTTGGGGGCAATCACGGCGTGTGCGCCAGCGGCGTCGGCCACGCGCAGGCAAGCGCCGAGGTTGTGCGGGTCGGTAATGCTGTCGAGAACCAGCAAGAGCGCGGGTTCTTGCAGGTTTTCCAGCACATCGTCGAGCGTGACATGCTTTGCCTGGGCGGAGACACGGGCCACGACGCCTTGATGGCTGCTGTTTCGGCCCACCGCGCCGGACATGGCATCCAGGCGCGCCGTGTCAGAGAGCGTGACGCGCACTTTGAAGCTTTCGGCCAGCTTTAACAGGTCGCGCATGCGGCCGTCCTGGCGGCCTTCGGCGATAATGATTTCATGCACGTCTTCGGCGGCATGGCGCAGTTTGGCGGTAATGGCGTGAAAGCCGTAGATCAGGCGTGTTTCAGCCATTTTTTTCTCCCAGGATGCGTATTTCTCGTTGTGGATAAGGAATCTGGATGCCGTTTTGTTTAAAGGCATGCCAAATGGCCAGGTTAATGTCTGAACGGAGCTTGCCGAAGCCGTTTTCCGGGTCGGCAATCCAGAAGCCCAGTTCGAGGTTAATGCCGGAATCGGCAAATTCCTTGACGAAAACATCTGCGGCAGGTGTTTTCATGACGCGGGGTTGGGCGTCCGCGGATTCTGCTAACAGACGCATGGCAAGTTCCAGATCGCTGTCGTAGCCCACCTGCACGGGCAGCGCGACGCGCACTTGCCGGTCGGTATAGGATTCATTGCGCACCACTGAACTAATGAGCTGCTCATTCGGGACGATTGCTTCAATGCCTGTGAGGCTGCGTAATACGGTAAAACGGGTGGTGATGCGCGTGACTTGCCCGCGGTCATCGCCTACGCTAATGATGTTGCCCAGGCGAATGGAATGGTCGAGCAAAATAATGAAGCCGGATACATAATTGCTGGCGATTTTTTGCAGGCCAAAGCCCAGGCCAACGCCTAGCGCGCCGCCAAAGACAGACAGCGTGGTGAGGTTGATGCCCACCAGCGGCAAGGCAATGAGGATGGCCAAGATGGCGAGCACGGCGCGCAAGATGCGGATGAGCACCATGCGCAGGCTGGTATCCATGTCCGTGGCACTGTTAAGTCTGGCTTCAAAGGTGTTCGATAGCCACAATGCAATCAGCAAGGTGGCCGCTACAGTGACCAGGCCTTGCAGGATCTGCCAGACAGAGAGCGGATTTTTGCCGATGGGCAGGGTGATGCTATCCAGAAACTCGATCATCTCCGGCAGAATGCCCAGAATATGCAGGGCCACCACACTCCAGGCGATGGCTGAGAAGATGAGCTCAAAATTAGCCAGCCATTGGGCTTGCGAAAAGCTATGCCGCAGGATGTAAAAAACTAGCCGGATAATGGCCATGGAGCCTAGCAGCGGCAAGGCGAGACTCAGGATTGGGGTGTGAACAACGGGCTTGATCAACCAGCGCATGCCCGCCACAAAGACCAATGCAGCTATCGGAAAGATCACTCTTTTCAAGCTGCCACGGCCAATTTTTTTGGCGAAGCCGAGATTCGGCATGGCATGTGCCGCGACGCGCTCGCGTACAAAGCCTTCAATGACTTTTGCCAATCCTAATGCAATGGCGAGCGCCAAAAGTTGCCAAATGGTGTCGGGATGTTGTAATTGGGTAAAAAAATCCTTCCAAATGAGGGATAGATCATTGTCCATGGTTGGCCTCAGTGGGGGGGGCGTAGGGTTGGGATTCTGCTGCATGGCGCTGCCAGTTGGCCAGATAGCGGTTGAGCAGGGCCGGATGATTGCGAATAATGAGCAGATTCTCCGCATTCCTGGCTTGCGCTGACCAGGTAAAGTTATAGCTACCCGTGATCAGCGTGCCATGGCGGGTTTGCGCGTCAATCAGCATGATTTTATTGTGCGCCGTGGCATAACGTGTTTCTACTGACACAGGAATGTCGGCCGCAGCCAAGGCCGGGATTTGTGATGATTTACCGTTGAGCAGCATTTCCTGGTCGGTTAGCACCAGGACATTCACGCCGCGCGCATGGGCTGCGATCAGCGCTTTGGCGATGCTGCGGCTGGTCAGCAGATAGGCTTGCACGTGGATGGTTTTTTTCGCCTGGCTTATCACGCGGATGATCGCGCCTTCAGCATCATCCCATGGGGTGAATAAGGCCTCGATTGAACCTTGGGCCGGTAGTGCGGCAGGGATTGCCTTCCGGGTTGCTTCTGCGTGCGCGGTGGCCGCGGCTGTGATTGCCCATAGGGCGACAACCAGCCACCGCACCGTGCGCGTGGAGGGCCGGTATTTTGATTGCGGTGCCATCAGGCTTTGCTTACCCTGTGGGGCCTGCGTGCTGCAGGCAACGTGCCATCATGCATTGCGTTGCAAGATGGCCGCATAAAAGCCGTCTGTGCCATGTACGGCGGGGTTTAGCAGCAGGTCTTCACCGGTGGCAAGTTTGATGCCCTGGTCGGCCAGAATTTGGCTGGCCGATAAACGCGAAAATTCGGGATGGCTGGCTAAAAAGGCATTCACGATGGCGGCATTTTCTTCTTCCAGAATGCTGCAGGTGGCATACACCAAACGTCCGCCGGGTTTGAGCAGGCGGGCGGCGGCCGTCAGGATGGCCGCCTGTTTTTGCGTGAGCTCGGCCACCGTTTCAGGCGTTTGCCGCCATTTGAGATCAGGATTGCGCCGCAGGGTGCCAAGGCCGGAGCAGGGCGCATCGACCAGCACGCGATCCGCTTTGCCCGCCAGACGCTTGATGCGGATGTCATTTTCATTGGCGATGAGCATGGGGTGAACGTTGGATAAACCGGCGCGGGCGACGCGGGGCTTTAATTTGGCGAGACGCTTTTCGGCCACATCAAAGGCGTAAAGCCGACCGGTGGAGCGCATCATGGCGCCCATCATGAGCGTTTTGCCGCCCGCGCCCGCACAAAAATCCACCACCATTTCGCCACGCTTGGGGTTCAGCAAGTAGCCCAGGAGTTGCGAGCCTTCGTCTTGCACTTCGATCGAACCATCCAGGAACAGCGGGTGTTTTTGCAGGAACGGCCGGTTTTTAAGCCGGATGCCTATGGGCGAATAAGGGCAGGGCGCCAGGTTCATGCCTTCTTCGGTGAGCTGGGCGAGCATCGCCTCAGGCGTTGCTTTAAACGTGTTGACGCGCAAATCCAGCGGGGCGGAAGAATTTAACGCGCGCGCCAAAGTCAGCAAGTCTTCCGCAGGCATGCGGTCCTGCAGGCGCTCGGCCAGCCAATCGGGAAAGTCCAGTTGTTCGCCCAGGGTGAGTTCAGGCTCCGGCTGGGCGCGAACTTCATTGAGCCATTCGGCTTCGCCTTCTTTTAACGCTGGGGCGAGCTGGCGCTGGGACATGCCGCGCAAGCGCGTTAATGACAATAAAACCAGTTCGCGAACCGAGACATGGGTTTTGGGCCAAGGCTCGCCTTTATGCCCACTGTTATTCTTCTCTTTTGGCCCGTTTTTTTGGTCCCTGGTTTCAGTACCGGGCTTGGGCGTGGTCATGCCTAGCTTGGTGAGCAGGCGTTTGCGGCGCAAAACGGCGTAAGCCGTTTCGGCAATAAAGGCGCGGTCGCGCACGCCGCTTTTCTTGGTGCGGAAAAATGCCGAGAGTACAGCGTCGGCCGGTTGGGCAAATTGCAAGAGTTGCGTGGTGGCTTCAATCGCGGCGCTGAGCAAACCTGCGGATAAGCCGTCTTCGCTGGCTGCCGCCACAGGCTCGCCGTTGCGCGCGGACTCTTTTCCTTTGGGGCGCTGCCAGGTTTTTTGCGCGGGTTTGGATGTTCTGGCAGGCTTGGCGCGGTGTGTGGAGGTGCTGCCGCTACGGGTAGGTTTATTCATTGGGTCGAAGTATTGTCCGGGTTGGGGTGACTTGCTGGATCGGCAGCGCTGGGCTTTTCTGTTGAGTTTGTTGTGCTCATCTCAGTGACTAATTGCTCAAACACCTCGCCTTTGCGGTCAGTGAAGCGAATTTTAAGCGGTAAGCCGACCAAGGTTTTGGCAATCCACAAATCAATCACGTCTTTGCCGGTGTGGGTACGCAGGTGCAAGGCAGGGTTTTCCTGCCCCAGGGCGGTAATCGTCTCTTCGCCAAGCGATTCAAAATGATAGTTTTCGAGCTTGCGGCCGCTGGCAATGACAAGGTTTATTGACGCCATGGGCGGCCGTCCGCTAGCGATGAGCAAGGCCAACTGGTAATACAGGGATAGCATGTCTTGTGCGCCATCGGGCAAGGCGGCGCTTTGCCCATCAAAGCTGACCAGATGGCTCTGCCAGTCAAAGCTGGCGGTCTCTTTTTTGCCTTTGCGCTCGTTGCTGAAACTTAACGGGCGCAAACCCTGGGGCGTGATTTCACCCTGACTTGTCTGCACCACTTGCGCTGATTTGAATAGGGCGGCAAGACCTGTGGTTTCGCTCACATTTTGCAAGCGGTAATGCGCGCCGTCGTGCGACCAGGTGTTGATCGACTGGCCGACCACAAACCCGCGCTCGCCACGCGAGATATCAAAGCGCATGCGGCCTTGGGCGGGGAGGGGGAATGGGATGGCTTGCGGGCCTGATCCTTGCGATGTGCTTGCGTCAGCGGTTTCAGGGGCCGTTGCCTGGGCATCTGACGCGCTGTCGGCTGCGCTTGCTTGATCGGCTGCACGATGGTCTTCGGCTGAAAAAGTCGGCGCTGGCGACACGGCGACTTGAGCTTCTGATGCGTTGGTGGCGGGCTTTGGCGCCGTATCGGGGCGAGGTGGCTGGCTTGTGCGCCGGGGTTTCTCTCTGGTCAGGCGTTGTGGTTCTGTGGCAGGCTTGGGCTGCGCTTTATTTAAAATACTCAAGTTGGGTTCAGTTGGTTTGATCACCACATCGAGGCGTTCATTGGACACGGGCGCATTGTCCGCATCCAGGCCCGGCAGATCCCATGCCGGGCCAAGGATCGCGGCGACGTGAAGGATGGCAGAGGCAAGCAGCGCAAGCGCGATAGGCATGAGTCAGTTTGAGGAGGCGGTAGGTGGGATGACCGTCAAGGCTATTGTCGCAGGAATGAAATTTTTGGTGCTGGAGAGGGCTGACAGTCTACTTGGCTTAAAGCGCCGCCACTGGCTTTATTGATGGCGGGCTTGGGCAGTGGGCTTACCGTCAGGCAACGTGATCTGATCTGTCAATAAGCCGCGTGCAATCCGTGGGTAAAGTTCATGTTCAGCCACCAACACCCGCTGGGCGAGGCTGGTTTCTGTGTCGTCCGGCAAAACCGGTACGCTGGATTGCGCAATGATGGGGCCGCCATCGACGGCCGGGGTGACGAAATGCACAGTGCATCCATGTGTTTTTACGCCGGCGGCCAGGGCGCTGGCGTGGGTTCTCAAGCCGGGAAAGGCGGGCAGCAAGGACGGGTGGATATTGACCATGCGGCCGCTGAAGTGGGTGACAAACCCCTCGGTCAGGATGCGCATAAAGCCAGCGAGAAATATCCATGCGGGCGCGTGGCTTTCAATTTCTGCCCTTAGCGCCAAATCAAACGCGGCACGGCTGGCAAAGTGGCGATGGTCAATGACGATGGTATGAATGCCGCGGGCGGCGGCTAAACGCAGCCCCGCCGCATCGGGCCGGTTGCTGATCACCGCGCGGCAATGGCCGGGGAGCGAACTATCGAGCAAAGCGGCCATATTGCTGCCTTGGCCTGAAATGAGGATGACGTAGGGTTTCACGGGCAGGGCAGAAAAATCCGGATGGTCTGAAAATCAGTAGGGGAGCCAATGGCTTGGTCTGTTTTTTTACTTGAATGACAGCACAGGCAAAAACGCTGCCGTGGCAAGGCTGCTGGTAATCCCGGTGGCAATTCGTGTGATGGTGCGGTTGCTGCGGTCAGCCAGGATGAGCGAGAGCAAATCCAGGTTGCTGATCATTTTGCCAAATTCGCGCTCAAAGCTTAGGTTGGCGGGTTCTGCTTCACTGGCTGGCGCATTGCTCAAGAGCAGCGAGTTGCCTTCGGCATCCCGCACATTGGCAAGCTTCCAGGCGGCAATTTCCAGGTTTCTGGCGCTGTTGTAAAGATTTTGCGGGGCAAGGTTATCGAACATGAAGAACTCCGTTTTTCCTTCAAAGGCGCTGTTCAGCATGTCGCCCGTGCCGACAATAAAAGCGGCCACGCGGTCACCTGCATAATCTTTGTTGAGCGCTAACAAGATCACCTCTGTGCTGCGCTTTTCTCCCAAGACCGCAAGTCCTGGCAAGCCCACGAGGGCTTGCGGGCGCCAGTCGGTACGCTGGTCAAACAGATAGTTCATGGCCTCTTCACGGCTGGCAAAGCCGTTTTTTTTCCACTCGCGCGGGTTGCGGCGGTACAGTTTCTCCGCCAGGGCTTGCAAGCTGGCAAAAACTTCGCGCCGGTGAATATCCGCTACCCGATCAATATCGCTTTTGCCCAGTTGCTTGGGATCAAAGCCATTGTTTGAATTGCCTGGTTTGGCTGTGCCATTGACATGCGCGCAGCCGGTAAGAAGAATGGTTGCGCCAAGCATCAGCCCTGCGCGAATTTTCATGCGGGTTTAGCTGACAAGCGATGCCGCAACCAGGCAATTCCCATCGGGCTGAGCGATAAGCCGATGATGCCGAAAATAACCAAGGTCAAATTTGTTTTAACCCAGGGCAGATTGCCGAACCAATAGCCCGCGAGGGTCAAGGAGCCGATCCAGAACACGCCGCCGATGACATTGAAGATGAAAAAACGGGTGTAGTCCATCCTGGCTACGCCTGCCACAAAGGGTGCAAAGGTGCGTATCAGCGGCATGAAGCGCGCAATGATGAGCGTTTTTCCGCCATGTTGACCGTAAAAGGCGTGGGTTTTATCGTAAGCATGACGGTTGAAAAAGCGCGAGTTTGCGCCCCAGGTCAAAATGCGCTGCCCGGCTCGGCGGCCGATGCTGTAATTGATGTTGTCCCCGAGGATGGCAGCGAGCATGAGCAGCGGCATGAGTGCGGTGATATTAAAACTGTCGCCTGTGGCAGCGCTTGTGGCAGCCAGCGCACCGGCAACGAATAACAAGGAGTCACCCGGTAAAAAAGGCATGATAACCAAGCCGGTTTCACAAAAAATGATGGCAAACAGAATCGCGTAAATCCAGGCGCCATATTGTGCAAGCAGCACCGTGAGGTGTTTGTCCATGTGCAGAAAAATATTGATGAATTGGTTAAGGATTTCCATGGGGGAGCAAAATAAGCGGCTTGGCGAGGAGGCCTGGATTTTAGCGGAAGCTATAATCCATCGCTATGAATCCCCCATTTATTGACGAAAAAAACCAGCCTCAGCCAGCGCTTGCCATACCCGCAAAAATGCGGCAAAAGATCCGCCCCTTGCCGGATTTGCTGATCAGCCAGATCGCTGCCGGTGAAGTGGTTGAGCGACCGGCGTCCGTCTTGAAAGAATTGCTGGAAAACAGCCTGGACGCGGGCGCCACCAGGATCGACGTGGTGTTGGAAGCGGGCGGCGTGCGCTTGATGCGCGTGGCGGACAACGGCTGTGGCATGTCGGCAGACGATTTGCCGTTGGCTTTGAGCCGCCATGCCACGAGCAAAATTGCGAGCCTCGAAGACTTGGAGCGCGTCGGTAGCTATGGTTTTCGTGGCGAGGCTTTGGCTTCGATCACGGCGGTGGCGCGGGTGACGGTCACCAGCCGCCAGGCCGATTCAGCCCACGCCTGGTGCTTGCAGCGCTCGGGCGACGAGGGCGATGCGGTGGAGCCTGCGGCGTTAACCGCGGGCACGGTGATCGAGGTGGCGGACTTGTATTTCAACACGCCCGCGCGGCGCAAGTTTTTGAAAACCGAGGGCACGGAGTTTGCCCATTGCGACGAGGTGTTTCGCCGCATGGCCTTGGCCCGGCCGGACGTTGCGTTCAGCTTGACGCATCAGGGGCGGGAAAAGTGCCGTCTTGCCACAACCGACTTTTCCAGGCGTGCCAAAGAGATCATCGGCGAAGGTTTTTTCCCGCAGGCACGCGCGGTGGAGGTTGCCGCGGGCCCCTTGCGCCTGTCCGGTCTGGTCGCCATGCCTGCGTATTCCCGCGCCGGGCGGGATGAGCAGTATTTTTTTGTGAATGGCCGTTTTGTGCGCGACAAATTGCTCATGCATGCCGCGCGTCAAGCCTATGAAGATATTTTGCATGGTGCGCGCCATCCGGCCTATGCGCTGTTTTTAACGCTGGATCCGGCGGGCGTGGATGTGAATGTGCATCCGGCCAAAACCGAAGTGCGCTTTCGCGATGCGCGCGGCATTCATCAATTTGTATTTCATGCCATTCAACGCACCCTGGCAGCGCCTGTCAGCGCGGCCGGGGAGGAAGGTTCGGGCTGGACGGGGAACGGCGCGCTGATAAATAACGCGCCAGGCAACTCGGCGACGACAAGTTCCCCACGTGCCAGCTTTGCGCCTTATGCCGGTTCTGTCAGCTATCAAGCGCCGCTGCGCATGGGCGAGGCGGCTGCCCAGTCTTACATGGACTTCGCGCGCGCGGCGTTTGCGCCGCAAACCGGACTTTCTGCGCTGAATTCAAGCTTTGGCGCCGTCCCGCCAGCGCACCCCGCAGGCTTGGGCCCGTCTCTGGAAAGTACCCCTGGGGCGCCGGCTCTTTTCCCACCCGAATGTGCAGGCAATTCCCCGCCTTTGGGCTATGCCATAGCCCAGCTGCGCGGTATTTACGTATTGGCCGAAAATGCGCAGGGTCTGGTGCTGGTGGATATGCACGCCGCGCATGAGCGGATTTTGTATGAGCAGCTCAAAAATGCCATTGAAGCCGGCTCGCCAGCAACGCAAGCCCTGCTCGTTCCCGTTGTGCTCTCCGCCACATCGCGTGAAATCGCCACCGCCACCGAGCAAGCGGACACTTTGCAGTTGCTGGGTTTCTCGGTTGCAAGCCTCGGGCCGCGCGAACTGGCTGTCAGGGCCGTGCCCGCCATGCTGGCCAGGGGCGACATCGTGGCCTTGGTGCGCGCCCTGCTGCAGGATTTGGCCGATCAACCCGCCAGCCGCGTGGTGGAAGCGCAAAGGAATGCGCTGCTCTCCACCATGGCCTGCCACGGCGCCGTGCGCGCCAATCGCTCGCTTGCCTTGCCTGAAATGAACGCCTTGTTGCGGCAAATGGAAGCCACCGAACGCGCCGACCAATGCAATCACGGCCGCCCGACCTGGGTGCAACTGCCCATGGCTGCGCTGGATAAATTGTTTATGCGCGGGCAATAAGCCAGCCTCGTCAATCAGCCCATTTGCGCGAAAAACCAAACCGCTTGAAAAATACCTTGCCAGCCCATCCCTTCCCGCAGCATCCCCCAGCGATTTTTCTCATCGGCCCCACCGCCAGCGGCAAGACGGCGCTGGCTTGCGAGATCGCCACGCGCTTTCCGTGCGACATCATCAGCGTGGATTCCGCGCAAGTATTCCGCGACATGGACATCGGCACCGCCAAGCCGGATGCCGCGATGCAGGCGCAATTTCCGCATCGCCTGATCAACCTCATCACGCCGGAAGAACGTTATTCTGCCGCGCGCTTTTGCACCGATGCGCTGCGTGAAATGGCTGACATCACGTCGCGTGGGCGCATCCCCTTGCTGGTTGGCGGAACCATGCTGTACGTTAAAGCACTGCAAGAAGGGCTGGCCGATTTGCCCGATGCCGACCTCGCCTTGCGCGCCGCCATAGACCAGCAGGCCGCTGAATCGGGCTGGCCAGCGCTGCACGCGGAACTTGCCAAAGTCGACCCGCAAACCGCCGCACGGCTAAAACCTACCGATGCCCAGCGCATCCAGCGCGCCATCGAGCTCACGCGCCTGACCGGGCAGACGCTGGATAGCCTGTTCGCCGCGCAGGAGAAATCCGCATTGCCCTACAACAGCCTGATGCTCGCGCTCATGCTGCAAGATCGCGGCGAGCTGCACCGGCGCATCGCCCGGCGTTTCGAGGCGATGCTTGCCGAAGGTCTGGTCGATGAACTGGTCGCGCTACGTCGGAAATACAACTTGCATGCCGATTTGCCGTCGATGCGTTGCGTCGGCTATCGGCAGGCATGGGCGATGCTGACCGGCGAGCTGCCGGCGGCGGAACTGCGCGAGCGCGGAATTTTCGCCACCCGGCAACTGGCCAAGCGGCAACTGACCTGGC
>DILC01000009.1:15664-16828 GCA_002424865.1 Rhodocyclaceae bacterium UBA5602 | reverse complement strand
GTCACCGGCGGCCAGCGCATCGACTTGCTTGGCGTGAAAAAAGAAGACTTGCCTGCGGTGTGGAAGGATTTGGACATGCCGTCGGGCCATGCCTATGGCAAGAGCATACGCACGGTAAAAACCTGCGTTGGCACCGAGCATTGCCGTTTTGGCACGCAGCAGTCGATGGGCATGGGCGTGGATCTGGAGAAAATGCTGTTCGGCATGTGGTCGCCGCATAAGGTCAAGCTGGCGGTGTCTGGCTGCCCGCGCAATTGCGCCGAAGCAGGCATCAAGGACATTGGCGTGATCGGCGTGGATTCTGGCTGGGAGCTGTATGTGGCGGGCAATGGCGGCATCAAGACCGAGGTTGCCGAGTTTTTGTGCAAGGTGACGACGCGTGAAGAAGTGCTGGAATATTCCGCTGCATTTTTGCAGCTTTACCGCGAAGAAGGCTGGTATCTGGAGCGCACGGTGCATTACGTGCAGCGCGTGGGCCTGGATTATGTGAAGCGGCGCGTGGTGGAAGATGCGGACAACCGCAAGGTATTGCACCAGCGCTTGCTGTATGCCTTGCAGGGTGTCGTAGACCCTTGGCTGGAACGTACGCAAGGTGTGGCGGCGCATGAGTTTGCGCCGTTGCCGATTCCGGCGGCAGGCAACGCAGGAGGGCAGCATGCGCAGTTGGCATAAGTTGTGCCGGTTGGAAGAGATTCCGCTGCGTGGCAGCCGGGTGCTGCCGAACAGCGGCGGCAGCATTGCGGTATTTCGCGCGGCTGACGATACGGTCTTTGCGCTACGCGATGCCTGCCCGCACAAAGGCGGCCCCTTGTCGCAAGGCATTGTGCATGGCCACCGCGTGACCTGCCCGCTGCATGGCTGGAATGTTGAACTGGTGAGCGGCGAAGTCTGCGCGCCGGATAGCGGCCATACGGAGAGCTTTCCGGCGAAGGTGGAGCAGGGCGTGGTGTTTCTGGAACTGGATGAATAAGCCAGCACCTTTGAAAGCCGTGAGCCTGCCATGAATGCGCCCGAAGGAAGCACAAAGCTACCCGAACCCTTGATCCGCGAGACACGCTCGGTCTGCTGTTATTGCGGCACGGGCTGCGGCGTGATCATCCAGACGAGCGGAACGATTGGCGAAAAAACCGGTGATGGCGGGACGGCGAAAATCGTTGGCGTGCG
>DILC01000009.1:14799-15650 GCA_002424865.1 Rhodocyclaceae bacterium UBA5602 | reverse complement strand
TTCGGCCGCCTGTGCAGCAAGGGCGCCAGCCTGCATCTCACCACGCAACTCACCGGGCGGGCGCTGGCGCCGGAACTGCGCGCCTCACGCGCCGTATCACGAACGCCGACTTCCTGGGATACGGCGCTGGATGCCGCCGCCGAACGTTTCGCCAAAATCATCAAGGAACACGGGGCGGATGCCGTCGCTTTCTACATTTCCGGCCAGTTGCTGACCGAGGATTACTACGTCTTCAACAAGCTGGCGCGTGCGCTGGTGGGCACCAACAATATCGATTCCAACTCGCGCCTGTGCATGTCGTCCGCCGTCGCGGGTTACAAGGCCACGCTGGGTTCGGATGCGGTGCCCTGCAGCTATGAGGACATCGCGCTGGCTGATTTATTTCTGCTCGCCGGCAGCAACACGGCTTGGGCGCATCCGATTGTGTTCCGCCGTATCGAAGACGCGAAGGCGAATAATCCGCAACTCAAGATCATCGTCATCGACCCGCGCCGCACCGATACAGCCGCGATGGCCGATGTGCATCTGGCCATCACGCCGGGCAGCGATGTGGTTTTGTACTGCGCCATGCTGCATGTGATGCTGTGGGAAGGGCTGGTGGACGAAGCTTTTGTCGCCGCCCACACTACAGGATTCGCCGCAGTGCGCGACAAGGTGCGCGAGCTGACGCCTGCCGCTGCCGCGGCGACATGCGGCGTGGCGGCAGAGGATATCGTCAAGGCCGCACGCTGGTTTGGCCAGGCCAAGGCGCCGTTGTCGATGTGGTGCCAGGGGCTGAATCAATCCACTCACGGCACGAGCAATAATGCCGCGCTGATCCATCTGCATCTGGCGACAGGGAAAATCGGCCG
>DILC01000009.1:14231-14743 GCA_002424865.1 Rhodocyclaceae bacterium UBA5602 | reverse complement strand
TTGCCAGCCCATCGGGATATCGCCAGCGCGGAGGACCGTGCCGAATTGGCTGCCTTGTGGGGCGTTAAGCGCATTCCCGAGCAGCCTGGCAAGACGGCGGTGGAATTGTTTGACGCCTTGCATGAAGGCAAAATAAAAGCCGTCTGGATTGCCTGCACCAACCCCGCGCATTCGCTGCCCGACCAAACCCATGTGCGCGAAGCCTTGAGCCGCGCCGGGTTTGTCGTGGTGCAGGACGCCTTTACGGATATCGAAACGGCCGCGTATGCCGACGTGTTTTTGCCCGCCACCAGTTGGGGCGAAAAGGAAGGCACGCTGACCAACTCCGAGCGCCGCATCTCGCGCGTGCGCGCAGCGGTCGCAGCGCCTGGGGAGGCGCGCGCGGACTGGGCGATTGCGGCAGAATTCGCGCGCCGCCTGGGTGAGAAATTGGGTGCGAAGCCGGGCGAAAAATACGGTGGAAAAGCGGATGAAAAAGTTATGCGAAGCGGTATCCACTCGGACGGCGCTGG
>DILC01000009.1:0-14036 GCA_002424865.1 Rhodocyclaceae bacterium UBA5602 | reverse complement strand
GATGGCCGCGCGCAATTTGCGCCACTGACTTTTGCGCTCAACGCCGAAGCGCCGGATGCGCGTTATCCCTTGCGCCTGACCACCGGCCGCCTGCGTGACCAATGGCACGGCATGAGCCGCACGGGACGTTCAGCCCGCCTGGCGGCGCACGAGCCCACGCCGCGTTTATTGCTCAACTTGTCTGACATCGAACGTCGCGGTTTTAAGCCGGGCGATCTGGCCAGGATTAAAAGCCGCCGTGGCGAAATTATTTTGCCGCTGGAGGCCAGTGAAGAAATCAAGCCAGGCCAGGCATTTATCGCCATGCACTGGGGTGCCCGCTCGCTCTCGCACGCCGGGGTAAATGAGTTGATGAGCTCAGCGTTTGATCCCGTTTCCAAACAGCCGGAATTAAAAGCCGCGGCAATTTGCATTGAACCGGTTGATTTGCCGTATCGCCTGGCCGCCTTGCGCGCGGCGGATGATCAGGCCCAGGCCGACGAGCAAATCCTGCAATGGCGCACGGCACTGGCCAAACTTTTGCCACAGGCCGCCTACGCCACCGTGACGCTCGCCGGGCGGGAGCAACCGTTTGTCGTGCTTTCCATGGCGCACGCCACGCCCTTGCCCAAGGCGCTGTGCGATGAGTTAATCAGACTGCTGGATTTGGAAGGCAGCACGGCGTACAACGACTCGCGGCGCGGCATCATCAAGCGCGCCAAAACAGACGCGGCAAGCGACCGCTTGCTCGGCGTGTTGCTGGCCGGTGAAACGGCGGCGGCGGGCTGGCTGCAGGACTTGATGGCCCGTGGTGCGCCGGTGGGCGAACTGCGCCGCTGGCTGTTTGCGCCATCGGCAAAACCGCCGCTGGCGATGGCCTCTGTCGGCCGCACGGTATGCAACTGCTTTGGCGTGACTGAAACACAAATCAATGACATGTATCGTCAGGGCGCCGATCTGGAGGCCGTGCAAGCCCAGCTCAAATGCGGCACCTCCTGCGGCTCCTGCCTGCCGGAGTTGCGCCGCATGGGGGCGGTAGTGAAAGTGGCGGCGAGGGTGGCAGGCTAAGCCAGCCGCGAAAAAGTCGGCCCTGGCGGGACGGCGGCCTGGGAGCTAGTTCATGCAGCCTCCGCTTCAGGCATTTTTGCCTGGGTGTCCCTGCGGGTGGTCGTTAAACGCCAACATCCCGTTTAAAATCTGCTTCTCTTGAAAAACCAAACCTTGGCCCCACATGCTGCCTGCCTCATTGCAGGCTTGCGGTTTTTCACTGGATGGCTAATAAAAACCGATGTATTCAGCTGTGACTATTTTTAGGAAATAACGATGACCACCACAACACAATCCAATGCGGATGCAAATCCAGCTGCGCGTGAAACGCTGGGCTTCCAGACGGAAGTCAAGCAACTTTTGCAGTTGATGATCCACTCGCTGTATTCCAACCGCGAGATTTTCCTGCGCGAGCTGATTTCCAATGCGTCTGACGCTTGCGACAAGCTGCGCTTTGAGGCTTTGAACCATTCAGCCTTGCTCGAAGACGACAGCGAATTCAAAATCCGCGTGAGCTTTGATAAGGCGGCGCGCACGATCACGGTGTCGGACAACGGCATCGGCATGAGCCGGGAAGAAGCGGTGGCCAATTTGGGCACCATCGCCAAATCCGGCACGCGGGAGTTTTTCTCCCAGCTCTCGGGTGACCAAAAGAAGGATGCGGGCTTGATCGGCCAGTTTGGCGTGGGCTTTTATTCCTCCTTTATCGTGGCCGACCGCGTCAGCGTGGTAACGCGCCGCGCAGGTGCTGCCGCGGCAGAGGGCGTGCGCTGGGCGTCGGAAGGCACGGGCGAGTTCACTATCGAAGCCGTGAATAAAGCGGATCGCGGTACGGAAATTACCTTGCATTTGCGCGCCGACCAGGATGATTTATTGTCCGGCTGGAAACTGCGCAGCATCATCCGCAAGTATTCCGATCACATTCTGCAGCCGATTGTGATGAAAAAGGAAGAATGGCGCGAGCCCAAAGAAGGCGAGGAGGGCGGCCAGGTGGTGACGGATGAGGATGAAACCGTCAATCAGGCGTCCGCTTTGTGGGCCAGGCCCAAGAATGAGATTTCCGAGGACGACTACAAGGCGTTTTACAAGCACGTGGGGCATGATTATGAAGATCCGTTAGCCTGGGTGCATGCGCGGGTTGAAGGCAAGAGCGAATATACGCAGCTCCTGTACCTGCCAGCGCGCGCGCCGTTTGATTTGTATGACCGCAATGTGCGCCACGGCATCAAGCTGTATGTGCGCCGCGTGTTCATCATGGATGATGCGGAGCAGTTGCTGCCGGCTTACCTGCGCTTTGTGCGCGGCATTGTGGACTCGGCCGATTTGCCGCTGAATGTCTCGCGCGAGATTTTGCAGGAGTCCAAGGACATCGAAGCCATCCGCAAGGGCTGCACGGCCAAGGTGCTGGGCATGCTGACTGACATGGCCGCGAACGACAAGGAAAAGTACGCGACGTTCTGGGAGGCCTTTGGCCGCGTGATCAAGGAAGGCGTGGGCGAGGATTTTGCCAACAAGGAAAAAATCGCCGGCCTGTTGCGCTTTGCTTCCACGCATAACGACACCACTGAGCAGACGGTAGCGCTGGCCGATTACATCGCGCGCATGAAGCCTGAGCAGGAGAAAATTTATTATGTGACGGCAGACACTTTCAACGCGGCGAAGAACAGCCCGCACCTGGAAGTGTTCCGCAAAAAAGGCATTGAAGTCTTGCTGCTTTCGGATCGTGTGGATGAGTGGGTGGTCTCGCACGTCACCGAGTTCGCAGGCAAGCCGTTGGCGTCGGTTGCCAAGGGCGATCTGGATTTAGGCAAGCTGGAAGATGAAGCCGAAAAACAGGCGCAGGAATCCGCCGCGGGCGAGTTCAAGCCCTTGACGGACAAAATCGCCGAAGCGCTGGCCGAGCGCGTGAAAGAAGTGCGCGTGACCTACCGCCTGACGGAATCCCCCGCCTGTTTGGTGAGTGAGGAAAACGATATGTCGGGCAATCTGGCTCGCATGCTCAAGGCGGCGGGGCAGCACGCACCAGCGGCCAAGCCGACGCTGGAGATCAATCCGCAGCATCCGGTGGTGCAGCGCTTGAAAGCCGAAGCCGACAGCGAAGGCAGCAAGTTCAACGACTGGGCTTCCGTGTTGTTTGATCAGGCGCTGCTGGCTGAAGGCGGCCAGCTGGACGACCCGGCGACGTTTGTTAAACGCATGAACCAGTTGATGCTGGAGATGCGGGCAGGATAGTGCTGGCCGTTATTGCGGGTTGAGTAAAAAGAAGGATTCACTGCACTCGGTTCATTTAACCCGCAGCCACGCAAGGCGTGTTCAGGGTGTTTGCCGCGGCTTTTTACCGGCGGTTTTTTTAGTCGCTGTTTTGGCCGCGGAATTGCCTTTGGCTTTGGATGCTTCTTTTTTCGGGGATGGCTTATTGGTTTTTGCCGACGCTTTGGCATTGGCTTTGCCACGCTTGTTTGCGCTAGCGGCTTTTGTGTTTTTGCTGCCTGCGCTGGCTTTGTGTGCTTTTTTCTTGCCGTGCTTGTTTTTTGCTGTGCGCTCACCGGGGTGCAGGCAAGCCGTGAGGGCGGCATCTTTTTTGCCCGCGCATTGCTCTTTGGCTTTTTGAATGGCGAAACATTCTTCAGGGTTGTCTTCCTGGCTGCAATCGACCGGCGGCAGGTTTTCCTGCAGGCAGGCTTGTTTTTCGTTGCCGCGTTTATCTGCGCATAAAGCCAGTGCCGCTTGGCGCGCAGCGCAGTTTGCCGGGTCGCGCGCCTGGGCGCAAAGATCCGTCTCCGCCTGGGTTTTCACTTCCGGTTCAGGGATGAACCGGGGCATAGTGTCGTCTTGTGCCAGGGCAGTTGTGCTGATGAGCAGGGACTGGGTGAAAGCGATGAATGCGGCCATGCAGAAATTGGCTTTGGACATAAAGTCTCCTTGTCGTGGGTTTGCCTTTGCTGAGCGCTGGTTTTTATCCCTGTGCCAGGGACGTTGGCGCCTGTGCATAGGGCGCATGAATCAAGCCGGTGGATGCAGCCTTGGCTGTCAATCCCGCCAATGAAATCCGGCTGAGTTCCTGTAGCGGTTTTGGATTATAGTTTGCCGTGTAGCCAGCGTCGGCTTTTGAGATGTTATCGACCCCTTACACATGAATTCAGTTCCGCAAAAAAACATCAAGGAACACAGCTTGACGCTGGCAGAAGTGGTGGATGCGTTAGTGCAGGATGGCATTCTGCCAGCGGATCTGGCTGCGGCATTCAAGAATGAACGCCGTCATTTCAGTGCCGCCACCCATCCGCTGGCCGTGATTGCCGAGCAGCGCTGGAAGTCCTTGCAGGCGCCTTATCCGGTGCTGGATATGGAGGCCTTGGCGCAATGGCTGGCCAAATGGTCGGATATGGCGTATGCGCATATCGACCCGCTCAAGATGGATTTTTCCGCCATCACTGGGGTGATGAGCAGCGCTTATGCCACGCGGTTTCGCATTCTGCCGATTCAGGTGACGGCGAACGAGGTGGTGATTGCCACCACTGAGCCTTTTCAGCGCGCGTGGGAAGCTGAAATCCAGCCGATGCTGAATAAGAAAATTCAGCGCGTGATCGCTAATCCACTGGATATCGCGCGTTATCAAGTCGAGTTTTACAACTTGGCCAAATCGGTCAAAGGCGCCCAGACCAGGGGCGATGTGTCCGGTGGGCGGTCAAATTTTGAGCAGTTGGTCGAATTGGGTAAAAGCAATAAACAGTTCGATGCGAACGATCAGCATATCGTCACGATTGTCGATTGGCTGTGGCAATACGCGTTTGAACAACGCGCATCGGATATCCATGTCGAGCCGCGGCGTGACATGGGCGTTGTTCGGTTTCGCATTGATGGCGTGCTGCATCAGGTGTATCAAATCCCGATGACGGTGTTGAATGCGATGACCAGCCGCATCAAGATTTTAGGCCGCATGGATGTGGTGGAAAAGCGCCGCCCGCAAGATGGCCGCATCAAAACCCGCATGCCGGACGGGCAGGAGGTAGAGTTGCGCCTGGCCACCTTGCCGACTGCCTTTGGCGAAAAGCTGGTGATGCGGATTTTTGACCCGGACGTGCTGGTGCGGGATTTCTCCGGGCTGGGTTTTGGTGAGGATGAGCTGGCTGTCTGGCGGCAGATGGCGGCTAATTCCAATGGCATTATTCTGGTCACGGGCCCCACGGGGAGCGGAAAAACCGTCACGTTGTATTCGACACTCAAAGAATTGGCGACGCCGGAAGTGAATGTGTGCACCCTGGAAGATCCGATCGAGATGGTCGAGCCGGCATTCAACCAGGTGCAAGTCGTGCCGGACATTGGCATGGGCTTTGCCGAAGGCATACGTGCCCTGATGCGGCAGGACCCGGACATCATCATGGTGGGCGAGATCCGTGATCTGCAAACCGCTGACATGGCCATCCAGGCGGCGCTCACCGGGCATTTGGTGTTATCCACATTGCATACCAATGATGCGCCATCGGCCATTACCCGCTTGCTTGACCTGGGCGTGCCGCCTTACCTCTTGGCGGCCACCGTGGTGGGCGTGATGGCGCAGCGCCTGGTCCGCACCTTGTGCCCGCAATGCAAGCAGCCCACAGGCATGCGTGCGGAAGACGCGCTGGCCTGGAAGGCCTTGGTTGCGCCGTGGAAGGCGAATCAGCCCGCGCAGTTGTATCGTCCGGTGGGCTGCCTTGATTGCCGCATGACGGGCTATAAAGGCCGCATGGGGATTTATGAAATCATGCCTTTGTCGGCTGAATTAAAACAGCTCATTGCCAGCAAAGCCGATTTGGGCAGCCTGCGCCAGCAAGCCATGCGCGAAGGCATGAAGTCACTGCGCATTGCCGGGGCAAAAAAAGTGGCTGCCGGGCTTACGACCATTGAAGAAATCATGAAAGTCGCACCTGCCGTGAATGCCTTGGGGTGACGCCTGCCGTTGCGCTTTGTTTATCGCCCCGGCGCATTGCCCCACAGCACCTTGTGCAGCTGCAACTGAAAGCGCACGGGGAGCTTGTCGTCAAGAATCCATTGCGCGAGCTGCCCAGGTTCCAGGCGGCCTTGCACGGGGGAGAACAAAACTTCGCAGTGCTCGAAAAGTCGGCGCTGGTGACACGCCGCCACGGCCCAGTCGTAATCGGCGCGTGAGGCCAGAACGAGTTTTAGCTCATCATGTGGTGTGAGGTGCGCCAGGTTTTCCCAGAGATTCTTGTCGGCTTCGCCCGAATCGGGCGTCTTCAAGTCAACAATGCGCGAGACGCGCGGGTCAACGCCGCCAATATCCAGCGCACCGCTGGTTTCCAGTGAGACGGAATAGCCCGCGTCGCACAGCGCGGTGAGCAATGCCAGGCAATTTTTTTGCGCCAGGGGCTCGCCGCCCGTGACGCAAACCGTTTTGCAGTTGAACTCGGCCACGCTGGCCAGAATCGCGCTTAAGGTGGCTGCATTGCCGCCATGAAAAGCATAGGCGGTATCACACCAGGTGCAGCGCAAGGGGCAACCGGTGAGGCGAATGAACACGGTGGGCAAGCCCACGCGGCTGGATTCGCCCTGGATGGAGTGGAAAATCTCCGTGAGGCGCAGGGATTTTTCTGCGGAGGGCTGTGCGGGGGCGGGTTGCGTCAAAGCTTCAGGCATTGGGTTTGTACGGTTTGGGGGCTATTTCTTTTTTGCGGGGACGGCTTTTAATTGCTGTTTGGCGCGTTTGCCCGCATCGCTATTGGGATAGGTGTCGCTGAGCTTTTGCAGCACATCCCGTGCGGCATTGACTGCCTTGAGCGCATGCAGGCTGTCCGCCTGGCCTTCGAGCGCATCGGGCGCGCGCTCGTCCTTGGGCCAGGTGGCGGCAAACTTGCCAAACAGCGCTGCCGCTTGCTTGTGGTCTGCGGCTTGCGCGTGGGCGTAAGCGCCCCAGTAGGTGGCCGAGGCCTGCAGCGTGCTGTCAGGCCACGCGGCGAGGAAGGCCAAAAAGCGTGCGCCGGCTTCCTTGAATTTGGAGGCTTTGAGCAGATTCAGCGCCGTTTCATAGTCCTTTGTTTCCTGGGCGCCATCGGCGGGCGCGGCGGGTGCCGCGGTGCTGTCGGCGATAGCCGGTTCAAGTTTCCTCAGGCGATTGTCCAGGTCAATGTAAAAATCCTTTTGCCGTTTTTGCGCCGCTTCAAGTTCATATGCCATCACTTCCTGCTGTCCACGCAGTTTGGCCAGTTCAGCGCGGACGTTTTCCAGCTGGTTGGCAAAGTCGATCTGGTTGTTGTTGATCGTGTCAACGCGCTGGGTGACCGCATTGACATCGCTGCGCAACTGCTCAATGCGTTGTCGTGCGAGGTCGTCGCCAAACAACCCCGCGTGTGCGGGCAAAGCAATAAGCAGCGTGCAGAGCGCTAAGGTGCGGCGCATTAATACTCACCTGAATAGAGGATGTCGCCACGACGGTTTTGCGCCCAGCACGCTTCGGTTGATTCGGTGCAGACGGGTTTTTCCTCACCCAGGCTGACGGATTCCATCTGGCTCTCCGGCGTGCCGAGCAGGCTGAGTGATTTTTTGACCGCATCCGCGCGTTTTTGGGCCAGCGCCAGGTTGTATTCGCGGCTGCCGCGTTCATCCGCATTACCCTGGATGAGAATTTTCATATTGCTGTTTGCCGCCAGGAACTTGGCATGGGCAACTAGCAGGGATTGAAATTCATCTTTGACAATGTAGCTGTCGTAGTCAAAATAAATGCTGCGTTTGGAGAGCGGGCTGCGCGGATCTTTGAGTGCGGCTACGCTCATTGGGTCAAAGCTTTCTACCGGCGCGGTGGTGGCTGATCTATCCATGTTTGCAGGCGTGCGCGACTCAACACCGGCGGCATTTTGCTCAGGGGCTGGAGGCTGCGAGCTACAAGCGGCGAGAATCAAGGCTAAAGACAAGGCGGATAAAAGTTTGCGGCTGAATTTGGCGGTAGGCATGATGAGATCCTTTGTAGATTGAAAAAAGCAAGACGTGATGAAAAATAATTGGTGATGCTTGAAAAAGACACTGTTTACTTTGCCAAGGGTCCCCAGGCCGGTTCCCTTACGTCAGAAGCCTGCACGGAGAGCTTTTGCTTGACGTGGCCGTCGCTTGAGACAGTGGCCAGGACGCCGCGCCCACCTACTTCTGTGGCATACAGGATCATGCGGCCGTTGGGGGCAAAGCTGGGCGATTCATCCTTGGCGGAGTCGGTCAGGAGTTGTGTTTGCTTGGTGGCCAAATCCATCAAGGCGAGTTGAAAGCGGCCATTGGTGCGGGTAATGTAAGCCATGCTTTTGCCATCGGGCGAGGGGCGGGGCGTGACGTTATAGCTGCCATCAAAGGTAATGCGCTCGGTGGCGCCGCCGGTGGCCGGGATGCGATAAATCTGCGGGCTGCCACCGCGGTCGGACGTGAAGTAAATAAACTGGCCGTCGGCTGAAAACCGGGGCTCGGTGTCAATGCCCGATGAGGTAGCCAGACGCGTTGCGCTGCTGCCGTTGGCATTGACGATATACAACTGGGAGCCGCCGTCTTTGCTGAGCACAACGGCGAGCCGCTTGCCATCCGGCGCCCAGGCGGGGGCAGAGTTGGAGCCTTTGAAATTGGCCGCTACATAGCGCTTGGCCGTGGCAATGTCATGCACATAGACGATCGGCTTTTTGGCTTCAAAAGAGACGTAGGCGAGCTTGCTGCCATCAGGTGACCAGGCCGGTGAAATGATGGGTTCGCGCGAGGCCAGCGCCGGTTGTGCGTTAGCGCCGTCGGCATCGGCAATTTGCAGTTCATAGCGCCCTGTGCTCTTGACCACATAAGCGATGCGGGTGGAGAACATGCCCGGCTCGCCGATGAGCTTTTCGTAAATGGTATCGGCAATGCGGTGCGCTGTGGCGCGCAACTGGGTGCTGGTGTGCACGTAGGCTTCCATGTCCAGCGTGTTTTGCTTGATGACATCGAAAAGCCGCATGCGGGTTTCAAAGCGGCCATTGCCTGTTTCAGTTGTGGAACCCGCCGCTACGGCGTCCGCGCCGCGCTGTTTCAAGTCAGCAAACGGCGGATTGGCTTTATCGCTCAAGACCCCTGCGCCATCAATCAGGCGAAACATGCCGCTACGGTCAAGGTCAGCCCGGACAACCGAGGTGATCGCTTGCGAGATGGCACGTTCACCAGCAAAATCCGCGATGGCAACGGGCAATCGATTGGCGCCAGCGCCGGTGATTTCGACGCGTAATTGCGCGTGGGCCGTGGGGATGATGAGCCCGAGGCCAAGGGCAAAAGCAAGAGGAAGGAATTTGATTTTCATGGGGAAATTATACCGGCTGGAGGCATTTACTCATCCAGCGGACGATAGCTGAGTTCAAGGGTGCGTGAGAAAAGCTCGTTTTTTTCAGGTTTGGGCAGGGGGTTGGATTTAAGAATGGCGCGTTCAATCGCCGCGTCCAGCGCAGGATTGCCTGATGAATGGCGCAAGCGGGCCGTGACAATTTCGCCGCTGGGGAGCTGGGTGACATCAAACACCGCTTCGGGATTGCCTTTGATATCAGGTGGCAGGACAATGTTCCCGCGGACTTTGCTGCGGATGCGCGACAGGTAATCCGCCATGGCCTTGTTGCGGGCGGCCTCTGCCCGGGCGCTGCTTTCCTTGGCAAGGTTCTCTGCCATTGCGTCTGTTTTTTTGCGTTGCAACAGTTGCTCGGCCTCTTTTTTTAATTGCTCAAAAAAAGGCGTTTTGCGCGGTGGCACGGGGGGGACTTCCGGCGTTGACACAGGTTCGTGTTTGATTTCAGGCTTGGGTTTTGGCTCAGGCTTGATTGCGGGCATGGGTTTTGGGACAGGCGCCGGGGGTTCCTTGATTTTTTCTTTGATGGCAATATCCGGCTTGGAGAGCTGTTTTGTTGGCTCGGGCGGGGGCGGTTCTTTTGCCATGGGCGGCGCGGGTTTTGCCACGGGTTCAGGTGCGGCCTGCGGCAGCGGCGCTTTGCTTGGGGATGCGCTGATGAGTTCCACTTCAACCACATCCGGCATTTTGGTTTGCCAGCGCACGCCATAAAACAGCAGCATGGCCAGCAGCAGATGAACTGTGACTGCCAAACCGAGGGAAAGGTATTTTCCGGTGCGGTTGTCAGGGCGCAGAAAAGGTGAATCGAAAGCCATCGTAAGGTAAGTTTGCTGTCTTTGTTTTATTGGCGTATCGGTCGGCATGCGCGGGTGCGGGCCTTGAGGCTGCCTTGCGCGTGTTTCATCATCAGCGGGTGGTATTGGCTTGCCATGAGTGTTAGCGTGTGGCGCTGGGTTGAACCAGCAAACCGATTTTTTGCACGTGCTGGCGCTGCAATTCATCCATCACGCGCAAAACGGCGTCATATTTGACGTTTTTGTCGCCAGCGATCAGTACGGGTTGCTGAGGGTTTTTGGCTTGTAATTGACGGATGAAATCGACCAGTTCGGTGCGGTCAACCGTTTTTTCCTTGCCGCCGGTAATGCTTTCATCAGCGCGGTCGCGCACGGCCAGGGTTCCATCGGCATGCACGATGACTTCCAGTGGGGCAGAAGGGGTCTGCGCCGATGCGCCGACGCTGGGCAGGTTCACGCTGCTGCTTTGCACCATGGGCGCTGTGACCATGAAAATAACCAGCAGCACCAGCATCACATCAATGTAAGGTACGACGTTGATGTCATTCATTAAGCGGCGTTGTTTCATGGCAGGTTTGTTCGTGTTTGGGTTGGGTTAGGGCGGTGCATGTCATGCGTAACCAAGGGCTTGTCCGCGGCAGGGGTTGCGGTCATGGATTTTGTTGGGGAGGCGGTTCTGCTTACTTCATCGACCAGCCGTGGCTGACAATGAACGATTGTCCAGTGAGCGCGGCGCTGGGGAAGGTGGCTAAAAACAACGCGGTTTGCGCGACATCATCCACCGTGGTGAATACCCCATCCACGGTGTTGCCGAGCATGACATGCTTGACCACGTCCTCTTCGCTGATGCCCAATTCCTTGGCTTGCTCGGGGATTTGCCTATCGACCAGGGGCGTCTTCACAAAGCCCGGGCAGATCACATGCGAGCGCACGTTGTGGGCAGCGCCTTCCTTGGCCAGCACTTTGGATAAACCGAGCAGGGCATGCTTGGCGCTCACGTAAGGCGCTTTCAAGGGCGATGCTTCGTGCGAATGGACTGAACCCATGTAGATCACTATGCCGCCGCGATTGTCTTTGTACATGTGCTTTAACGCCGCTTTAGTGGTCAAAAATGCGCCATCCAGGTGGATGGCCAGCATTTTCTTCCAGTCGGCATAACTGAACTGTTCAATCGGATTGACGATCTGTATGCCGGCGTTGGAGATCAGGATATCCACGCTGCCCCAGGCGGCTGCCACCTGGTCTGTGCCGTTATTGACTGCCGCTTCGTCGGTGACGTCCATCGCGATGCCCATGGCCTTGCCACCGGCGGCAGTAATTTCATCCGCCGTTTTTTGCGCTGCGGCCTGGTTGATGTCCGCCACGGCAACGGCCGCGCCTTCGGTGGCATAGGCCAGCGCGATTGCCTTGCCTATGCCGCTGGCAGCGCCCGTGATGATGGCGACTTTGTCTTGCAGTTTGCGCTGTGGGTTCATTGCGTCTCCTGACTGAAAATGCGGGAAATGGAGAGGGAAACCTTAGCGGGTTTGCCGCTGCAGGATGTTGGAGAACTCTTCCATGAAGCTCTCAAAGCGCACCGCGACGCGATCGACCCGGTGCGCAAAGCGGTTGTAAGCCACCACTGCGGGAATCGCCGCAAACAGGCCAATGGCGGTGGCCACCAGGGCTTCTGCGATACCGGGGGCGACGACGGAAAGCGTAGCGGTGGTCATGTTCGCCAGGCCGCGAAAGGCGTGCATGATGCCCCACACCGTGCCGAATAGACCCACATAAGGCGAAACCGAGCCCACCGAGGCCAAAAAGGCCAGGTGCGATTCCAGATCGTCAATCTCGCGTTGATAGGTTGCGCGCATGGCGCGGCGGGCGCCGTCGACGACGGTCGCGGCGTCCAGCGTTTTCTGGCCGCGCAGCTTGGTGAATTCACGATAACCTGCTTCAAAAATACGCTCCAGCGCCCCCGTTTCATGGCGGTTATTGACCGCGCTTTGGTACAAGGCATTCAAGTCGCCGCCACTCCAGAAATCGCGTTCGAATTTATCGGTTTTGGCTTGCGCGTCGCGGATGGAAAAAAACTTGCGGAAGATGTAATACCAGGACATGAAGGAGACGACCAGCAACAGCAACATGACCAGCTTGACCACCAGGCTGGCGTGCATGATGAGTTCGATAATGGAGAGGTCTTGCGTAATATTCATGCTGATTTTTCCGTAAGTGCGGTGAATTGTTGATGAATTTCCTGCGGCATGGCAATGGGTTTGCCAAGCACAGGATCAATGCAGGCCACGCGGACCTGTGCTTCCAGCAACAAGATGCCATTGATGGAAGCATTGCGCTTGACCTGCTGGTTAAACATGACTTGCGCCCTGCCAACGTCGGCAACCCGCGTTTCGACCACAAGCAGGTCGTCAAGTTTCGCAGGTTTTAAATATTCTGCGTTAACCGAACGAACCGCGAAAGCGATGCGCCGTGCCGCCAGCGCCGACTGTTGGATGCCTAAGCTGCGTAACAGCTCCGTTCGCCCGCGCTCCAAAAAGCGCAGGTAATTGGCGTAATACACAATGCCTGCGGTATCGGTGTCTTCGTAGTAAATGCGGATGGGAATGGAAAATAAGGCCATGTTTTAAGGCAGCGTATTAATCATCAAACGACTTAATCAAACAGCGAGGCGGGCGCTGTCGGCGGGGTAGGCGATGGGGAATTCAGCGGGGAATCCAGGCCAAAATGCCGCCAGATGGCCGGGGTCGCCACGCGGCCGCGCGGTGTGCGCTGCAGATAGCCTTGCTGTATCAAATAAGGCTCCAGCACGTCTTCAATGGTATCGCGCGCTTCGCCTATCGCGGCGGCCAGGTTATCCACGCCGACCGGGCCGCCACTGAATTTTTCCAGCATGGCCAGGAGCAGCTTGCGGTCCATCACGTCCAGCCCCAGGTGATCGACGTCCAGCATGGTGAGCGCGGCGTCCGCCACCTCGCGGGTGATTTTGCCATTGGCGCGGACTTCGGCAAAATCCCGCACGCGCCGCAACAGGCGGTTGGAAATGCGCGGCGTGCCGCGCGAACGGCGGGCGATTTCCGCCGCGCCATCATCCACAATCTCGCAGTTCAGCAAATGCGCCGAACGGCGCACGATGAGGCTCAATTCTTCCGGCGTGTAAAACTCCAGCCGCGCGGTAATGCCAAAACGGTCGCGCAGCGGGTTGGTCAGCATGCCCGCACGCGTGGTGGCGCCCACCAGCGTGAAGGGCGGCAGATCGAGCTTGACCGAACGCGCCGAGGGGCCTTCGCCGATCATGATGTCAATCTGAAAATCTTCCAGCGCGGGATAGAGGATTTCTTCCACCACCGGCGAGAGGCGATGGATCTCGTCAATGAAGAGCACATCGTGCGGTTCAAGGTTGGTCAGCATCGCCGCCAGATCCCCCGCGCGCTCTAACACCGGACCGGAGGTTTGGCGCAGATTGACGCCCATTTCATGCGCCAGAATGTGGGCGAGCGTCGTTTTACCCAAACCCGGCGGGCCGAACAGCAACACGTGGTCAAGCGACTCTTGCCGCGCCTTGGCGGCTTGAATGAAAATTTCCAGCTGTTCGCGGATTTTTTGCTGGCCGACGTAATCCGCCAGCTTCTTCGGCCGCAGCGCGCGCTCCAGGGCTTCTTCCTGCCGCGACTCGCTGCTTGCGGCGATGACGCGTTCTGGCAGTTCTGTGAAAGCGGCGGCAAGGTTATCGGTCTGAATGCTCATGGCGCAAGTTTAGTCGAGGTTAATCGCCACGGCTCAGCTCAGGTCGCTTTAGCGTGAAACAACGCCATTTGATGCCGGGTCACGCCGCTCGCGCAGCGAGCCAGACAGTGGCCTCCCCCGTGCGGGGGGCGAGGCGGGAATTCGCG
>DILC01000055.1:42222-48314 GCA_002424865.1 Rhodocyclaceae bacterium UBA5602 | reverse complement strand
CGCAGGCGTGCCCGAGGACTGGGCTGCGACAAGAAACCGCTCCGGCGTCAGCTGGGTTAATGAGCTTTCCATGCGCGCCGCGGACAGGATCGGAAGGCAGGTACAAGCAAGCATGCATGCAGGGGATATCGCCGTGGCGTCCATCCACTGGGGCGGCAACTGGGGCTATGACATCTCGCTGGCCGAGCGCGCCTTTGCGCACCGGCTCATCGAAGCAGGCGGCATCGATATTGTGCATGGCCATTCGTCGCACCATCCGAGGGCGATCGAGGTTTACCGCGGCAGGCTCATCCTTTATGGCTGCGGCGATTTCCTGAACGACTACGAAGGCATCGGCGGTTACGAATCCTTCCGGCCCGACCTGGTGCTGATGTATCTGCCAACCCTGGATACGGCAACCGGGACCATTCTGGAGCTCCTCCTGCTACCGATGCAGATCCGCCGTTTCCGTTTGCATCGTTTGCAACAAGCGGACAAGCGCTGGCTTGAAGAAAGGCTGAACCGGGAGGGACAGAAGTTCGGCGTCCAGGTGGAAAGCCTGGCGAATGATTATTTCCGGGTACACTGGCGCTAGTCCCGCATGCGTTGCCCATGCGGGTTCCGGCAAAAGCCATGAGATAGATGAAGATGAGGGCAAGACCATGACACAAACCATTCCCCCGCCCCCCGCAGATGACGACCTGACCCGGGTCATCGAACGCCCTGACGGTTTTTACTGGCAGGAAAAGGAGACCAACCGGGAATACGGACCGTTCGTGACATTGCTTGAGGCGGTGCAGGATATGCAATCCAGTGCAGAAACCACCTTCGAGCCCGGCGAGGCGCTCAAGGAGGCCGAAGCGGAGATCGGCATCTCGGATTGGGTCGATTCCGATACCAATGAGCCTGCAGAGGAAGAACGGCCGCGGATCGAAGATGATCATTGAGTTGCATTTTCTTCCATTACCGCACAATCCGCCCATCAGGCTCCGTGCTACCCGCCTGCCAGAACCGGGAACAGATCCTTGAGACCGATGGCTATCGATTCCACCGCAATCGCCGCCAACAGCAGGCCCAGTAGACGGTTGGCGACATTGAGCCCGGCCGTACCCATCAGGCGTCCGATGGATACGGCCATGCGCAGCATCAACCAGACCACGGCGCAGACCGCGCCGATGATAACGATCACCAGCACATCATGCAGCAGCCCGCCTTGCTGTACGGCAATCATCACCGTGCTGATGGCGCCCGGCCCAGCCAGAAGCGGCACTGCCAGGGGGACAATGCCCAGCGTTTCTGCGCCATCGAGCGCATCGGCCTCCGCCGCCGTCTGACGCACATCGCCAGGTTTGGCCTGGAGCATGGCAAAGGCCATCATCAGCAACACCAGGCCGCCACCGATGCGGAAAGACGCGAGACTCGTGCCCATCGTACGCAACACGGCTTCTCCAGCCAGCGCAACACCGACCAGCACGCCAAACACGGTCAAACTGATCACCTTGGCAAAGCGGCGGCGATCGGTATCTGAACGGTGCGCGCACATGCCAAGGAAAATCGGTACCGCCATGAAAGGATCCAGCACCGCCAGCAAGGACAGCAGAAAACGGCTGTACTCTGTCCAATTGGCCAACTCACCCATAACTGCCACCCCGCCAACTTGCGCAAATCGAGAAAAACAGACCCTGCGGGAAGCGGTGCGGCATGGGGTGTGGCATGGAGCGCGACACTGCGTACAAACTCATCGCCAAACCAGGACTTGCCGTTCTTTGCGCACCATGGGCGCCACCCCAAGCGCAGCAACACCAAGGCTGATCGAAGCGATGGCAGTAGTGCCGATTGCTGACCCAAGTTCAAATTTCAGTTCAGGGCGCTGTGCTTGCTTCATCTTCATGACTGACTGCCTCCTCTATCAAGCGGTTTAAGCTGCATGTTCTTCCAGTCTAGATGAGAATGACCATGCTGGATCGCAGGAGAATCAGTTAATACCCATGGCAGGATGCCTGTACACTGTTTGTATTACCTTTTTGTGACCACCTGCCCCCTTCCATATGATCAGGAAATAAACCATAATCAGATCCCGAGTTTGTAATTGCATGCTATCCGTACCACCCTAACGTACAAGGAGGCAACATGACAGACACCCGCGCAGATATCCCCGCGCTACTTGGCAGTGAAGCTGATTATCTGCTCAACCACACTTGCCATACTTTTCCCCGAACCGCATTGCATCTGCCCGGGCCGGATTTTATTGACCGGGTCGTTTCCAGCAGCGACCGCACGCCGGGCACGCTGCGCAATTTTCAGCAGATTTTCAATACTGGCCGCCTGGGCGGCACAGGTTATTTGTCCATCCTGCCAGTGGATCAAGGGGTAGAGCATACGGGTGGCGCTTCTTTCGCCCCCAACCCGGCATATTTTGACCCGGAAAACATCGTCCGTCTGGCCATTGAGGGTGGCTGTAATGCAGTGGCTTCGACGCTGGGTGTGCTGGGCGCCGTCTCGCGCAAATACGCCCACAAGATTCCTTTTTTGGTGAAATTGAATCACAACGAGATGCTGACCTATCCCGCGATGCACGACCAGACGCTCTTCACCAGCGTGCAAAAGGCCTTCGATCTGGGCGCCGTGGCAGTGGGCGCAACGGTGTATTACGGCTCGCCGGAATCGCGGCGGCAGATACTGGAAGTCTCTGAAGCCTTTGCCCACGCGCATCGGCTGGGCATGGTCACTTTCTTGTGGGCTTATTTACGCAATTCCAGTTTCAAGAAAGAGGGCGTCGATTACCATGAAGCATCTGATTTGACCGGCCAGGCGAACCATCTCGCGGTCACGATCGAAGCTGACATCGTCAAGCAAAAGCAGGCCACCTGCAACGGTGGTTTTACCGCCATCGGCTTTGGCAAAACCCATCCCGAAATGTATTCCGCACTGACGACAGAGCATCCCATTGACCTGGTGCGCTATCAGGTGGCTAACTGCTTCATGGGGCGCGCGGGAATGATCAATTCCGGCGGCGCATCGGGCGAGAACGATCTGGCCCAGGCAGTACGCACGGCAGTCATCAACAAGCGGGCTGGCGGCATGGGCTTGATCTCCGGCCGCAAGGCCTTCCAGCGTCCGATGATTGAAGGCGTGCAACTGCTCAATGCCATCCAGGACGTGTACTTATCCCAGGAAGTCACGCTGGCCTGAAAAAAAATACTGCTTGGCCTGCCGCCATCTTTTGTGGTTGCATTGGCGGCCTTAAGCGTTGTGGAGGACACCTCATGCGAGTGGATAAAATCGGCAACCCTTTTTGCAAAATGCTCTCCTTGCTTTTGGAGATCATATGAAGAATCAATTGACACGCGCCGCTTTCGCCATCGTGCTGGCCGGCGGGCGCGGCAGCCGCCTGATGCAGCTTACCGACTGGCGGGCCAAGCCTGCCGTGCCGTTTGGCGGCAAATTCCGCATCATCGACTTCACGCTCTCCAATTGCGTCAATTCGGGCGTGCGCCGCATCGGGGTCGCCACGCAGTACAAGGCGCAAAGCCTGATCCAGCACCTGCAGCGCGGCTGGAGCTTTCTCGATGGACGCTTTCACGAGTTCGTCGACATCCTCCCGGCGCAGCAACAGGTGAGCGAGGACTGGTATCGCGGCACGGCCGATGCGGTATACCAAAACCTCGGCCTGATCCGCCGCAACCGGCCGAAATATGTGCTGGTGCTCTCCGGCGACCACGTCTACAAAATGGACTACGGGCACATCCTGCAAGAACATGTGCAAACCCAGGCCGACCTGACCGTCGCTTGCATGGATGTGCCGCTGTCTGAGGCCGGCGCCTTCGGCATCATGGATGTCAGCCATGACAAACGCGTATCAGCCTTTAGCGAAAAACCGGCCGATCCGCCGCCGATGCCAAACCGCCCCGACCGGGCACTGGCCAACATGGGCGTGTATGTGTTCAACGCCGACTTCCTTTACGAACAACTGATCCGCGACAAGGACGACGTCGGCTCCGAACATGATTTCGGCAAAAACGTGATTCCGCATTGCGTAGCGCACCATCGCGTGTTCGCCCACAGCTTCGCCGATTCCTGCGTCGGCATGGACAGTTCCGGCATCCCCTACTGGCGCGATGTCGGCACCATCGACGCTTACTGGGAGGCCAACATGGAGCTGACCAAGGTCACGCCCGAGCTCAATATGTATGACGAAACCTGGCCTATCTGGACGTATCAGGAACAACTGCCGCCAGCCAAGTTCGTCTTTGACGACGACGGCCGGCGCGGCATGGCGGTCGACTCGCTGGTTTCCGGCGGCAACATCATCAGCGGCGCTGCGGTGAGCCGCTCCCTGCTGTTTTCCCGCGTACACGTGCATAGCCATGCGCAGGTTGAGGATTCGGTAATTTTGCCTGGCGTCGACATTGGCCGCGGCGCCAAGCTGCGGCGCGTGGTGATAGACAAGCGCTGCCATATCCCCGAAGGCATGAGCATCGGCTTTGACGCTGAAGCCGATCGCCAGCGCTTCCATGTCAACGGCAACGGCATCACCCTGGTCACGCCGGAAATGCTCGGCCAACAGCCACACCACTTCATCCGCTGATGTCTGGCGGCACCCACTCCATGAAACAGCTCAAGCTCGTCTTCCTGTGGCACATGCACCAGCCCGACTACCGGGATCATGGGGATGGCTTCAGCGCTGCAAAAGTCGGCGCTGATGAAGCCGCTGCGCTACAAGGCGGTCGAGCAAGAAACGCTCTTCTCGCCGTAGCGGATGGCAACACGGCGGCAAACGATGCGGCGGCAGGCGAATTCATGCTGCCCTGGGTTTATCTGCACGCCATGAAAGACTATAGCGACATGGCATCGCACCTGGAGCGCTATCCGGATATCCGCTGCGTGGTGAATTTTGTGCCGGTGCTGCTGGAACAGATCGAGGATTACGCCCAGCAATTCGCCAGCGGACAATTCCGCGACCCGCTATTGCGCATGCTGGCCGCGCCCGACCTCAACCAGATCACAGCACCTGAGCGCCAGCTGCTGCTAAATGCCTGCTTTCGCAGCAATCACCTGACCATGCTGACGCCCTTCCCGCGCTACCAGCATCTGCACAACCTCTATCTGGATCTCTGCCGCGAGGGTGAAGCCACGCTCGCCTATCTTTCCGGCGCCTATTTTTCCGATCTCGTCACCTGGTATCACCTGTCCTGGACGGGCGAAGCCGAACGCCGCCACAATCCGCTGATTGCCGCCCTGATCAGCAAGGGCGAAGGCTATGATGCCACCGACCGGCAGCGCCTGCTGGCCAGCATCGGCGAGTTGATCGGCGGCCTGATCCCGCGTTGGCGGGCGCTGGCCGCACGAGGGCAGGTCGAACTGTCGACAACGCCGCAAACCCATCCGCTGGCGCCACTGCTGCTGGACTTCCACGCTGCGCGTGACAGCCTGCCCGATGCGCTGTTGCCTGTCAGTGACATCTACCCGGGCGGGCGTAGCCGCGTCGTGGCCCAGATTGAAAATGCACGCGCCAGCCATGCCGCCCGTTTTGGCGCAGCCCCCATCGGCATGTGGCCTGCCGAAGGCGCCATCTCCACGCCCTTTGCCCAGCTTCTGGCCGATGCCGGCTGCCGCTGGGTCGCCAGCGGCGAAGGCGTGCTCAAACACAGCCTGGCCGCCAGCGGCAGCCACACAACCGCACGCGCCGCCTATCGCCCCTGGCAACTGGAGGGCGCGCCCGGACTGACCCTGTTTTTCCGCGACGAGCGGCTGTCCGACCTGATCGGCTTCGATTACGCCAAATGGCACGGACGCGACGCATCCGGGCATCTGGTCGCCCAGCTCGAGGCCATCCTCGACACCTCGCTAGCGGACGAAGAGCCCGTGGTCAGCATCATCCTCGATGGCGAAAATGCCTGGGAACACTATCCCTACAACGGCTACTATTTCTTTGACGACCTGTACAGCCTGCTCAAAGCACACCCGCGCATCCGCACCACGACCTATGCCGGATTGCTGGCGCAAGACCCGCCCATCGCGGCATCGCGGCTGCCGCAACTTATGGCCGGCAGCTGGGTGTATGGCACGCTATCCACCTGGATCGGCGACAAGCAGAAAAACCACGCCTGGGA
>DILC01000055.1:5172-42198 GCA_002424865.1 Rhodocyclaceae bacterium UBA5602 | reverse complement strand
CTGTCGCCGGAAAAGTCGGCGCTGGCGACACGGCAACTGGCGATCTGCGAGAGCTCCGACTGGTTCTGGTGGTTCGGCGACTACAACCCGGCCGCCAGCGTCGCCAGTTTCGACCATCTGTTCCGCCACAATCTCACCCGCCTCTACCACCTGCTGGAACTCGAACCGCCGGTTCAGCTTGAGGCGCCGATTTCCGCCGGGTCAAGTTCAGCTGTTGGCGGTTCGATGCGCCGCGCAACCGAATCTTCCGCATGATGCCACTGGATAAGCCCGCCATGCCCATCGCCCCCATCACCCTGCTCTTCGGCGTGCACGCCCACCAGCCCGTAGGCAATTTTCCGGCCGTGATTGATGACGCCCATGCCCGTTGCTACGGCATGTTCATCCGCGTCATGGAACGTTACCCGGACTTTCGCTTCAGCGTGCATTTCTCCGGCTGGCTGCTCGATTACCTGCTGGAAAAATTTCCCGCCGACATGGTGCGGCTGGCGGCCATGACGCGGCGCGGCCAGGTTGAATGGTTCGGCTCGGGCGACTGCGAGCCGGTGCTGGCGGCCATCCCGCAGCGTGACCGGATAACGCAGATCAACACCCTGTCGGACAAGATAAGCCGCCATTTCGGCGTGCGCCCAAAAGGCGCCTGGCTCACCGAGCGCGTCTGGGAATCCTCCGTGGTCTCAGCGCTCACCGCCACCGGCATTCAATACGTCGCCGTCGACGATTATCATTTTCTCTGCGCCGGCGCAGACGCCACAAAACTCAACAGCTTTTACACCACAGAAGACGATGGCCAGCGGCTGGACTTGTTTCCCATCAATGAGGCCGCGCGCTACCGGCTGCCCTTCTCGTCCGCCGCCGAAGCGGTGGCCTGGCTCGAAGACCTGGCGCGGCAAGGACGCCACGCCGCCATCTATTTCGACGACATCGAAAAATTCGGCATCTGGCCGGAAACCTATGCCTGGGTCTATGAACAAAAGTGGCTGACGCAATTCATCGAGGGCGTGCTGGCTTCCCCGCTGATCCGCACCGACACCTACGCCAACTATCACGCGCACGAAAAAACCCGTGGCATCGTTTATCTGCCCACCACCTCTTACATCGAGATGAACGAATGGACGCTGCCCGCGCCGCAAGCCAGCGTGTATCACGCATTGCTCGAAACAGAAAAGGCGGCGGGCCGGTTCGAGGCGCACAAGGCTTTTTTGCGCGGCGGCATCTGGCGCAACTTCATGTCGCGCTATCCGGAAGCCAACTGGATGCACAAGCGCATGCTCGACGTTTCGCAACGCCTGGCCGACTTGCCCACCGCGCAGCGCACGGCGGAGATGCAGGAACACCTGCACCGCGCCCAGGCCAATGACGCCTACTGGCACGGCCTGTTCGGCGGCCTCTACCTGCCGCACCTGCGCCGCGCGGTATGGCGCAACCTGCTGCTGCTGGAAGCCGATCTCGAACGCATCCTGCCCTCCCCCGCACTGGCCTGCCGCGACATTGACAGCGACGGCCGTGATGAAATCACCCTGCGCAACGGGAAATTGCTGGCCATCATCCGCAAGGATGGCGATGCGGCGCTGGCGGAATTCTCCAGCCTGGCGCTGGCGCATAACTTCGGCGACACATTGCGCCGCCACGCGGAAAGCTATCATCAAAAAATCGACGCAGGAAAACAAAAAAAAGTCGGCGCTGATGAAGCAACTGCGCTACAAGGCGGTCGAGCAAAAGACGCAGCTTTGCAGACCTGGGATTCCGCTTCGCGGGCAGGTCTCCTCGCCGTAGCGGATGGCGAGACGGCGGCAACGGAAAAAAACGGCATAAGCTCGGCGCATGACCGTATCGCCTTTATCCATGACATCAGCCCGGCAGATGCCATGCCCGACCCGCGCCCGCGCGGCATCGCCATCGACACCCTGATCGCCGACGGCGCCCGCCACGCGCTTGACCACTACCGGCCCGGCGACACACCCGCTGGCTTCATCGCCGAAGGCGATGGCTGGCGTATGGAAAAGCATTACACCCTGCACGGCGACACGCTGGAAATCGCCTATCGCCTCACCGGCGAGGCGACGAACACCTGCCAGGTCGAAACCCAACTCAATCTCGCCATGCCCAGCTGCGACGGCTTCGGCGGCCGCTATATCCTGGCCGACGGCAGCATTCCCGGCGGCTTTGGCCAGACGCTGACATTGACCGGCTTGAGCCAGATCACACTCGCAGACAGCGAACTCGACGGTGGCGCCGTGCATTTGACCGCCGTTCCGCCAGCGCCGACTTTCTCAGGCCAGCCCCACTACACCGTCTCGCAATCCGAAGCCGGGTTTGAAAAAGTCATGCAGGCCGTTTGCCTCACCCTACGCTGGTCAACCCCTGGCGAATGGCAACGCATTACCCTCAAGACAATCTCCGCCGCATAGAATTAAACTTAAATTCCCAACCTTCTTCACCGACCACCATGCCCGGCACCCGTTATCCGCTCGAAGTCAATCCTGAAATCCCGCCACGTCTCGCACGGCTTGAGGAACTGGCCAATAACCTCTGGTACAGCTGGCATAGGCCCACGCGGGAACTGTTCGCACGCCTGGGTTCCAGCCTGTGGCGGGCAACCAACCACAGCCCCAAGGCATTTCTCAAGCGCGTCGAGCAACAGCGACTCACGGAGGCCGCCACAGACCCCATTTTTCTCGACACGATGGATCGCGTGCTGGCCGCCTATGATGCCTATCACACAACGCCATCCGCACCCCCTGAATTACCCCCCCAGCATGTCGCGCAGCCCGCTGGCGTATTCGCCTACCACGCCAAGTCCCCCCTGCCTGAACTCTCCGGCAAGCCACCGTCGCAGAAAAATGACCTGATCGCCTATTTCTGCGCCGAGTTCGGCTTCCATGAAAGCCTGCCGATTTATTCCGGCGGCCTGGGCATCCTGTCCGGCGACCACTGCAAGGCGGCCTCCGACATGCGCCTGCCATTTGTCGCTGTCGGCCTGCTCTACCGCCAGGGCTACTTCCGGCAGACCATAGACCGCGACGGCAAACAGCAGGCGCATTTTGCCGACAACAATTTCGACGACATGCCGATCGAACCCGTGCGCGGCGCAGACGGCCTGGATATGTTCATCGGGGTCGATTTTCCCGGGCGCAAAATCTGGGTCAAGCTCTGGCAGGCCCGCATCGGCAACACCCGCATCTATCTGCTGGACACCAATATCGAGAAAAACAGCCTGGCCGACCGCGACATCTCCCACCAGCTTTACGGTGGCGACCGCCGCACCCGCATCGAACAGGAAATCCTGCTCGGGGTAGGCGGCGTGCGCGCCCTGCGCGCCCTTGGCCTGCAGCCCACGGTCTGGCACATCAATGAAGGGCACGCAGCATTTCTTGTGCTGGAACGGATTCATGAGCTCATGGAGCAGGGCCAGGCCTTCGCTACCGCGCTCGAAGCCACCGCCGCCAACACCCTATTCACTACCCATACTCCCGTACCTGCGGGCCATGACCATTTTGCCGATGACATGGTGATGCACTATTTTGACGGCTTCTGCAAGGCTGGCAAGCTTGACCGCTCGGCACTGCTGGGCCTGGGCCATACCGATGGCAGCCAGGACTTCAACATGACCACGCTGGCGCTGCACGGTTCGCGTTTCCAAAATGGCGTCTCACGCATCCACGGCAAAGTATCGGCAAACATTTGCAGCCCCCTGTGGCCGCAGGTCCAGCCATCCGAAAACCCGATGGACTACGTGACCAATGCGGTGCATGTGCCGAGTTTTCTTGCCACCGACTGGTATGAAACATTCGACCGCCATCTCGGCATTGGCTGGCAAAACCGCCAGATGGATCCGGCCTGCTGGGCGGGCGTCCATAACATTCCTGACCAGATTTTCTGGAGCATCCATCAGTCGCTCAAGGCCCAGCTGCTGCATCTGGTACGCAACCGGGTGCGCCAGCAGCAACTGCGCAACCAGGGATCGGAAGCGCATCTGGATCGCCTGCTGCGCTTTGCCGACCCCGCCAACCCGACCGTGCTGACCATCGGCTTCGCCCGCCGTTTCGCCACTTACAAACGCGCCACATTGCTATTCAACAATCTTGACTGGCTGCGCGAAATCCTCTGCGACACAAAACATCCGGTGCTGTTCATTTTTGCCGGCAAGGCGCACCCGGCCGATGAACCGGGCCAGGAACTGATCCGCCGGATCGCCGAATTCTCCCAGCAACGCGAATTTTCAGGCCGCGTCCTGCTGCTGGAAGATTATGACCTGCATCTGGCCCGCCGCCTGGTCGCCGGGGTCGATGTCTGGCTCAACAATCCGGTCTATCCGCTCGAGGCTTCCGGCACCTCGGGCATAAAGGCCGCGATCAACGGCGCCATCAACCTGTCCGTGCTCGATGGCTGGTGGGGCGAAGGCTATGACGGCAAAAACGGCTGGGCGATCAGCCCGTCTGCAGAGGGACTCGCACCCACCCAGCGGGACCATGAAGAAGCACGCACACTCTATGAATTGCTGCAGGACAGCGTGATCCCGCTGTATTACCGCAATACCGCACTGGGTTATTCGCCGGAATGGGTGGCCATGGCCAAGCATTCGATCGCCTCGATCATGCCGCGCTTCAACATGCAGCGCATGCTCACCGAATATACGACGAAATTCTATGCGCCCGCTGCCGTGCAATGGCGCAAGTATGCCGACGCGAACTTTACCGCCGCGCGCCAGCTTGCCGAGTGGAAAACCCGCGTGCGCAGCGCCTGGCCTGGCGTGCACCTGCGCCGTCTTGACCAGGCAGTCACCCATATCCGCTATGGCGAAGCCTTGCGCTTTGAATTTGCTGTCCAGCTCAATGGCTTGGCGCCCACAGACCTGACCGTCGAAATGGTGTTTACCCGTCCTGGCAAAACCATCTCGTCCAAGGCAAAACATTACCCGCTACGCCATGAAAAGCCGCTGGAAGGCGGCGAAGCCCTGTTCAGTTGCGAACTGACACCTGAACAATGCGGCAAGACGGAATATCAGGTGCGCTCCTATCCCAGCCATGCCTTGCTGACGCATCCCTTCGAGATGGGGCTGATGCTGTGGCTGTAAATCCGTCGGCAAGCCTGCAGGCTTCACTTGGCTGGCGCATACTGACACAACTAGCGGCCGCCAATCGCAAAGTTCACATACGCAATCTGTTCGCTGCTGACAGCGAGCGTTTCACGCGTTTTTCGCTGCACCCTGGGTCAGTTGATCACGCTTTATGAACACAAGGTCTTCGCCCCTGGCGTACTGTGGAATGCGAACTCCTTTGATCAATGGGGCGTGGAATACGGCAAGCAATTGACCAGACGTCTGCTACCCATCATGATTCAATGGCTGCACACTGGCAGCGGAGCAGAACAGTTCGACGGCGGAGCTGGTCGCAACTGGCCGGGACAAGCCATGGCAAAAACAGTTACGTGGCTTCCGATACTGACCGATACCGATCCATATGCCACGCTCAACACCATCAAATAAGCAGGATCCCAGCATCACTTCCGCATCCGTTTCCGCCACACTCGCAGCGCTTGACGTAAACCCCGCAACAGGCCTCACGCGCGCCGAAGTGATCACCCGGCGGACAACGCACGGCTACAACGAAGTTGCCGAACAAAAACCCCACCCGGTGCGCCTGTTTCTCGGCAAGTTCTGGGGCGTGTCGGCATGGATGCTCGAACTGATCATGGTGTTGTCTGCCATCCTCGGGAAATACACTGATCTCGCTGTGGTGAGCGCCCTGCTGGTTGTCAATGCCGTGCTGGGCTTCATGCAGGAACGCCGCGCCAGCGGGGTCGTCGAGACGCTGCGGCAGCGGTTACAGGTCCAGGCACGCACCTTGCGCGATGCCGCCTGGCAGCTCATTCCTTCCCGTGAACTGGTTCCTGGCGACATTGTCCGCGTGCGCCCGGGCGACATCATCCCGGCGGATGTCAAACTCCTCACCGGGGCAGTGCGCATTGACCAGTCCGCCCTCACCGGCGAGTCACTGGACACCGACAAGGCGCCAGGCGAAGTCCTGTCGTCAGGATCCATCGTCCGCCGCGGTGAAGGCAATGGCGTGGTCATCCTGACCGGCGCGCAAACCTACTTTGGCCGCACCACGGAGCTCGTGCAGCTGGCGCGCCCGAAGCTTCACATCGAAGCGGTGGTGACCAAGGTGGTACGCTGGCTATTCGTCATCGTCGGCGTGCTGCTCGGTGTGGTGATCGTGCTGTCGCTGATCCGGCATATGCCGCTGCTCGACATGGTTCCGCTGATGCTTGTGCTGTTGATGAGCGCAGTGCCGGTCGCCCTGCCGGTGATGTTCACAGTCAGCATGGCGGTCGGCGCGAAAGAGCTGGCGAAACGCGGCGTGCTGGTCACGCGCCTCAGCGCCGCCGAGGATGCTGCGACGATGGACGTGCTCTGCGTGGACAAGACAGGGACGATCACGATGAATCAATTGGCCGTCACCGGCGTGATTCCCCTGGAGCACGCGACCGAGTCCGACGTATTGTTTGCTGGCGCACTCGCCTCCCAGGAGGCAAATCAGGATCCAATTGATCAGGCATTCCTCGCTGCAGCAAAAGCGCGGCGCGTCTTTGCTGATGCACCAGCAGCCACCCCGATCTCCTTTGCGCCATTTGACGCAAAAAACCGGCGGACTGAAGCCCTGGTTGAACAGAACGGCCAGCGGCTGCGCGTGATGAAAGGCGCCGTGCGCACCGTCGCCGAAGCCTGCGGACTCCTGCCCCCGGCGATCGGGGCGTTGGAGATGCAGGTCAGCGAAGCGGCCTTGAAGGGCTATCGGACCCTGGCGGTAGCGCGCGGCGCCGAGGCAGATACGCCTACATTGCTTGGCCTGGTGGCTTTGTTTGATCCGCCCCGGCCAGACGCCAAACAACTCATCGCCGAGCTTCGTAGCCTGGGCGTTGCGGTGAAGATGCTCACCGGCGACGCGCTGGCGATTGCGGGCGAGATCGCGCAAGGCGTCGGGCTATCCAATATCCGGCGCGTGACGGACCTGAAGGCGGCAAGCGCCCAGGCCGGCAACGGGGCAGGCCTGTTGGCAGGCACGGATGGCTTCGCTGAAGTGTATCCGGAGGACAAATACATCGTCGTACAACACCTGCAGGCCGCAGGGCATGTGACCGGCATGACGGGCGACGGCGTCAATGATGCGCCTGCGTTGCGCCAGGCAGAAGTAGGCATCGCCGTCAGCACCGCCACCGACGTCGCCAAGGGCGCCGCAAGCGTCGTGCTGACGGAACCCGGGCTGACCAACATCGTGGCGCTGGTCGAGCAGGGACGGACGATCTACCAGCGCATCCTGACCTGGATCATCAACAAGATCAGCCGCACGATCCTGAAGTCGGCCTTTGTGGCGATTGCCTTCGTGGCGACCGGCAAGTTCGTCGTTTCCGCCTTTGCCATGCTGCTGCTGGTATTCATGACGGACTTCGCGAAAATCGCCCTGGCTACCGACCACGTCCAGCCATCCAGCCAACCGGAAACATGGAACATCGGAGGCTTCATCACCGTCTCCATCGTGCTGGGCATGGCGATGGTGGGCGAGGCGCTCCTCCTCTTGTGGATAGGCTGGACGCGCTTTGGCCTGGCGTCCAACGACAATGCGCTATACACCTTCAGCTTCCTGACGCTGTTCTACATGGCCATTTTTTCCATCGTGTCCGCGCGCGAGCGCCGCCGGTTCTGGGCGACGCTGCCCAGCAAGACGCTGGCAACCGCCCTTGTTGGGGTAAGCCTCATCGGCACCCTGCTGACCTTGGTGGGCATTCCTGGGCTCATGCCATTGCCCTGGTGGCAAACGCTCGGGATTTTTTTCTATGCGATGATGTCGTGCCTCATCGTGAATGACACCGTCAAGGTCGCGATGATCCAATGGCGCATCCCTTCAGCAGCCGCTCATGCTGCAAATTGATGCGCATCAGAACGCTTCTATAAACTCGAATCTCCCGATCCAGCGATACTTTTCCCATGCAAAACAGCTTATTTGACCTTGAGAATCGTTACCCCAGTTTGAGTGAAGCGGGCGGTCCGCTAGAGCGACTCGACGCCGTGATTGACTGGAAAATCTTCCGCCTGCTACTAAAACGCATCGACGCCAAAGAACCCAAGACTGCCGCCGGACGACGCCCCATCTGCCGCCTGTCTATGTTCAAGCTGCTTATTTTGCAGCGTCTGCATAACCTGTCCGACGGGCAGCTGCAATACCAGGCCAGCGTGCATGACTTGAATCCGTGTCCGAGCCGCCAGAAGCCGGGCATCGTACTGCGCGCTACGAAGGTTGGCGCACTGGAGACCCGCACCACGACCAAGTCACAGGTGCGTGCCCGTGTTGAACCTGTCTTTGGGCATAGGGGAAACAGGATGGGCGGCCTCTTCCTGCGTAGCATTGGCAAAGCGCGTGCCAAGGTGGGCGTGGGGCTGATGGATCTGACCGGCAACCTGACGCGAATTGAGATGCTGACCCGGAAAAAGATATTTGGCTTAGGCCGGATAAATGCGATCCAATCCGGAAATTTCAGAAAATGAAATTCAACGTTCAAACACCTGTGATCAAGCGGGATTTATAGAAATGACCTTTATACATTCGGCATTAAAAATGAAAGTCCTTTTTGTTGTTTCCGAACTAGCCCCCTGGGTCAAGACCGGCGGACTCGGCGATGTCGCTTCAGCGCTGCCTGCTGCCATGCATGCCGCAAGGCTGGATATCCGCATTCTCGTGCCCGCTTATCCGGCACTCAAAGCCGCCTTCCCGGACGCTACGCCGCTGGCCGGTTTTTCCGTGGTCGGCCGCAACGTGACTTTGCTCAGCGCCACAATCAATCAAGGTTCCGCACAAGGCCTGCCACTGTACCTGCTCGAATGTGGCGACTGTTTCGAGCGCCTGGGCAATCCCTATCTCGGGCCGGACGGACTTGACTGGCCGGACAATGCCTTGCGTTTTGGGGCACTCTCCCGTGTCGCCGCGCTGCTGGCTGGCAGTGACAGCCCACTCGCCTGGCGGCCGGACATCCTGCACTGCAACGACTGGCAAACTGCGCTGGCTCCGGCCTATCAGCATTACCTGCCGACGGCAACGGCTGCTGCATCGGTCATCACCATCCATAACCTCGCCTTTCAAGGCTTGTACGCACACGAACTGCTGCCTCAACTTGAGCTGCCCGAACATGCCTGGGCGATGGATGGCGTTGAGTACCACGGCTATCTCTCCTTCCTCAAGGCGGGTTTGCAGTGGAGCGAGGCGATTACCACCGTCAGCCCGACATACGCGCAGGAAATTCAAACCTCCGCCATGGGCATGGGGCTGGATGGCCTGCTACGCCACCGCACCGACCGCCTGACCGGTATTCTGAATGGCATTGATACCGCACAATGGAACCCGGCCACCGATCCGTATCTTGCTGCGCCCTATGACGCCAAAAGGCTCGCGGCCAAAGCGGCCAACAAAGCGGCGTTGCGCGTCGAGATGGGTCTGGCCGACACGAACCTGCCTGTTCTGGGCATCGTTAGCCGTTTTACCGAACAAAAGGGTCTCGACCTTGTTGTCGCGCTAGCCGAAGAACTGGCCGCCCTCCCCGTGCAGCTGGCCGTACTGGGCAATGGCGATACGTTGCTGGAAGAAATTTTTAACACCATGGCTCAGCTTTGGCCTGGGCAATTTGCCGTGCGCATCGGCTTTGATGAAGCACTGGCGCATCGCATCGAGGCAGGCGCTGACCTGTTCCTCATGCCCTCGCGCTTTGAACCCTGCGGCTTGAACCAAATGTATAGCCTGCGCTATGGCACGCCGCCCATTGTGCATGCCACAGGCGGGCTGGCCGATACGGTGATTGATGCTGCCCAAGCGCGGTGCGGCAATGGCTTTGTGTTCTCCCCCCCCACGCCGGACGCACTCATTAACAGCATCCGCCGTGCCGTGGCGCTGTGGCGCAATACCCGCCGCTGGCAAGCGCTGCAGCGCCGTGCCATGAAAGCCGACTTTAGCTGGGATGCCGCAGTGCGACAATACACCGATATATATCGGGCACTCAGCACAGCAAGGGAAAATAACTGATCCTGGGCCTGCCTGTGCCCGCGCAACGACGGGCGCGCTGGCTCGCCCTGCGCGTCAAGGGCGGCTATTTGCAGGCGCAATGCTTGCGCCTTGCCGGAAATTTAAGCGGCTTCAAGCCGCTTAATGCGCTAATGGCACACGCTAATGGCACATCAGTGATGCCTTGATTCCAACAATGGGATTGCCCCGATGGGCTTTATCCGCGCACAACCCGCTGCTGAAATAAACCTACTTAATTCGGGTGAGCGTTGGGCGAGTGGCTGTATCGCCACACTGAGCCTGCTGCGACTGGGCATTATCCGGCTTGCTAAGCGCTGTAGCATCAGCATTTGACGTGGTCTTTAATACCGCTGACAAAGTAGAGGATCTAGAGGATCGGCTTGCTTCCTCAGCGACAATAGGCTCTTTGGATTTTTCTGCCTCTGCTGACGCTTCGGGTGCGGACGCTGTTACTTCAAATGACATGCCCTCTCCATTTTCACGCGCATAAATTGCACTCACGCGGGCAATGGGCACAAGTACAGGGAATACCTTGCCACTAAAGCGGCCTTGAAATGTAATGGTCTCGTTGCCGATCGAGAGTTGATTCGTCGCCTCTAAACCAACGTTGAAAACAATCTCGCCATTTTTCACATATTCCATCGGCACACGCGTCATCTCGTCGACAACCACGGCAAGATAGGGTGTGTAACCTTGATCTATGCACCACTCGTGCAAGGCGCGAAGAAAGTATGGCTTGGTGGATTGCATGGAAATTTTTACTGCGCGTACTAAAAAGCAAAAACCTGCGGTGCGCATGAAAAACCATGCACACCGCAGATACCTTGTAATTTACCGACGCATGGCTTTCTCAGTTGGCGTCAGGGCATCAATAAAACCTTGACGAGAGAAAATCCGCTCGGCGTATTTCATGATGGATGAGGCGGTTTTAGGCAGTTCAATACCATAGTGGTCAAGCCGCCAGAGCAAGGGGGCGATGGCAACATCCAGCATGGAGAACTCATCCGCCAACAGATACTTCTGCTTGTTGAACATGCCGGATAAATCCGTCAGCCGGTCGCGAATATGCAAACGCGACTTATCAGCTGTTTTCAGGTTCTTCTCCAGCACAGGCACATGGCTAAAGAGCTCACTTTCCATGGTGAACAGCAACTGGCGCGCCTTGGCACGGGTTTGCGGGTCCGGCGGCATCAACTGCGGATGGGGAAAGCGCTCGTCGATGTATTCGTTAATGATGTTGGATTCATAAAGAACCAAATCACGATCAACCAGCACAGGCACATGGTTGTACGGATTGATGATGGCCATCTCTTCCGGCTTGTTTAACAGGTCCACGTCAATGACCTGAAAGTCCATCTGCTTTTCGTACAACACAATGCGGCAACGATGGCTGAAAGGGCACGTCGTTCCCGAATATAAATTCATCATGGCGCTCGTACCCCATGAATAGTCTGCATCACGCACAACCTTACGCACAGGCAGTGCACTCATTTCCCGATGTCCCATAGTAGCCATTACCGATTAAGTTAATGAACGTCTTTCCAGTATTCCCGTTTCAGGGCGTAGGACAAGACAAATAAAACACCTAGAAAAATCAAAACCATCCAGCCAAGACTCTTGCGCTGCATGGCGGCAGGTTCGCCCATGTACTGCAAGAAGCCAACCAGGTCGGCCACCATCGCGTCATATTCTTCAGGCTTTAATTTACCCGGCGTAGCCAAGCTCAGCTTGTGATCTGCGCCCAGGACTTGTTCGCCTTGCATCTCCCACAATACATGGGGCATACCCACATTGGCAAATATGGTGTTATTCCAGCCGGTTGGCCGCTCGCTATCGCGATAAAAACTGCGCAGATAGGTGTACAACCAGTCAGCGCCTGAACCATCCGCAGAGGCACGGGCACGGGCAATCACCGTCAAATCAGGCGGCGCAACGCCGAACCATTCCTTTGCCTCATCGCGCCACATGGCGACATTCATGGTCTCGCCCACTTTATCTGCCGTAAACAGCAAGTTATCTTTGATTTGCTGATCCGTGAGGCCAATATCCTTTAGCCGGTTGTAACGCATGTAGGAAGCGGAATGGCAATTCAAGCAGTAATTCACAAACACCTTGGCGCCATTTTGCAGCGCTGCCTTGTCGTTCAGCTTATTGGGCGCACGATCAAGATGCAGCGCCTCCCCGCTTGCCCAGGCCAGCACGGGCATAAAAAGAAGTGAAATGAATAGTTTCTTCATCAGTGCGCTCCGTGTCCTGAAGAGGTCAAACGATCGGGTTCTGGCTTGCATTTATCAATCTTGCTGTAAAAGGGCATGAGCAGGAAGAACGCAAAGTAAATTACCGAGCATATCTGCGACACCAAAGTACGCATCGGTGTAGGTGGCAGAACACCTAAATAACCCAGCGTAAAGAAGCAAACCACAAAGGCAGCCAGGAAGGTTTTATAAATCGGACCGCGATAGCGGATTGACTTGACCGGGCTACGATCCAACCAGGGCAGGAGTGCGAAGATCAAGGTTGAAGCGCCCATGGCAACCACTCCCCAAAACTTTGCGTCAATGCCAAACAATGGGTAAGTCACGGCACGCAGAATCGAATAAAAGGGCGTGAAATACCAAACCGGCGCAATGTGTGGCGGCGTCTGCAACGGATTAGCCGGGAAGAAATTGTTGTACTCAAGAAAGTAGCCGCCCATTTCAGGGGCATAAAACACGATCAACGAGAACACGATCAGGAATACCACCACACCCATGATGTCTTTCACGGTGTAGTAAGGATGGAAAGGAATACCATCCAAAGGAATTCCTTGCGCATTTTTTTTCTTCTTGATTTCAACGCCATCGGGATTGTTTGATCCTACCTCATGCAAGGCGAGGATATGCGCAGCCACAAGCCCTACCAGCACCAGTGGCACGGCAATCACGTGGAAAGCAAAAAAGCGGTTAAGCGTGGCGTCCCCGACCACATAATCACCACGGATCCAGATGGAGAGATCAGGGCCTACGAAGGGGATAGCGGAGAACAAGTTAACAATCACTTGCGCACCCCAGTAAGACATTTGCCCCCACGGCAAGAGATAACCAAAGAAAGCCTCGGCCATCAAGCACAGGAAAATCAACATGCCGAAAATCCAGATCAACTCACGCGGTTTACGGTATGAACCGTACAACATGCCGCGGAACATATGCATATAAACCACAATGAAGAACGCCGAAGCACCCGTGGAATGCATGTAGCGGATCAACCAGCCCCAAGGCACATCGCGCATGATGTACTCGACACTGGCAAAAGCCACCGGCACACCGGCTGCATTCAATGTGGCATCGGGTTTGAAATGCATGACCAGAAAAATACCCGTGACAATTTGCAGCACCAAGACCAAAAGTGCCAACGAGCCGAAAAAGTACCAGAAATTGAAGTTCTTGGGCGCATAGTACTCAGACAAATGCGCCTTCCAGTTAGCGGTCAAGGGAAAACGTTCATCCACCCAGCCCAGCAAATCCTTGAGTTTGGCGTTTACAGCGCTCATGCCTTACCTCCCTTATCTTCGCCAATGACAATGCGCGCATCGCCTAAATACATATGGGGCGGCACTTCCAGATTATCTGGCGCCGGCTTATTCTTGTACACACGGCCTGCCAAGTCGAAAGTCGAACCATGGCAAGGACAAACAAAGCCGCCCGGCCAGTCAGCGTCAACTCCGGACTCAGCACCGGTCTTGAATTTCTCGGAAGGCGAGCAACCCAGATGAGTGCAGATACCGACAGCCACCAAAATCTCAGGCTTGATTGAGCGGGTTTCGTTTTTGCAGTAATCAGGCTGCTGATGGCGCTCTGATTTAGGATCACTCACCTTGGCGTCAGTCACTTTCAGGCTGGCCAACTGTTCCTTGGTGCGGTTGATAATCCACACCGGCTTGCCGCGCCATTCAACCGTCATCATCTGCCCGGGAGCCAGCTTGCTGATATCGACCTCAACTGGCGCACCGGCCGCTTTGGCGCGCTCGGAGGGCAGCATGCTGGAAACAAAGGGAACTGCTGCTGCCACACCACCTAGACCACCGATTGTTGCGGTGGCTACTAAAAGCCGCCGCCGGCTGCAATCGACTTTTCCGTCATTGCTCATGTTGATTTCCCTGAAAAATTACTGAAAAAACCACTAAATTCACTCAAGCTGCCCATTGTAACGAATCTCCGCTTGAGATTAAAGCCTTTTGTATCAATCAAGCCCGATTTAAAAAAGAATAATTCAATAAATACAATGAGATATAAATACCCTACAGCACCCCTCGCCGTTCACGCAGGGCTTGCGCCACAGTGGCAGAATCAGAAAACTCAAGCTCTCCGCCAACAGGCAAGCCCCGCGCAATTCGACTCACTTGAATGCCTCGCGCATTAAGTAATTCAGACAAGTAATGCGCCGTTGCCTCGCCTTCATTGGTGAAATTAGTCGCCAGAATGACTTCCTTGATCACGCCGTCAGTTGCTCTCGCAATCAGGCGGCCAAAAGCCAACTCTTGCGGCCCTATGCCATCCAAAGGTGATAAGCGCCCCATCAGAACATAGTAGAGCCCGCTATAAGCCTGGGTTTGCTCCATGCTGTTGAGATCAACCGGCATCTCGACAATGCATAGCTGGGAAGGGTCACGCCGTGGTGACAAACAACGGTCACACGTTTCCTGCTCGGTAAAGTTATTGCACCGATTGCAATGATGCAGATTTTGCAAGGCGGAATCCAGCGCGCGTGCCAGGCGATTTGCCCCGCGCCGATCCCGTTGCAGCAAGTGATAGGCCATACGCTGTGCGGCTTTGGGGCCGACGCCCGGCAGCACTTTCAGGGCTTCAAACAGCTCATCCAGACTGGCGTTACTGGCCATTTAATTTTCCGAAATGTGTGCCCGAAACTTAAGCTTCAGCCATCAAAACGGCAGCTTAAAGCCTGGCGGCAACTGCATGCCCGCCGTAAAACCACTCATTTTTTCAGCAGAGGCTGCCTCTGCGCGGCGATTGGCATCGTTCATGGCCGCGGCGATCAAGTCTTCCAGCATGTCCTTATCGTCCATGACCGCAGCATCAATCATCACGCGTTTGACCTCATGCTTGCAGTTCATGATGATTTTCACAGCGCCTGCACCGGCCTGGCCCTCGACATCAATCAACGCCAGTTCTTCTTGCGCTTTGGCCATATTGGTTTGCATTTGCTGCGCCTGCTTCATCAAGCCGGCAATTCCGCCCTTCATCATCTTGACTGCTCCTTATTGGCTGGTTTAATGGTTGATTCATCAATCGCGGCGTCAAACAGATCGACCACCTCACGAACGAAGGGATCTTGCTCTATCGCAGCAATGGCGCGATCCTGCCTTTCGCGTTGCGCTGTGCGCTGACGCTCGGCAGGGGTTGTACTGGCAGGTTCCGCCACTTCAATTTCCAGACGCGGACTGCCGCCGAAATGCTTTTGCAGTTCCGCTTGCAGTTTGTCTTGCTGTACTGCGCCCAATAGATGCTTATGGGTCGGTGACAAGCGCAACACAATGGCCGCCTCGGTACGCCCTGTCAATTCACAATGCTGGGCTAATTGCTTGGCCATGCCCGTGAGCGGCAACCTAGCCACATGGGCGTGCCAATCGTCGTCTTCGCTGGCTGAACCCTTGATTGAACTAGCGCTTGAAGGATCAGCTTTAATCGCTTGATTATTAATAGAAGGTGAATCAGGTGGCGTTAACGAAATTTCTGGTTCATCCAAAAAAGTCGGCGCTGGCGAGACGGCGGCTGTGGCGGCCCTGGCCACATGGGTGGCAAAACTTACAGGACTTGCGGCATGTGCACCGTTGGCAGGGGCAACAACAGGCGAAACAACAGGCTGCGGGGCAGAGACTTTTTGCGCGGAGGAAGCCGGCGAGAGCCTGTTCGCGGCAGTGTTGAATTGTGCCGCTTGAACCGGCATTGCAGCGCCCGCCCCCTGCCGCTCAGGCCGAAAAGCATGCAAGCGCAGCAGCGTCATGACAAAACCAGCGTACTCATCCGGTGCCAAGGCCAGCTCATCCCGCCCGTGAATCACGATCTGATAAGCCAACTGCAAGAACTCCGCATCGAGCGCTTCTGCATAGGCCGCCAAGCGGCGCTTTTCCGTCTCATCGAGCAATGCGTCCGGCGCAAACTGAACCAGGGCAATGCGATGAAACAACGTGGCCAACGCCTGCAAGCCGCCATCAAACGAAAAACTGCCCGCGTCCATCTGCTTTGCCACAGCGAGCATGGCGTAAATGTCCTGCGCAACCAGACCGTCGAGCAAGGCAAACAAATACTCGTCCCCTACCGTGCCCAGCATGGCCCGTACGCCGTCTTCCGTCACCTGCCCTGCGCCATGCGCAATGGCTTGATCGAGCAGTGACAAGGCATCGCGCATACTGCCCGCCGCGCCTTTGGCCAAATGGCGCAAGGCGGGCAATTCAAAGGCCATGCCTTCCGCGGCCAGCACCTCGGACAAATGCCCGACAATGGAGGAAGGCGACATCTGTTTCAAATTGAACTGCAGGCAGCGTGAGAGCACGGTGACCGGAATTTTTTGCGGGTCGGTGGTGGCCAGAATAAATTTAACGTGAGCAGGCGGCTCTTCCAAGGTCTTCAACATCGCGTTAAATGCATGCCCCGAGAGCTGATGGACTTCGTCGATCACATATACCTTGTAACGCCCCGCCGTGGGCGCATAGGTGGCGCGATCCAACAGTTGCGTCATATCGTCCACGCCACGGTTGGATGCGGCATCGAGCTCAATGTAATCCACAAATCGGCCGCTATCAATTTCCGTGCAGGCAGAACAAACCCCACAAGGCGTAGGCGTCACACCGGTCTCGCAATTCAAGGCTTTGGCCATGATGCGCGCCAAAGTCGTCTTGCCCACGCCGCGCGTACCGGTAAATAAATAGGCATGATGCAGCCGGTTTTGCTCTAGCGCATGGGTTAAGGCACGCACGACGTGCTCTTGCCCGACGAGGGTAGCAAATGATTTAGGGCGCCATTTCCGCGCCAGTACCTGATAGCTCATGGGCTGATTCTACCAAGCAAAATCCTGGAAAATGATGAAAAGATGGGCGGCGAGCCTGATCCCCGGCACTTGCAGAAAATGGCTGTGGCTGCTTCCTTCCGGACCTGACCAGGTTCACCACTCCACAATGCGGGGAGACCCGCCGCGGCGCGCATTCTAACAGCAACCCGCAGCAGCAAGCGGCAATCTCTGCTTTGGGCGCAGCATGGGATCCCGCCTTAAAGAAAATTTAACAACGTTTTTTAGGTGATTCAAGAAATGGCAGGGGATAATAATCAACATGAAAATTGTTCAAGCTATTGTTCAAGCTGAATGGCGATCCATTTCTTCCATCGTCCTTAATACAAGGAGACAAGCATGCTGACATTAAATATCAACGGGCAAAACCACGCGCTGGATGTTGAACCCGATACCCCGTTGCTGTGGGCTTTGCGCGATACGCTGCAACTCACAGGCACGAAATACGCTTGCGGCATAGCCGCATGTGGCGCGTGCACCGTGATGCTCAATGGCGCACCTGCCCGCTCTTGTGTCACCCCCGTCTCCGCCGCAGTGGGGCAACGCGTGACGACCATCGAAGGTTTGCCGACGAACAAAATCAGCAAAACCAGCCAAAAAGCCGCCAAAGCGGTGCAAGCCGCCTGGGAAAAGCTCGACGTGGTGCAATGCGGTTACTGCCAATCAGGCCAGATCATGTCGGCCGTAGCGCTCCTTGCCAGCAATCCCCAACCAACCGATGCCGATATTGATGCCGCCATGGCGGGCAATATTTGCCGTTGCGCCACCTACCATCGCATTCGCGCAGCCATTCACGAAGCAGCGCATTCACTGACTTAAAGGAGCGGCATCATGACTACAGAGCGCGCAGCGCGCATTGACAACACCAGCCGCCGTGAGTTTTTCAAAGTGGGCGCGGGGCTTACCCTGGCTTTTTATTTACCTGCGAGCCAGGCCGCCAAACATGCTGGCAAAGCGGGTAAAGAAGACAACGCTACGCCCACCTCGCCACCCTTCGCCCCGAATGCCTTTGTGCGTATCGGCACGGATGACCGCGTGACGATCATTGCCAAACATATGGAAATGGGTCAAGGCACTTACACCGGCTTAGCCACACTGGTGGCCGAAGAACTGGATGCCGCCTGGTCGCAGATTCAGGTGGAAGCCGCACCAGCGGACGCCAAACGCTACAACAATTTATTTTTTGGCCCAACCCAAGCCACCGGCGGCAGCACCTCGATTGCCAATTCTTTCATGCAGATGCGCCAGGCAGGGGCAACCGCGCGCGCCATGCTGGTGAGCTCCGCCGCACAGCGCTGGCAGGTCGCACCCGAATCCCTCATTGTACGCGCAGGTGTTGTCTCCCACCCCGAATCTCGCCGCAAGGCGCGCTTTGGCGAGCTGGTTGAAGCAGCGGCCAAATTGCCCGTGCCGCGAGAGGTAAAACTCAAAGACCCGAAGGATTTTGTGTTTATCGGCAAGCATGTACCGCGCACCGACAGCAAGGCCAAAATCAATGGCAGCGCAATTTACACACAGGATATCCATCTGCCCGGCATGCTCACTGCCCTGGTAGCGCACCCACCGCGCTTTGGCGCGAAAGTCAAAAGTTTTGATGCTGCGCGCGCCAAGGCAGTCAAAGGCGTGGTTGATGTCATCCAGATTCCAACGGGCGTCGCTGTGCTGGGCAAGGACTTCTGGTCAGCAAAAAAAGGGCGCGACGCCTTGACTGTGGCGTGGGATGAAACCGATGCGTTTCGCCAGAGCACGGCTGACATCACTAGGCAATACCAGGCGCTGCTGGATAAACCAGGTGCCCTCGCCAAAAAAGTCGGCACTGATGGAGCAACTGCGCTACAAGGCGGCCGGGCAAAAGACGCTCTCCCCGCCGTAGCGGATGGCGAGACGGCGTTAAAAACAGCAGCCAAGCGATTAACAGCCGACTACAGCCTGCCCTACCTTGCCCACGCCGCCATGGAGCCGATGAACTGCGTGATCCGGCTGGATGACGCTGGCTGCGAGGTTTGGAACGGCGAGCAAGGCCATACCAACGATCAACACAAACTGGCCGCAGCACTGAGCCTCACGCCTGAACAAATCAAAATCAATACGCTATTCGCCGGCGGCAGCTTTGGCCGCCGCTCCAATACCCAGTCGGACTACCCATTAGAGGCCGCGAGCATTGCCAAGGCCATCAGGCAGCCGGGCAAACCGGCCGTGGTGAAACTCGTCTGGACGCGCGAAGACGATATGCGCGCGGGCTACTACCGGCCAAAATTCATGCACCGCATCACCGCCGGGCTGGATAACGAGGGCAAGCTCGTCGCCTGGCAGCAACGCATCGTCGGGCAATCCATTCTGAAAGGCACCGCGCTGGAAATGCTTGTCAAAGACGGCATTGACCAAAGCTCGGTCGAAGGCGCGGTCAATCTGCCTTATGCGACCGCTAACCTCGATGTTGAGCTGCACACCCCCCATTTAGGCGTGCCGGTTTTGTGGTGGCGTTCTGTCGGCTCGACGCATTCGGCGTTTGCCATTGAATCCTTTGTCGATGAATTGGCTTCTGCTGCCCAACAAGACCCCATCGCGTATCGCCGCCAATTGCTCGCCGGGCATCCGCGCCATCTGGGCGTGATTGACCTGGCCATGCGCGCCAGCGGCTGGGATAAGCCCTTGAAACCCGGCCAAGCGGGCGAGAAGCGCGGCCGCGGTTTTGCGGTGCATGAATCATTTAACAGCTATGTCGCCAATGTGGCCGAAGTGACCGTAAAGCCCGACGGCAGCTTCAAGGTCGATCGCGTGGTTTGCGCCGTAGATTGCGGCATTGTCGTGAATCCGGACGTGGTGCGCGCGCAAATGGAAGGCGGTATCGGCTTTGGCCTGAGTGCTGCCTTGCATAGCGAGATCACCTTGAATGAAGGGCGCGTTGAGCAATCCAATTTTGGCGATTATCCTGCCTTGCGCATGCACGAAATGCCGCGCGTTGAAGTACACATCGTGCCCTCCGCCGCCCCACCCACAGGCGTTGGCGAACCCGGCACACCGGTCGTTGCGCCTGCTGTAGCGAATGCGCTGTTCGCCGCCACGGGGGAGCGCTTGCGGCAACTGCCGTTCAAGTTGGGTGTCGCCAAGCCGACGTAATCATTCGACGGGTCTATGGATAGCACTGATTTGCAGGTATTGCGCATCGCGATTGACTGGCTGCTCGCCGGGCATCGCATCATGCTGGTGACAGTTGCCGCCACCTGGGGATCCGCACCACGCCCGCCGGGTGCTTGGGCTGCGGTGCGCGATGATGGCGTACTGGCCGGTTCCGTCTCTGGCGGGTGTATTGAAGATGACCTCGTGCAGCGTGTGCGTGAGGGTCTGCTCACGAAAAATGAACACCGCGTCGTGGACATTGTTACCTACGGCGTGACGCGCGAAGAAGCCGCGCGCTTTGGCTTGCCTTGTGGTGGCACGCTGCGCCTGGTGATCGAAACTGCACCCGATGTCCAAGCCCTGCAGCAGCTGTTAGCGCGTACAGGAAAAGGTGAACTAACCGCCCGCACGCTTGACCTCGCCACAGGCCAGGTAACACTTGCCGACGCCACCGCCCAAGACACGCTGATCTGGAACGGGCAGCGGCTAGTCACCCTGCACGGCCCGCAGCTGCGGCTGTTGATTATCGGCGCCGGGCAAATTTCCCACTATCTTGCCAGCATGGCACAAGCGCTTGATTATGCTGTTATCGTATGCGATCCGCGCGAAGAATACCGCGCCGCATGGCAAGTCGCCAATACGCAGTTGGTGGCAGACATGCCGGATGATGCGGTGCTTGCCCTCATCCCCGATGCGCGCACGGCGATCGTTGCCGTAACACACGACCCCAAGCTGGATGACCTGGCGTTGCTGGAAGCCCTCAAATCCCCTGCCTTTTACGTCGGCGCGCTCGGCTCACGCACGAACACAGCCAAGCGCAAAGAACGGCTAGGCCAGCATTTTGATCTCAGCCTGGAAGAATTGAATCGCCTGCACGGGCCGGTCGGTTTGCCTATCGGCAGCCGCACGCCAGCCGAAATTGCGGTGTCGATCCTCGCCGAAATGACGGCTGTCAGGCATGGCATGCAAAGCCCAACCGGTGAACAAAAGACAACCACAACCGCCGCAAATACCTGCCCAATACGATAAGCAACGATCGTGAGCAAACCTGGCGGCTATTGCGGAATCTTACTCGCTGCGGGCCACTCGCGACGCTTCGGTGCGGACAAGTTGATGCACCCGCTGGTGGATGGACAACCGATGGCCTGCGTTAGCGCTATCACCTTGCAGCGTGTGCTGCCCGATACCATCGTGGTGGTGCGGCCCGATCAGCACGATCTCATCGCGCAACTCGCAGCGCGGGGAATACAAACGATCACGCTTGCCGCAACAAAAAATCCGGCGTCCGCTGCAGACGGCATGGGGTTAAGTATCGCCATGGGCATTGCCGCCACGCAAGAAGCAAAAGGCTGGCTGATCACGCTGGCCGACATGCCCTTTATCAAGCCCGCGACCATCGCCAGGGTGCTAGCCGCATTGCAAAATGGCAACGCCATCGCAGCGCCAGTTTATCAAGGACGGCGCGGCCATCCGGTGGGTTTTTCAGCGGTATTCGGTGAGGCGCTTCGCGCCCTGTCTGGCGACCAAGGCGCCCGCAGCCTATTGGCAAAACATGCAACCGAGATTGCGCTAATTGATTGCGATGACCCAGGCATTCTTGCCGATGTTGATAGCCCGAAAGATTTGCCGACCGGCACATTCAGGCCTTAACGTTAGCTGGCAAGAAATGGCAGGCTTGGTTCAGCTTGTATCGGCTTTTCAATTTTCATGCTTTGGAATGGATACGATATAGAATAAAAGCTTCAATTGGCACTGCGGCATAGGCAGCCTTGCCCGATTGAACCATGGCTTTACCGCTAATTTCAGCATTCAACCGTTCCACAAATTACATCGGAGAGATTCATTATGAAATTGTATTATGCGCCTGGCGCTTGCTCCCTTGCACCACATATCATCCTCGAAGAAGGTGGCTTTACTTACGATTCAGAAGCCATTGATCTGCGCGGTAGCCGCATGACCATCTCTGGCAAGGACTTCAGTGAAATCAATCCCAAAGGTTATGTCCCTGTCCTCGTGCTGGACGACGGCCAAGTGCTGACCGAAGGCCCGGCAATCAATCAATACCTGGCCGACCGCGTAGCAGAAAAAAAACTGGCGCCCGCCAACGGCACGCTGGAACGTTATCGTCTGCAAGAATGGCTTGCCTTCATTAGCACCGAATTGCACAAAAGCTTTTCCCCTTTGTTCAACCCCGCTGCTTCTGAGGACTGGAAAAAGGCTTCGTTGGAAAACATTGAGCGCCGTCTGGAATATGTAGCCAAGCAACTCGCTGGCAAGCAGTTCCTGCTGGGCGAGAACTTCACCATTGCCGACGCTTACCTCTTCACCGTTCTGGGCTGGGGCCAGTACGTTGGCCTGGATATTGGCAAGTGGCCGGCCTTGAAGGAATACCATGGCCGCATCTTCATGCGCCCGTCCGTACAAGCCGCGCTCATGGCAGAGGGCTTGATTCCATCGGCTTAAGCATCAAGCATCCGTGTTCAGGCAGCGCCTTTAGAAATGCCGCCAACACCGCCGTGAGCCATGAAAAAAGCGTGGCTTGCGGCGCACCATAAAAAAATCCATAAAAAGAGGAGATTCCAATGAGTGAGCAAAAAACCACCGTGACCGTAAGCCGCGACATTACGGCGCCTGCTGAGGCAGTCTGGGCAACGATCCGAGACTTTGACGCCGTTACCAGCATCTTGCCAATGTTTGAAATTATCGCCAAATCCAATAACACCGTCGGCGGCACACGTCAGCTAAAGCAAGGCGAAGCGGTGTTCACAGAACGCTTGGTTGGCAACGATGACGCGACCCGCACCCAGCGCTACAGCATTGTTGAAGCACCCGTGCCATTCAGGGATTACCTGGGCGCCATTACCGTAAAAGACCTCGGGAACAATCGCTGCAATGTGCATTGGACAGCCACATTTATCCTTGATGGCGTGCCTGAGTCGGCTGTCACCCCCATGGTGGAAGGCATTTACAACACAGGCATTGATAGCCTGGCCAAGCTGCACGCTTAAAAAACCTGCGCCCCCCCCTGCCCAATCACCCGCATCCCAGCGTTGCGGGTCTTTCATCATCCCTGCTGTATTGATAAGCTTGCCTTCATACGATGAGGTAGCCCATGACACAAAAAACACATGCTGCTGGAGAGCCCGCGACAACCCGCCCAATGACGGGCGACGAGTATCTGGAAAGCCTGAAAGATGGGCGTGAAGTGTATATTTTTGGCGAACGCGTCAAGGATGTAACTAGCCATCCAGCCTTTCGTAATTCTGCGCGCATGACCGCCAGGCTGTACGACGCCATGCAGAACCCCGCCAGGAATAGCCCGTTGGCTGTGCCGACCGATACGGGCAGTGGCGGCATCACGCACCCCTTTTTCAAGGCGCCGAAAAGTGCCGACGATCTGCTCAAATCGCGCGATGCGATTGCTGCCTGGCAGCGCATCGGCTACGGCTGGCAAGGCCGCGCGCCGGATTACAAAGCCAGTTTCATTGCCGCCATGGGCGCCATGCCGGAATTTTTTGGCGAATATGAGCGCAATGCGCGCAACTGGTATAAAAAAACCCAGGAAAATCTTCTCTACTGGAACCATGCCATCGTTAACCCGCCGATTGACCGCAACAAGGGCTCGTCTGAAATTGAAGACATTTGCGTGCATGTGGAACGTGAAACCGATGCGGGCATCATCGTTTCAGGCGCGAAAGTGGTGGCGACCAATTCCGCCCTGACGCATCAAAACTTTGTCGGCCTGTATGGCGTGCCGATCAAAGACCCGCGCTTTGCGGTGATTTTCACCCTGCCGATGAATTCCCCGGGCCTGAAAATCATTTGCCGCACCTCTTACGAATACGCTGCTGCCGTCATGGGCACGCCGTTTGATTACCCGCTCTCCAGCCGTATGGACGAAAACGATTCTGTGCTGGTGCTCGATAAAGTGCTCGTGCCCTGGGAAAACGTCTTCGCCTACCGTGACATTAACGTGGTGAATAATTTCATCTTTGGCTCCGGCTTCATGTCACGTGCGATTTTTCACGGCTGTACGCGCCTGGCGGTGAAACTCGATTTCATCACCGGTCTGTTCATCAAGGCCACCGAGACCACTGGCGTGAATGAGTTTCGCGGCGTGCAAGGCCGCATTGGGGAAGTCCTGGCCTGGCGCAACCTGTTCTGGAGCTTGTCGGAAGCCATGGCGCGCAACCCGGAGCCCTGGGGCAAGGATTCAGTACAAGTGAATAATGAAGCCGCCAGCGCGTATCGCGTCTTTGCGCCCATGGCTTACCCCATGATCAAGGACTTGATCGAAAAAGACCTGGGCGCTGCGCTCGTCTATTTGCCATCGCATGCCGCCGATTTCCTCAATCCTGACACGCGTCCTTATTTGGATCGCTACGTTCGCGGCTCCAATGGGATTGACGCCGAACAACGGGTCAAAATTTTGAAACTCCTGTGGGATTCGATCGGCACCGAGTTTGGCAGCCGCCACGAGCTCTACGAGCGCAACTACGCAGGCAACCACGAAGACATTCGCATTCAATCGCTAGGCTACGCCACAGCCACCGGCCAAATAGACAAAATGAAGAGTTTTGTCGATACGTGCTTGAATGAATATGACCTGACGGGCTGGACAACGTCGGACTTGATCAACCCGACAGAGACCGGCCTGTTTGGCAAAAAGTAATTCATCCACGCCTCTGCCCAGGCAAGCCTGGGCCCGCGTACGAAAAGTCGGCGCTGGCAAGACGGCGCAAAACCCTTTTGGGCAGGCCGTCTTGCCTGCAAATCATGTCCTGCCGCGCAAGATCGCGTCCATACCCAGCTTCTTTGCCTGATACGCCACGCGCGCACGGGTGATGCCCAATGCCCGGGCCACGGCTGACAAATTACCCCGATGCTGGGTTAATGCCGCCTGCAAAGCAGCGGCCGTCATTTTCCCCGCAGAATCCACGGCATGGCGTCTTGCAAACGGCACGTCCATTCCCGGCGAGGCGACTCCTGCAGCCAGCCTGCCATACGTGCTTGTCGGCAAACGCGAGGCACCTGCGCCCGCAATCAAGGCCACAGGCAAATGCCCCACATCCATCGCACCGCCTTCGGCAGACAAAATAATCGCGCGCTCGACCACATTTTCGACTTCACGCACATTGCCCGGCCATTCATACAGCATCAATGCATCCAGCGCCCGCTCGGTAAAACCGGTGCGATGCCGCTTATGGATAGCGCAATAACGGCGTAAAAAATAATCCGCCAGAACCGGAATATCCTCGCGGCGCTCGCGCAACGGGGGAATCGCAATCGGGAAGATATTCAGCCGAAAGAGCAAATCCTGCCGAAAGCTGCCTTTGTCCACCGCGGCTTCCAGATCGATATTGCTTGCCGCAATAATGCGCACATCCAGATGGCGGGATTTCGTCCCGCCCACGCGCTCGACCTCCCCTTCTTGCAACACGCGCAGCAACTTCCCTTGCGCAGCCAGGCTCAGGCACGCAATCTCATCCAAAAACAAAGACCCGGTATCCGCCAACTCAAAGCGCCCCGGGCGCGACACGGTGGCGCCGGTAAACGCACCCTTTTCAACGCCAAACAAATCGGTTTCAATCAAGGATTCAGGAATCGCCGCGCAGTTAATGGCAATCAATGGCTTGTCTGCCCGCGGGCTGACGGAATGCAGCGTTTGCGCAAAAATTTCCTTGCCCACCCCTGTCTCGCCCAGCAATAATACGGGGGCTGTCGTATCTGCCACGCGGTCGATCATGTGGCACACGCTGTTAAATGCGGCAGAAACGCCAATTAACTGACGCCCCTTAAAGCGCGACTTTTGCAGCGCAGCTGCCGCTGGCACCTCGTCCTGCAGTTGTGCAGCTGAATGGCTGATGGGGTTTAGTGAACTCAAGCTGATGATTTTTCGATTCGCAAAAGGCTGCGCATCAAAATAGCGCAAATCCTCTTGCACGTTATCCCACTCGGTGAGAGGCTTGCCGATAATGCGGCAAGCCTCAAACCCCATCGCCGCGCATTCCACTTCCCGATAAATCACGCGCCGGCCAAAAAATGCGCTGCTAAACCCGGATGCATAACCAATTTGCATCCAGCATACAGGCTCCGCCGCCAAGCCGTAATCCGCAATGTGGGCTTCATCCTCCACCGATCCCCACCATAAAAACTCGGTGTAAAAGCGCCCTTGCGCAACATCCACGTCGACCACGACAGGCTCCACGCGCACCACGCCTTGCATGGCATGCAACTGCGGGCCAATCACGAAGGCGTCATACACGCTGCCGTCCTTGCGCAAGGTATTCACCAATTCAGCATCCTTGCTGCCTGCCAGATAACCCATGCGGGTGAGCAAGCCCCGCGCCTGATCAACGCCTAAGCTTTCAATCAGCTCGCGCCGCAACGCGCCAAAGGCGGACAAGTGCAACATGAACATGCGCTTGCCACCCAGCCAGATCTGGCCAGACTCAGGCGAGAGTTGCAAACGCGCGATCAGGTCATCAAAACCCGGAAGCTGGTTTTGCGCCGAACGATCAAGTTTGGCTAACGAGAGATGTTTCATGGCTGGTTTGCAGAATTAAATAATCAATAATTTATGTCTTTTATAAATTATTAACAATCAATTTTGATGATTTTTATGATGAAAATTTATCGCAATGCAACAAATTTCCTTGATCCCCTATTGGCACCCCAGCGTCAGCAACAAATAAAAATACCGCGCTGCATCAATATGAATTGGCACACAAGCTGCTCATAAGACAGGAAAGATAACTAGAAATGCATTGGAGGAGCCACTGTGTCAATTGCTGCAAATCCGGACATTGCCAAACGCTATGTGCGCGTCATCCACCGGCGGGCAGATGGGTTTATCGAGTTTCAGTTTGCCATCGGCCACACCGAATACTTCGCGGAATTAATGCTCAAGGAAAAGGATTTCCAAGCATTTTGCGAGGAGAACAAAGTGATTTTTTTGCCCGAAGGGGCACAGGCAAGCCGCCATGCTTTTGATTGGACTTTGCGTGATGTCGCGCAAGGCCATGATGTCCACAAGCACCTTGAGGATGACATGGACCCCTGAATCACCCACCCGCAACAACCCCGCAGCAAACCTCAGGATCCACTCGCAGCGATTGAATCATTGAGCCATAGAAAGCCTTAAAAATAGTTTTCAACTTTTACCGGAGGGCAGCATGTCAGTAGAAATCAAAGCGGTAGAAATAAAACCGTTGCGCAATACCTTCACCAACGTGGCAGAACTCATCGGCGGGGATAAGCCCGCTTCGCGCTACCAGGAAGCCACCTTGGGCAACCAGGCAACTGCCCATATGCACTACCGGCCAACGTGGGAGCCAGAGTTCGAGCTTTTCGATCCGCGCCGCAGCGCCATTCAAATGCGCGAGTGGTACGACCTGCGCGACCCTCGTCAGCTCTACTATTCTTCCTGGACAATCCAGCGCGCCAAGGAACAGGAAACGCAGGAGGCAAATTTTGATTTCGTCGAATCGCGGCGCCTGCATTTGAGCTTGCCGCCGGATGTGAAAAAGCTCGCTGTGGATGTATTGATCCCGCTACGCCATGCCGCCTGGGGCGCAAACATGAACAACAATGAGTTTTGCTCGCGCGCCTTTTCTGAAGTGCTGATCTCCCCGGCCATCATGCAGGCCATGGACAACTTGGGCATAGCGCAATATCTCACGCGGTTAGGGCTCATTCTGGATGAGCCGGAAATACTTGACACGGCCAAAAAGCAATGGATGGACAGCCCCGCCTGGCAGCCCCTGCGCCACATGACCGAGGACACTTTTGTGATCCGGGATTTCATGGAAATTTTTGTCGCGCAAAATTTTGTCATCGACGGGTTGCTCTACCCGCTGATTTACGACCGTTTTGTCGATGACACCTTGACCTCACGCGGCGGCAGCGCCATTGCCATGATGACGTCATTCATGCCGCTGTGGTTCGGCCAAAGCAGCAAATGGGTCGATGGCGTAATTAAAGTCGTGGTGGCTGAATCGGAACACAACAAGGCGCTCATCACACAATGGACCACCCAATGGCGCAACCGCACGATAGCCGCGCTCACCCCCATTGCCGCCATGGCCTTTGGTGATCACCAGCAAACCATGCTTGATGAAGTCGTCGAGCAATTCAACGCCCGCGCCAAGAAGCTTGGCATGACGGTTTAAAAGGAGAGATTGCATGTCCAAGGTTTTTATTATTGTTCAGGCGAATGAAGAGGCGCGGCCCATTGTTGAAGCGCTTGTGCAAGACAACCCCAATGCTGTCGTTCAAGAGTCCCCCGCCATGGTGCGCGTTGAAGCCGAAGGCAGCTTGACGCTTAACCGCAGCACAGTAGAAGCGCTCACCGGCCAGCCTTTTGATATTCAACAACTGCATATCAACCTGATTTCGATTAGCGGTCACATTGATGAAGAAGACGACTACCTGACCGTTGCATGGAATAACTGACGCCCCTGGCCCGAACGACCACCCGTCGATGATGAAACACGCCAAAGGCGGCATAAAGCCCCGCCCCCGCCCGTCCTTCCCGGAGGAAGTCACCGCCGCCCGCTACGCCCGTCAATTGAAGTGGCGCGCAGATTACATGGTTTCACGGTACTGTTACTAACAAGAGGAAAACAACATGGACATGAACGTCAGCAAGAAAAAACTCGGTATCAAAGAACGCTACGCCCACATGACGCGCGGCCTGGGCTGGGAGCCGACTTATCAGCCCGCTGAAGCCGTATTTCCGTACGATAAATACGAAGGCATCAAGATTCATGATTGGGACAAGTGGGTGGATCCCTTCCGCCTGACGATGGATGCCTACTGGAAATATCAGGGAGAAAAAGACCGAAAGCTCTACGCCGTGATTGAAGCCTTTGCGCAAAACAATGGTCACCTCAACATTACCGACGCGCGCTACTTGAGTGCCATCAAGCTCTTTTGGCAAGGGGTCAGTCCCCTGGAAAACTACGTCGTGCAGGGCTTTGCGCGGGCAGGCCGTCATTTCCGTGGTGAAGCATCCCGCATTGCCTGCCAGATGCAGGCGGTGGATGAGCTACGCCATTACCAGACGCAAACACACTCGATTTCCAATTACAACAAGTATTACAACGGCTTTCACAGCCAGCGCCACATGTGGGATCGCGTCTGGTATTTATCCGTACCCAAATCGTTTGGCGAAGACGCACTCAGCGCCGGCCCCTTCGAGTTCCTGATTGCGATCAGCTTCTCGTTTGAATATGTATTGACCAATCTTTTATTCGTCCCCTTCATGTCGGGCGCTGCCTACAACGGCGACATGAGCACGGTGACTTTCGGCTTTTCCGCGCAATCGGACGAATCACGCCACATGACGCTGGGCATTGAGGCCATCAAATTCCTGCTCGAACAAGACCCGGCCAACGTGCCGATCGTGCAAGGCTGGATTGACAAATGGTTCTGGCGCGGCAGCAAGGTGCTCGCCCTCGTTGGCATGATGATGGATTACATGCTGCCCAAGCGCGTGATGAGCTGGAAGGAAGCCTGGGAAATTTACGCGGAAGAAAATGGCGGCGCCCTGTTCCGCGACCTGGCGCGCTACGGCATACGTCCGCCCAAAGGCTGGGCTGATGCTTGTGAAGCCAAGAATCATATATCACACCAAATCTGGCTGCTGTTTTATGAATATGGCGGCGCTACGGCCTTTCATACCTGGTCACCCACCAATGAAGAGCTGGACTGGCTATCGGCCAAGTATCCGGATAGCTTTGATAAATACTACCGTCCCCGCCTGGAATTTCTGCGCGACAAGCATGCCCGCGGCGGGCGTGTGTATCAAACCACGCTGCCTGCGCTGTGCACCACCTGCCAGATTCCGCTATGTTTCACCGAACCTGGCGACCCGACCAAAATCTCGCATCGCGAGACCGTGCATGAAGGCGAAAAATACGTTTTCTGTTCCGGCCACTGCCAGGAAATTTTCAGCAATGAGCCGGAAAAGTTTGTGCAAAGCTGGCTGCCGGTAAACCAGATTTATCAGGGCAATTGCTTTAACCCGGATGTCGATCCCACCGCACCGGATTTTGATCCGCTCAAAGCTGTGCTGGAGTACTTCCACTACAACCTGGGCCGCGACAATGGTGACTTTGAAGGCTCGGAAGACCAACAGAACTTCGCCAAGTGGCGCGGCCAGGCAGGGCACAACTAAAGCCGTCAAGTATTTAAAAAACCAAAGCGCTCCCTGCCCACCGATAAAGGCAGGGAGCAAAAACAGGAGAAAAACAATGTCAGTCAATGCATTAGGCCCCTATGAGTTTGCCCCGCGTGATGCGGTCAAAAATTTCCATGGCAACATTTTGGTGAACTTTTGCTGGGACAGGCACGTCCTCGTCGCTGCCCCCTTTGCCGTCGCCCTGCCGCCAGGCATGACCTTGCGGCAAGCCATCACCACCTTTATTGCCCCGTCCATTGCCTTCCATCCGGATGCCGCAAAGATCGACTGGAACACCGTGACATGGGAAAAAGATCACCTGCCCTGGCAGCCAGACATTGACAAGTCACTGGCGGAAAACAAGGTCGGACATAAGGACTACCTGGTGTTCATCACGCCTGGCCTCAATGGCTTGAACAGTATCGGGCTGTAATTTCCAGCGCCCCCCGGACCCACCGCCAGACCAAGGCAACTTGAGCATCCCGCATCCATCTTTTAAGCAAAGGACCAAAGGATTCCATGACTCACGAACTCACCATTGAACCCATGGGCGCAACGCTCGATATCGAAGAGGGACAAACCATCCTCGATGCGGCCTTGCGCGCTGGCATTTACATTCCCAACGCCTGCGGCCACGGTTTATGCGGTACATGCAAGGTTCAAGTCACCGCGGGTGAAGTCGATCACGGCCAGGCATCCTCCTTTGCCTTGATGGATTTTGAACGCGACGAAGGCATGACGCTCGCTTGTTGCGCCACACTGCAGAGCGATGTCACCATCGAAGCAGACATTGAAGAAGACCCGGACTCCGAACAAATTCCCGTGCGCGACTTTGCTGGTACGGTCAGCCGCATCGTGGATTTAACGCCCACCATCAAAGGCGTATTCATCGAGCTCGATGAACCCATGCATTTTCAAGCCGGGCAATACATCCAGTTTGTTGTGCCCGGCAAAGGCATAGAGCGGGCCTTTTCGCTCGCCAATCCGCCCGCGGATACTGCGCAGGAAATTGAAATCAATGTGCGCATCGTGGCCGGTGGCGAAGGCACAAGCTACATACATAACGAGCTAAAAGTCGGCGCTGGCGTGACGGCGAAAGGCCCTTACGGACGGTTTTTTGTCCATCAATCGGCACGTAAACCGCTCATTTTCATCGCCGGTGGCTCCGGTTTATCCAGCCCGCGCTCAATGATTCTGGATTTACTCAACACAGGCTGGGATCTTCCTGTCACACTCATTTACGGCCAGCGCAATCGGGCAGAGTTGTACTACCACGATGAGTTTGTTGCACTAGCGGCAAAGCACCCAAATTTTCGCTATATCCCGGCCTTGTCGAACGAGCCTGCCGGGTCTGACTGGGTTGGATATCGTGGCTATGTTCATGATGCTGCCACCGCAACCTACCCGGACGGATTTGCAGGGAACCAGGCCTACCTGTGCGGCCCGCCGCTGATGATCGATGCCTGTATTAACGCCTTGATGCAAGGCCGCCTGTTTGAAGACGATATCTTCTTTGAAAAATTCATTTCGGCAGCAGATGCGCAGCAGGTCCGCTCGCCCTTGTTTAGAAAAATCTGATTGTCGGGCATCAATATCCGTACATCAATATTTACCCCTTGAAGGAGAATAACCATGGCAAATTTAGGCAAACTGGACTGGTATGACCTGGCCCGCACCAGTCAAGTGGACACCTACCTATGTGCAGGAAGACGAACTGTTTCCTGCCGAAATGTCGGGCAGCATGGGCATTCCCATGCCCGCGTGGGAGTCTTACGATGAGCCCTACAAACAAACCTACCCTGAGTATGTAAAAATTCAGCGCGAAAAAGATGCTGGCGCTTATTCAGTCAAGGCAGCACTTGAGCGTAGCCAGATATTTGAAAATGCCGACCCAGGCTGGCTCAGTGTCATCAAGGCACACTTTGGCGCGATTGCCCGTGCCGAATATTCAGCCTCCACGGCAGAAGCCCGCATGGCGCGATTTGGCAAGACGCCCGGCATGCGCAACATGGCCACCATGGGCATGCTGGACGAAATCCNNAAATCCGGCATGGCCAGATTCAACTCTATTTCCCGCACGAACACTGCTCAAAAGATCGCCAGTTCGACTGGGGGGTGTTGATTTGCACATCGAATTGACCCGGGGTTTTCATCTAAAACTGACCCACCGGATTGGTGCCCGGTATACCTAGGCGGTTGTGGATAAGTCGTTGGTGTCGGGTGGTTGATCTCCTTTGGGTTGGGTGTGTCGAGTACGGCCCGGCTGCAGCCGGGCCGTACTCGTTTTGAAGCGCCAGGATCCATTGCCGGTTTCGACGATATGGCAGTGATGCGTGAGTCGGTCGAGTATCGCCGTGGTCATCTTGGCATCACCGAACACCGTGCCCCATTCGGCAAATGACAGATTCGTCGTGATCATCACGCGGGTATGCTCATACAGTTTGGACAGCAGATGAAACAGTAAGGCCCCGCCCGCCTGGCTGAAGGGCAGATAGCCCAGCGAACGCACATCGCGTTCCGCTGTTTCCGCCCGAATCAACTCGTCCAGCCACTGCTCGGGCTCCAATTGGCTGTGCCGGGCCCTGGCCACCAGCTCTGGCCAGCATTGCGCCATGCCGTGCAATTTCAATGCCTTCAGTCGCGCCATCAGCTCAATCGACATCACTCACCCCCGTGCGCAGATGGTCGTATCGGGTCACATTGGCCTGTGGCTCTTCCTTGATTGCGAGCGCCGTTTCCACCGTGGCTGGACGCTGTGTGGATTTGAGCCGTGCGGCACAATCGCGCCCAGAACATCGGCCATGACCCGGTCGCCACCGGTTTGCTTGAGCAGATGGCGGTGTAGCGTCAGGAGGGATAGCCTTGAGCGACGATGGCTTTGTGCATCGCCAGTAGGGTGCGCCGCTCGCGTTTGGTCCGGTGACTGTCGGCTTGGAGCCATTGCCGTAATTGATCCGCCCATCGATCAACGACGCTGGTCGCCTTGCGTTTGTGAAATTCCGGCTCAGCGGCGTCTTGCCGCAGCCAGTTCCTGACGGTGTTTCTCGATAGCCCGGTGTCCCGGAAAATTTGCCTGACCGACTGCCCTTCNNGGTGCAGGCGCCTTATCTTGGCCAACATCTTCACTTTGATCACTCCTTCGTCTCCCTGATCAAAATTCGATCAGGTTAGTACTCGAAGGCGGGTCAATTCTGGTTGCACGTCAACAGCCCGCTTCCAGTTGAGCTTCAAATACCGGATCTTCGATCCTGCCAACCCTCCGGTGCAGTGGTTTCCATTGCTATCCCGGTTGCATTTTGGCTATACGCAGAATTCGATATGGGACTTGGGCGCCAATTCGACACCGTTTCGCGATATCAGCTTCCGCCCCAGCCTCTTCTGGCAGGGGGCTATCCCCGGTGAGGGCCTGATGCCCGACATGCTGCGCGCCGGTTACGAACACGAGTCGAACGGCAAGGATGGCGTGAATTCGCGTAGCGTCAACACACTCTTCGCGCAACCTGTCTGGCGTACCGGGTTTTCCGATGGGCGCACGCTGATCTTCGCGCCCAAGGTCTAGGGTTATCTGGACAAGGAAGGCAACCCGGACATCCAGCGCTACCGGGGCTACGCAGACTGGAATTTACGCTATGGCCGTGAGGACGGCTGGCTTCTGGCGACGCAGTTGCGGCGCGGCACCACCGGGCGTGGCAGCGCCCAGTTTGATCTTTCCTATCCGCTACGCCAACCGATTTTCGCCCGTACCTGCGGTTTCCTTCACCTCCAGCTATTCAAAGGGTACGGTGAAAGTCTGCTCGACTACAATCTGGACCGTGGGACGCAGGTGAGGGTGGGATTTTCAATTGTCAGATAGCGGGGAGCAAAAACGATGAACGATTCCGACGGGGAAAGAAACGCGTCTGAATATGGACGGCTGCGCGGCGCGGTCTCCCTGTGCGCACTGGCCGGTGCTCTGGCACTGGCCGGTTGCTCCCTGGCGCCCAGTTTTGAGCGGCCAGCCCTGCCGGTAGCCACGGCCTATCCCGCCGCCGCCCCGCAGTCTGCGAACGTAGCGGGAAAAAAGGAAGCAGACCGCATGACGGCCGCCTCAGCAATGGCTTGGCATGCCTATTTCCTCGACCCGCATTTGCAGGCCTTAATCCAACAGGCGCTAGCCAATAACCGCGACCTGCGCACGGCGATGCTGCGTGTCGAAGAAGCCCGCGCCATTTATGGCATCCAGCGGGCTGATCAGTTGCCAAGTATTGCGGCCACGGCCAACGGCAGCCGGGCGCGCCTACCGGGCGACCTCAATATGAGCGGGCAATCCCTTGTCAGCAGCCAGTATCAGGTGGGTGGGGGGCTGGCCGCCTGGGAGCTGGACTTCTGGGGCCGCGTGCGCAATCTGAAGGATGCCGCGCTGGAAAACTATCTGGCCACCGATGAAGCGCGCCGCGCCGTCACGCTCAGCCTGATTGGCCAGGTGGCGGACAGTTATCTGGCGCTACGCGAGCTGGACCAGCGCATCGCGCTGGCGCGGCAGACCATCACCACGCGCGAGGAGTCGTTGCGCATTTTTAAGCGCCGCTTTGAAGTCGGTGCGATTGCGAAGATGGACCTGGTGCAGGTGGAAGTCCTCCTGCAACAGGCGCAAACCCTGGCCGCGCAGCTCGAACAGGCGCGCGCCGCGCAAGCCCATGCACTGACCCTGCTGGCCGGATCAACACTGCCAGCGCTACCGGAACAGACGGATTTCAGTGACGACGCAATCGCGCGCGAGGTGCGCGTCGGCCTGCCGTCTGACCTTCTGCTGCAACGCCCCGACATCGCGGCGGCGGAGCATCAGCTACGCGCCGCCCAAGCCAACATCGGTGCGGCGCGCGCGGCCTTTTTTCCGCGCATCACCTTGACCGGTTCGGCGGGCACAGCCAGCGCCGAGCTCAATGGCCTGTTCGATTCCGGTAGCCGCGCCTGGAGTTTTCTGCCCAGCCTTTCCCTGCCGATTTTCGATGCCGGGCGCAACCGCGCCAACCTCGATTTGGCCGAAGTCCGCCGCGACCTGGCGGTGACGAATTATGAAAAGACCATCCAGGCCGCATTTCGCGATGTGTCGGACGCCTTATCCGCGCGCCACTGGCTGACCGAGCAGGTGCGCATCGCACAGGCGACGCTGGCGGCGCAGGCCGAGCGCGCGCGGCTATCCCAGCTGCGTTATGACAATGGCAGCGCCCCTTATTTTGAAGTGCTGGATGCCCAGCGCGACCTGCTCACGGCCGAGCAGCAACTGGTACAAACTCGCCGCGCCCTGCTCTCCAGCCGCGTGAGCCTTTATGCGGCGCTGGGCGGCGGCAGCCAGGAATTTGTTGCGTCGGCGGATGCGGCCACCCGCCGCATCCGCCCGGCGAATTGAAAAACGGAAAATACGAGACCTCACCATGAATCCTTTAAGCCCTGCACTCAAGAAAAACCTGCCCTTGGCCGTTGCGGCCATGGCCATCGCGCTGGTCGGTTGGGGCGTGTGGACGATGACCCGGCCAAAAGGCCTGGGCGATGGTTTCGTCAGCGGCAATGGCCGCATCGAGGCTACCGAGATTGACGTGGCCAGCAAATACCCGGGTCGCGTGGTCGATATCTTCGCCCGCGAAGGCGACTTCGTAAAAGCAGGTCAGGTGCTGGCGCAAATGCAGATCGACGTGCTCACCGCCCAGCGCGATGAGGCGCGCGCCCAGCAACAACAGGCGATTACCGGCGTGGCCAGCGCCGAAGCGCAAGTCAAGATGCGCGAAAGCGATCTGGCGGCGGCGCAAGCCGTCGTGGTGCAGCGCGAGAGCGAGCTGGATAACGCCAAGCGGCGCTTGGCCCGGTCGCAAACGCTGTCGCGTGAAGGGGCGACATCCATTCAGCAACTCGACGACGATCAGGCGGCGGTGCATAACGCCCAAGCCGCACTGGACGCGGCCAAAGCCCAGGCGAAAGCGGCGGCAGCGGCCATTGTGGCAAGCAAGTCGCAAGTCACCGGCGCACGCGCCACTGTCGAGGCGGCCACCGCCACCATCGCGCGCATCGAGGCGGACATCCAGGACAGCCAACTCAAGGCGCCGCGCGACGGTCGCGTGCAGTACCGCGTGGCCCAGCCCGGCGAAGTGCTGGGCGCCGGCGGCAAGGTGCTCAACATGGTGGATCTCGCGGATGTTTACATGACCTTCTTCCTGCCGGAAACAGTCGCCGGCAAGGTCGCGCTGGGCACTGAGGTGCGCCTCGTGCTGGATGCCGCGCCCGGCTACGTGATTCCCGCCCAGGTGTCTTTCGTCGCCAGCGTGGCGCAATTCACGCCGAAGACGGTGGAAACTGCTATCGAACGGCAGAAACTCATGTTCCGCGTCAAAGCCCGCATCGACCCGGAGCTGCTGAAAAAACACCTGAAACAGGTCAAGACCGGCCTGCCCGGCATGGCCTGGATCAAGCTCGACCGGCAGGCCGAATGGCCAGCCTCGCTGGCGGTGAAGGTGGCTAAATGAGCGCTGCACAGCCCGGTGGTGCGCCCGTCGCGCGCCTTGTCGGCGTCAGTTTGCACTATGGAAAAACAGTAGCGCTCGATGCCGTTGATCTGGC